>NZ_JBSWYU010000009.1:0-180240 GCF_056161265.1 Marinomonas sp. ABL3_031
CTAAAGTGGATTGGGTTTGGGGGCGTTCTTTAAGCATGAGACTATTATAAAAAGTCCCCGCACGAAGGCGAGGACTTTATCAGCAGTCTGAGAGCATTTGTCATGCTCTTTTTTTATGTCTGTTTTATATCATTGCGATAACTGTCCCAGGGTGGGATTTTCTATCGTAGGCACTGATAATATCGTAATAGGTTTTGCCTTTAGATAGTCTTAAAATGACCAGCCCAGCGTTTTTGTCTTTCACCATGTCAACAATGACCGTTGCCCCTTCAATGATAATAGATTCTATATAGCCCGATACTTGGCTTGGGCAGGTGATGCCAATTTCTTGGCTATGCTTTTCATAGATATGTCTAACACCAAATGCTCCCGATCTTGCTTTTCTAAAACCAGCAAAGCCTACTTTCAATCTAATTTCTAGTTCAGGCCAATGAGCGTTGTTTTTAGGAAAGATACCAAATGAAAGTGAGCCGTTTGTTGTCGTAACAAAGGCGTTTTTACTTCGTTTGTGCGACATCCATTCGACTGAAAGGTCGCTATGTAGAATGGTAGCTTCCATTTAATCCCTTAAGTTTAAAACAGGCTCTTCCCTGAACCTTGCTCGTATTCATTTGTTAGTTTAGAACCCTAATGCGCCTCGTCCCAGTTATCCCCCACGCCCGCTTCCACAAGCAAAGGCACGTCAATCTTGCTGCTATTCTGCATGATCTCGACGATTTTGGCTTGCGCGGCGGCTAGGTCTTTCTCGGCCACTTCGAAGATGAGTTCATCGTGTACTTGCATGATCATGCGAACATCAAGGTCGGTGTCGGCGAGCCAGTGGTGCATTTGGATCATGGCGCGTTTGATGATGTCGGCAGCGGAGCCTTGCATCGGTGCGTTGATCGCGGTGCGTTCGGCGGCTTGGCGCATCATGGCGTTTTTCGCCTTGATGTCGGGTAAATACAAACGACGACCATAGATGGTTTCTACGAAGCCCTTTTCTTTGGCGTTTTCGCGTGTGTTGTCCATGTAGGTGCGCACGCCAGGGTAACGTTCAAAGTAACGTTGCACGTATTTTTGCGCTTCTGGACGAGCGATACCCAGTTGTTTGGCCAAGCCAAAGGCCGACATGCCGTAAATCAAACCAAAGTTAATGGCTTTGGCACGACGACGCTGTTCTGTGGTGACTTCCTCTGGCGTGGTTTCAAAGACTTCGGCAGCAGTCGCTCTGTGTACGTCGGCGTTGTTAGCAAAGGCATTAAGTAAGCCTTTGTCCTGTGACAAGTGCGCCATAATACGCAGTTCGATTTGCGAATAGTCGGCTGCCACCAGTTTATAACCTTCAGGTGCAATAAAGGCTTGTCGAATACGACGACCTTCAGCGGTACGAATCGGAATGTTCTGCAAGTTTGGGTCGGTTGAAGACAAACGTCCAGTCGCAGTGACGGCTTGATGGTAAGAAGTATGAATGCGACCTGTCTTTTGCAGCATTTCTGGCAGTTTGTCTGTATAGGTGGATTTGAGCTTAGACAAGCTGCGGTGTTCCATGATGATACGAGGCAGCTCATACTTTTCGGCCAGTTCTTGCAAAATAGGTTCCGCGGTGGAAGGCTGACCTTTTGGTGTCTTCTTGATGATGGGCAATTCCAGCTTTTCAAACAAAATGACTTGCAGTTGTTTTGGTGAACTTAGGTTGAAGCTTTCTCCGGCTTCTTCATGGGCTTTGATTTCCAATTCTTGCAGTTTGGCAGCAATTTCGCTGCTTTGGGTATGCAATAGTTCAGGGTCAATCAATGCGCCAGTTTGTTCCATCTTAGCCAATACGGGTACTAATGGGCACTCAATGTCTTTGAAAATGCTTATCAACTCAGGTGTTTTTTCTAACTGTGGCCAAATGGCTTGATGCAAACGCAGGGTAATGTCTGCGTCTTCCGCCGCATAGAACGCCGCTTGTTCTAAGTCTATCTGGTTGAACGTCTTTTGCTTCGCGCCCTTGCCGGCAATGTCTTCAAAGCTGACGCATTTATGGTCGAGGAATTTTTCAGCCAAGCTGCCCATATCATGACGAGAGCTGACGGAGTTAAAAACATAAGACTCCAACATGGTGTCGTAAACAATGCCGTGTAAGGTGATACCGTAATTGTTCAACACATTGGCATCGTATTTTAGATGCTGACCAACTTTCGCTGCCGTCTTGTCTTCTAACCAAGGTTTAAGTTGCGCTAATACCCAGTCTCGATCCAGTTGCTCTGGTGCGCCTTCATAGTCATGGGCAAGTGGTAGATAGGCGGCTTTGCCTGCTTCGACAGAAAACGACAGACCAACCAATTCGGCGACCATGTAATTCAAGCTGGTGGTTTCTGTATCAAAGGCGACTAGGTCTGCTTGTTGGATTTGTTCAAACCATGTCGTGAAGCTGGCTTTGTCTAAGATGGTATCGTACTGCACTTCAATGTCAGACTTGCTGGCGGTAGCTTGACCATCTAGGTGGCTCTCTGTATCGTCTGGACTGCCGATACTTGGCGCTTTATCCAGATCTTTTAACCAAGTTTTGAATTCCAGCTTAGTGAACCATTCACGCAAGGCTTCTTTGTCCGCTTGATTGTTGCTTAACTCCAAGGCATTGAATGGTAATTCAACGTCGCATTTGATGGTGGCGAGGGTGTAAGACAGCTCCGCCATCTCTTTGTTGTCGAGCATCTTCTGCTTCATGGTTTTTGAGCCACGAAAGCCCAACGCGGCGATCTCATCCAAACGCTGATAAATGTCTTCTATGCTGCCAAGGCCTTGTAGTAAGGCAAGGGCTGTCTTCTCGCCCACGCCTGGTACGCCAGGAATGTTGTCGACTTTGTCACCCATCAGAGCCAGATAATCTATGATCAACTCTGGCGGAATGCCGAATTTGTCTTTCACCCCTTGTATGTCCATGACAGTGTCGGTCATGGTGTTGACCAAGGTGACCTTGTCAGTAACTAACTGGGCCATGTCTTTATCGCCAGTGGAGACAATGACGTCGCGCCCTCTTTCGCCGACTTGTTTGGCGATGGTGCCAATGACGTCATCGGCTTCTACACCGTCAATAATGATAAGTGGCAACCCCATGGCTTCAATCATGCGATGAATGGGCTCTATCTGCAGACGCAATTCGTCAGGCATAGGGGGACGTTGTGCTTTGTATTCGCTGTAAATGTCGTCGCGGAAGGTTTTGCCTTTGGCATCAAAAATCACCACGATAGGGGATTCTGGGTAACTCTTAATGAGGCTACGAATCATGCTGATCACGCCTCGTGCCGCATTAGTTGGCTGGCCTTGGCTGGTGGTCAGAGGAGGAATCGCGTGGAAAGCTCGGTACAAATATGATGAGCCATCTACCAAGATCATGGGCGTGTTTTGTTGTGCAGAATCCGTAGCCAAAATGAAACCTCTATATAAAATGGCGAAGAGGGTTTTATTTTAAGCGCTTGGAATAAATTTTACAGTGTCGTGTGGTGAGAAATTAATTTTTTTCGGGAGCAAGCTCGGAAAGCAGCTCTTCCGTTAACGAACTGGTGTACATCACGACTTGATCACGACCGTGATTTTTGGCGATGTACAGGGCGGTATCGGCTTCTTTTACCATAGTAGAAAAACTATCGATGGAATACACTTGGGAGACGCCAATGCTGGCGGTGATTTTTCCCACTGCTTTGTAGGGCAATTGGCTGAGTGCGGTTCTAAACATCTCACTAATGATGTGCATTTTGTCCCTAGTGGAATTGACTATGACAACAATAAACTCCTCTCCCCCCCAGCGAGCAAGGACGTGCGTATCATGGTAAACGGTGCGTAATCGTGACGCGAATTCGATCAATACATGGTCACCTACATCATGTCCAAACCTGTCATTGATGCCTTTAAAGTGGTCAATATCGATGAGCATGACGCTTATTTGGTTGTCGTCCTCTAATTCATTTAGCCAGCTATTGAGTCCTCTTCTGTTAAATACATCGGTTAAAAAATCTCGGTCTGCTTCTTCCCGGTAGTTGTTCAGATCAAAGTGGATTTTATCCATATGACTTCTCAGACTGCGTTGATAAGGAATAATCAGCAGTACCAATAGGCTAGCGGGGCCGAATAAAAATAACAGATCGTAACCGCGTGGGGTTTGTAATTCTTCAGGATGGGTAGCTAACAGTAATAAAACAGGCAGTGCGTTTAGAGTCCAGGTTAAAATAATGAGTTTATTTAGCTTTTCAGGAATCATCAGCATGATCAAGGTCATGGTCAAAATGGTCATGCCTGAAATAGGGGGGAAATTTTCAATAAAAGACATTTCGCCCTGCCAAGCTCTTGTTGTGTAATACAGTGTGTTGAGCACAGAAACGATAAGCAAAATGTAGCCATAAATTTTAATGACTTGATGAACCCTTTTTTTGGGATCGAAGCGCAAATAAATCAGCAGGAAGGTATTTGTCAAAAAGATGCTAATAGGCTGAAAGGCTTGTCGGTCAAAAGGCGTAGAAATGTGAATAAATAGCGCAATAAAAACCAAGCTAGAAAGGATAGTCACGACAAGTAGCCGATAAGTCGCTGGTATGAGAATGTTAATTTTATGATACTTATCGTTTATCAAATTCAATACGCTCAGCTGGTTTGGCAATGAAAGTTTGGAATTGATGTAAGAACTCTTCGACCTGATTAAGGTTTCAGCTTGTCTTATGAGTACATTATAAAGACATACTCCATATTGCTCACCAAGACGACACTATTTGGATAAGGCTGAAACGGTGAAAAAGCATCATGATTCTCTTGAGATACATCTAATTATATATCTACCAAAGTAAATCTCTGTTGTATCTTAGTATCAAAATGTCTTTTTGTTTAGGTTGATAGGGAAATAAGTGGCTTTCTTGCTATTTTGAACCGGAACCCATTTGACCTTTTAGCGCTTATTGTGGAGCATAGGCGGTTTCATCTTGCTTCAATTTATGATTATCAATAGGTAACAACTTGGCTGTATACACATCCCTTACTGACTCTGACATGCGGACTTTGGTCGCAGATTATTATTTAGGTGAGTTAGTGTCGTTTCAAGGTATTTCCGGTGGTGTCGAAAACACAAACTACTTTTTAACCACCACCACGGGAAAGTATGTGCTGACTTTGTTTGAAGAATTTGAATTCGATGAAGTGCCTTATTTTTTGGATGTGGTTGCCCACTTAAAGCACAAAGGCTTTAATGTGCCGGCGGCCTTGATTGACATTCATGGTGAACGTTTACGTGTTGTGAAAGGCAGGCCAGCCATTATTGTAGATTGTTTTCCCGGAGAAGGTCTGGAGCAAACCAGCGTTGAAACCTGTCGTCAAATGGGCTCTGCTTTAGCCAAATTACACATTGCTGGAAAGGATTTTCCGGAGCAGCGCGAAAGTCATCGTGGTATGTCATGGTGGCATGCTACGAGTGAAACCTTATTGCCTGAGTTGAATACAAAACAAGCCGAGCTTTTACAATCACAAATCGCTTCTTTTGATGACTTTATTGTAAAGCACGATGCCCTGCCTAAAACCACCATTCATGGTGACTTGTTTTATAACAACACCCTGTTTGATGGTGAAAATTTATCGGCTATTATTGATTTTTATAATGCCTGCTATTCATGGGTGATGTACGATCTGGCTATTGTGGTAAATGATTGGTGTTCAGACTTGAGTACTGGTGAACTGGATATGGATAAGTATCGTGCCTTGATGAAAGCTTATTTGTATGAGCGTGAGCCCAATGCGGATGAGGTTGCCGCTTGGCCTCATATGTTGCGCATTGCCGCGCTACGTTTTTGGTTGTCTCGTTTGGAAGCTTGGCACGGAGCCAAGCATGATCCTGAGCGTTTATCACAACAACATGATCCACTGGAATTTCAGCGTATTTTAGAAGCTCGGGTGCGATTTGTACCTGCCCTTGCGGAGTTATAATGTTTCGTTTTGCCATTACTTGCCTGTTGTCTTTTTTTGCCATGGTGGCGCTTGCTCACCCACATGTTTGGGTAGACACACAATATCGTGTAAAAGTTGATACCACTCAAATTGATCGTCTAGAAGCCACTTGGAGTTTGGACTTATTCACTTCAACAAGCTTAATTGCTGAATACGATATTGATGCCAATGGAGAGTTAGAAGGGCAAGAAAAGCTCGACATGCTAGAAGTCTTAAAAAGCTTCGAAGCCTATGGCTTTTTCATCAAAATGAAGCGCGATGGTGTCGATCTTGTGCAAGATAAGGTGCAAGTAATGGACGTACGTATTCGTGACCAAATGCTATGGATTCGTATGGTCATCGATTTGCCTGAAAAAGTGGATTTGCAAACCTCCACACTGAGTTTGGCATTTGGTGATGATGAACTGTATTTCGCTATGGAACCTGTGGAAGAAGGGCTTGTGCGTTTGACTGGTGCCATGGCAGAGATTTGTACCCCTGTTGAGCGTGAAGCAGAAGAAATCTCTGTGGCTTATTGGATGGATGTAACTTGCCAGCCTTAAATGCTCATTTTGAGGGAATTCTATGTTAGAGCATTTTCAATGGTTGCCTTTTTTGCTGGCGATTAGTGTGCTAACCATGAGCCCGGGCGTCGATACCATTTTGGTGATGCGTAACGCAGCTCTGGGGGGATGGCGTTTAGGGTTTCTTACTAGCTTAGGCATTTGTATGGGGTTATTTGCTCATGCCACGGTGTCGGCGCTGGGCTTGTCCGTAATACTGCTCGGTTCTGCAGGGCTTTTTACCGCCTTCAAATTACTGGGTGCGGCATACCTTGTTTATCTGGGCGTACAAGCATTACGCAGTGCTGCTCATCCTGTAGGGCTGAGTTTTAGTGTGAAGGGGAAACCGGCACTTGGTTATTGGGGAAGTTTCCGACAAGGTATCTTATCTAATGTATTGAATCCAAAACCCATTATTTTTTACATGGCATTTTTGCCACAATTCATTGATACTATTCATTCGGCTTTGGTTCAATCTCTGTTCATGGCGAGCCTTCACTTTATTATTGCTATGGTATGGCAAATGTTTCTTGCGCTAATGATTCACCAAGCGCGAGTTTTGCTGGCGCGACCAAGCGTGGCGCAATTAATGGATGGCGTCACTGGCGTGTTACTGGTGGGATTTGGTGTAAAACTCGCATTAAGCCAACGCTGATCGTATCCCTATTGTTTTTTGGTAAGTTTGTATGAGGTCTGTTCATTTCTCTTTGGAATAGATCCTTTTTTCTTTTTGCTCCTTCCTTTGTGTTATCTAAGTTTCTTGCATTGACTCGTTGAGGAGCATCGGCGTCTAGTATACAGATGTCTTAAAGTCATCCTTATCTCGGCGACGGTCATGTTAAACTCAGATTCTAGCGTTATGGTTGAACAGATTTTTATGCATGGTGTCATGGGGGTAACACTCATTATGACGCAATAAATTCCATTTTGTGACGATTTTGTGCAACGACTTCTCCTAAGGTAAGACTTGTTATACCATAACATAATTAATCTAATATATAAGTGAGTGCCAGTATGGCGAAGCATGTTGTCATCGTCTTTTTGTCTTTGTTCTGTTTTACCTCACCTTTGTATGCAGCGGATTTTTCCCTGTATCAGGATTTTATTCAGTGGGTCATCGCACAGCAGGCCAATTTTCATCGCGAACTGGTGTCGCTCGTAAGAGCTATAAGCAAAGGTGGCAGTACCGCTTTACTATGGAGTTTGGTCTCGGTGAGCTTTTTGTATGGTGTGTTTCATGCCGCGGGTCCAGGGCACGGTAAGGCGGTGATTTCCTCCTATATGTTAGCCAGTCGAGCTTCTATGCGAAAGGGCATTATTATTGCTTTTTTGTGTGCCGCTGTGCAGGGATTTATGGCTGTTGCTTTGATTGTGGTGTTGGGTCAAGTTTTTTCCTTGGCCGGTCGAGCTATGCAGATTTCTCGCTTTTTTGAAATTGCCAGTTTTGCCGCAGTGGGTTTAATTGGTGTGTGGATACTGTCGCGTTTACTGCAAGGTAAATCCAGCTGTGGACACGACCATTCGCAAGATCATCTTATTCACGATCACGATCACGATCACGATCACGATCACGATCACGATCACGATCACGATCACGATCACGATCACGATCACGATCACGATCATAGCCATAAGCATGGTGATCATGCTTGCTGTGCGCAGCATAATCATCATGTTGCAGAGGAAGAAACAAAAGTGGCGCAGCGCAGTGTTTGGGCGATGATTTTAGCGGTCGGTGTTCGCCCTTGCACTGGGGCGGTGCTGGTGCTTTTGTTTTCCATGAGTGCGGGTATTTTTCAATGGGGTTTGGCAGCGACCATGGCCATGTCATTGGGAACCGCTATGACAGTCGCGGGTTTGGCGGCGGTAAGTGTGTTGATTCGAGATACCGGTTTTATTTTGAGTCGAGGGCAAAGTGTTTGGCGTCAGCGGGTGTCTAAAGTCTTTGGCTTTATCGCGGCTTTGGCTTTGATATTAATCAGTAGCTCAATGATTTGGAGCTACCTAAGTAATGCGGGCAGGGCTTTTTAATGGGTGAAACAACGGCTCACAATCATAGTGATTGTATTAATACCGCCTTGGCAACCGCTGAGACCTTATGTTTAGAACAAGGCCAGCGGTTAACCAAGGTACGACGTCGCGCTTTGGAGTTGATTTGGGAGAGTCATCGTCCACTAGGCGCTTATCAGCTATTGGCCAAATTGGCGGAAGAAGGTTTTAATTCGGCACCTCCAACGGTTTATCGGGCGTTGGATTTTTTATTGAATGCCGGTTTGATTCATAAAGTGGAATCTATGAATGCCTATTTAGGTTGTGCTCATGCTGATAAAGAGCACAAAGGATACTTTTTGATTTGTGATGAATGTCATAACGTCATGGAGTTTGATTATCAAGATATTCATGCCTCGTTAGTCGCGAAGGCCGCTCAACATGGTTTTGAGTTAAGATCCGAGACCATTGAGTTAACCGGCTTATGTGCAGACTGTCGTAACGTCCAAGCTGAGGAAAGAGTATGACCAAGCGTTTAGTCCAATTTACCGACATAGGTATTGAATTTGATGGTCGTCTCTTATTAGACAAGATCAGCATGACCATTAACGAAGGAGAAATCGTTACGTTAATAGGCCCAAATGGCAGTGGTAAAAGTACCCTAATTCGTACTTTATTAGGATTGCAAAGAGCCACAAGTGGTCAGGTGATGCTTGATGAGAGTTTGCGTATAGGCTATATGCCGCAGAAATTGCATGTTGATCCGACTTTGCCTTTGACGGTGAAACATTTTTTGGCCTTGGTGCGTGGTGTGGATAAAAAAGCCATTATGCCCACCTTGGAAAAATTGGGTATTGGTCATTTGCTACAGTCTCAAGTACAAGTGTTGTCTGGTGGTGAAACACAGCGTGTATTGTTGGCACGCGCTTTATTGAATCGTCCCAATTTACTGGTCTTGGATGAACCTGTGCAAGGAGTAGATGTAAACGGTCAAGTGGAGCTGTATAACCTGATTGAAAATATTCGTGACGAGCTTGGCTGTGGTGTGCTGATGGTATCTCACGATCTTCACTTGGTCATGGCGAAGACGGATACAGTGGTGTGCATAAACCAACATGTTTGTTGTTCAGGTACGCCTCAACACGTGACAGGGCACCCTGCTTATCAGGCCTTGTTTGGTGTGCCAGGGGCGGATGAGTCGATTGCAATTTACTCTCACCATCATGATCACCTTCATGACGATCACGGCGATATAGTTGAGCAAGATAGTCACGCACATTGCCATCATTGATCACCAAAAACACAGCGTTTTTCGTTTTCCGGAGAAATAAAACAACATGTTAGATTTTTTGTTCAGAGCCTTGATTGGTGGTTTAGGAGTAGCTTCGGTAGCAGGGCCTCTTGGCGCTTTTGTGGTGTGGCGCCGCATGGCTTATTTCGGTGATACTCTGGCACACTCGGCTTTGTTGGGTGTGGCATTAGGTTTGTTATTAGAAATCAATCTTAACCTCGCTATTATCGTCTTATGTGTTGGTCTTGCAGCGGTCTTAGTAACCTTACAAAAAAAACATATCATTGCTACAGACACTTTATTGGGTATTTTAGCGCATTCTGCTTTGTCACTTGGCTTGGTGGCGGTGAGTTTTTTGGATGAAGTGCGCATCGACTTGATGGCCTATTTGTTTGGTGATTTGCTGGCCATTAGTCAGCTGGATGTATACTGGATTTATGGTGGTGGCTTGTCGGTCATTGCTTTGTTGGTCATTTTCTGGAAGCCTTTATTGGCGGTAACGGTCAATGAAGAATTGGCGAAAGTAGAAGGTTACCCAGTGGAGTCCATTCGTTTACTTTTGATGTTGTTAGTGGCCCTGGTGATAGCGGTTGCAATGAAAATCGTTGGGGTGCTCCTGATCACATCATTAATGATTATCCCAGCGGCCACCGCACGTAAATTGTCCAAAACACCTGTGCAAATGGCTTGTATTGCAAGCATTATTGGTTGTCTATCGGTGTGCAGTGGATTGTGGAGCTCTTATCGTTGGGATACGCCTACCGGCCCTAGTGTGGTGGTCTGTGCCGCTTTATTGTTTTTAATCGCCTATACCTTGCCTTTTAAACGCTTTCCCAAAGCGTAATCATCACCTTTAAAAACCAACATAATAAAAATATGTTGGTTTTTTTGTAAGAAACTCCCATCATCAACGACTAATCTTAAAAACCGACTGGCCATGGTCTTGTCGGACTATATGAGAATTTCTTAGGGGACTTTTTTATGCTGGGATTTGCAACCATCAAAGGGCGACTCAGAGCTAGCTTCTTGGTATTGCTGGCCTTGCTTGCGCTTGTTGTACTCTTATCGGTGACACGTTTTCAGACGGTATCTGGCAATATTCGCAGTATCGTTGATGAAAATGCGGCACTGGTTGAGCTCAGTGGTGAACTGAATTTGGACGCAGAAAGTTTGGCGAGCCGCCTTCTGCTCTTGTTTGTTTTAGAAGAAAGAGACGCAAGGGTGGCCATTTATCAAGAAATTGATGCGCGTAATAAAAGTCTCGATGACAATTTAGACATCATGACCGGATTGGTTCGGACTGAACAAAACATGGCATTGATTGATGCGCTAAAAAAACAAAAACTTGTGTATCAAAATGCCCTGCAAGAAACCGTAGAAGCTCTTGAATTTGGTGAGTTGGCGCAAGCGAAAGCGTTAATGGCGGGCAATACTCGAACGCAATTACAAACCTTTTTGAGTGCAGCCGATACTTTGTCTGAGCGTCAACGTAATGAAATGCAAAAACGACAGCAAAGTGTTTTAACGGATTCTGAACTGGCGATTTATTTGATCATAAGTTTAGGCTTGGTGGCTTTGTTGGTAGGCGGTGTGATGTCGACACTCATTACTCGCAGCATTGTCAATCCGTTGAATCATATCATTGCTTTTCTCGATAAAGTGGCTCGTGGTGACTTATCTAATGAATTTACCCGATCCTATACAGGTGAACTTGGTCACCTTGTTACCAGTTTAAATCGTATGCGTGCCAGTTTGGCGGATTTGGTAAGAAAAATTGATTCTAGTGCCAAAACTGTGGTGCTGGCAGTGGAGGATATTCGTGGCAGTGTTGGTGACGTGCAACAAGGGGCGTCTTCACAAATGGAAATGGCAGCCGATATCCAAAACGCGGTAGGGTTTTTGTCGGAAGGCGCCAGTATCATGGTGGAGCATGCCAATGTGTCACGTCAACAAGCTGAATCCGCTCACGATCTTGCCAAACATGGTAAGAATGTTATCACTCAAGCTTCAACAGACATTACCGAGGTGGCCGCTTACATTGAAGAGACAGCACGTTCGGTAGCCAAATTAAATGAAAGCTCTGCTCAGGTGACGGGATTCGTAAATAGTATTCGTGATATTGCCGAACAAACTAACTTGCTGGCATTGAATGCATCGATTGAAGCCGCTCGTGCAGGAGAGAGTGGCCGAGGTTTTGCTGTAGTGGCCGATGAAGTTCGTAATTTGGCTAACAATACAGCAGAAGTGACCAGTTCTATTGATACCATCATCACGCAAATCAGTGGCTTATCCACACAAATTTCGACAGAAATGTCGCAAGGGCAAGAAAAAATGCGCTTAGGTGTGAAGCAAATTGAAGAGGTAGTGACGCCTCTTAGTCAGCTGGAGGTTGACGCTGAAACAGCCAAGCAGCGTTTGGCAGGTTTGGTGGAATTGGTTGCTAAACAGGCGGAAGAAGCGACTGGCATTGCCCAGCATGTGGATCAGATTGTCAAAGTATCGACCAATAACGATACGACTTCAGTCAAGCTGGGTGCTTTAACGGGGGATTTATCAGGAGCAGCGGAACAAACCTACGAAGTAACTTCTAGCTTCATTCTAAAGAAATGAGCGCGGATGATAGATATTGTTACATTTTAATGTACATTTAAACTGTCTTTAGACGATTTTTTTGATATAACTTTGGTGAATTGCGATTATCAATTAACGCAATGGTGTTGAAGGGCAGATCAGTCATTTGATTGCTTGTTCAAATGGAAGTTTAAAGCAAGAGGGTATTTGTGTAGATGAATCGATTTCAAAAACAAATTTTTGGCACCTTAGGTGCCATCATAGTGATCATTGTTGGCTTGTTTACAGTCGTTAATTATGTCTCTTTTAGAAGTGAGTCAGTGAAACTGAATAAAGCCATACTTGAAGAGCAAAATAAGACTATTTCTGCTGAGCTCTCCGCCCGAGTCAAAGGTTATCAAAAAATGCTAACCTCAATTCAACTTAACTATGATGATATTCAAGGAAATCAATTATCTGCTAATGGATTGACGCAACTTAAAGCACTTACTCGTTCTCAGAAAGACATTTCTGATTCTATTGCCATTCTGAACAAAGAGGGTGAGTTGTATGGTGGACCAGAAGGTAAGATTTTTAACTTTAATGCTAAGGATCTTAACCGCCCCTTCTATAATGCCTTGTTCCGTGAAGGGAAAACTCATTATATATCAAAGCCCTTTATATCAGCTTTAACAGGCAATGAAATAATCGCTATGGCACAAAAAGTCAATGATGACTTTGCGGTTGTTTCGACTGTCTTACTTAATGCTGTTTTGGAGCAATACGCAGATCGCTCTGGAATGTATCTTTATACATCAGATGGTACGTTACTGGTGGCTCCTAACCCCGAAAATGTCGGCAAAAATCTGTTTGAATTACGGCCCATTTATAAAGATCTAAATAAAGACAATCGTGAGCTTCATTACACTACGTTTGTTAAAAGCATGAATCGTGATGTGGCATTGACCGGTTTTTGGGGAGAATTGGCAACGGTTGGGTGGCAATTTGTTGTATTAGAAGAAGACGATAATATTTACGCTAAGGCTAACCAGCAACTGATATTTGCATTGATGTTAAGCCTTGCCAGCATTTTGATTGCGTTGTTTGTTTTATATATGGTGATAAATAAGTTGGTGCTCAAACCTGTGGGTGGTACGCCGCAAGAAATTGCCCAATTGATTGAAGGCATGGCAAATGGAGATTTAACCAAGACCTTTGTGAAAACAGGCAAAGAAACGGGTATTTATTTGTCCTTTGTCGATTTGTCTGATCAGCTTACTAAATTGATTAAAGCTTCTCACGGAATTTCTGAAAATGTCGCGGCGGCTTCTTTGCAGTTGAACTCTGTGATGGAAGGAACGCAAACCAACGCACAACAAGAACTGACGCAAATCGAACAAATTACATCTTCGTTAAAGGAGCTTAACTCGGCTTCTCAGGAGGTTAGTGAAAAAGCCGTTGTCGCAGAAGAAGAAGCGAAACGAGCACAAGAAAATGCTGCCAGTGGTAAGCTGACTCTTGATAGAAACATTGAGTTGACCGATCGCATTAACGCCTCTTTTTCTGAAACCGCGAAAATTGTCGATGAATTGCGTCAATTTGCCATTGAGATTGGCTCTGTGACAGAAGTCATCAGTGGTATTTCAGAGCAGACAAACTTGTTGGCTTTAAATGCGGCGATTGAAGCGGCGCGTGCAGGCGAACAAGGACGAGGTTTTGCCGTGGTAGCGGATGAAGTACGTAATCTGGCATCGAAAACCCAAGAATCAACGGTGAATATTCAAGAAATCATTGAAAAGCTGCAGTCGCAATCCGAGCGCGCAAATAACAACATGGGCAGTAATGTAAACTTGATTCAAGAATCCGTTGGTCTTGCTACTCAGGTGAAAGAATCTTTTGAAGACATTTCTGCCGCAGTTCAGTCTATATCAGACGTGAATACTTTAGTGGCGGCAGCCTCTCATGAACAATTAAGCGTGACAGAAGACATTGCTCGCATTACGGATCAGACGTATCAATCTGTGAGCCAAAATATGACTTCTATCAATGAGACGATGCAAGCATCGAGCGAATTATCTGAATTGGCGGAAAAGCAAAAACGCTCTTTGACCTATTTTAAACTTTGATAAAGTTGCTTTTTAAGAATATCCATCCTTATAAAAGTCGAAAGCGACTTTAGGGAAGGTACGAGCAAGTTCACTGACTACGGCAACGTGTTCCTGCGTTGCTCTAATCCACTACATCCATGTAGGGGGTAAGGATAGGATCACTCTCTTTTATTCGAGGCAAGTTTCGTCGTCGAATATTGAACATATTGGCAAGATGCGTAACAAAGAATAAAGAGAGCTTAGTCCACACTCGGCAGCACGCTCCTGCGTTGCTCTAATCCCCTACATCCATTTAGGTCTCCTTCGGGTCTTTCAGAGAAATGTTCTCTCTGTGTTAAGAGCGATTGAAAGGTATTAACATTCCTGCTCACTCTTGCCTTGATAGGCCGTTTTTCTGATAAGACTGATGCTCAGAAGGCTTATTCGCACCTTCCCTAGCTCCATGAATAGAGTAGTTTTTTTGTGCCTGTTAAAAACATTAATGATTGTTAATAAAGCCGCGCCTTCATTTTATTGCGAATAATTATCATCTTTATTAAGCTCATGCCAACGTGAGGTTTTGAGATTAGTTGTGGTTATAGATGAAGAGAGTTCGGCTAGAAAATACTTTTCTTAATTCGAAAGCAGTATTAAAGCGTTTCATCAAAGACGAATCTGGCGCGGTTTTGCCTTTTGTTGTTTTGACTTTGGTAGGTGCCTTGATCGCCATTTCATTTGCAGTAGATACTAGCCGAATGGTCAATACTTCAGCACAAGTAAAACGTGCTACCGACGCTGCTGCCTTAGCGATTGGTCGTATTCAGCTGGTCAACGACAATGATGAAGAAACGAATTTAGTTGACATAGCTCGGGGCTATGTCCTGAATAATTTGGGCATGGACTCTGCCTTGTCGGATCAGTTAGATGATGACTCAGTTACTGTTACTCGAGGGCGTTATGATGATCACCCTACTTACAGTGTGACAGTGACCTTGACCGCGGAATCCGATTTATTGTCAGCGAATGAAGAAGAGCTAGAAATATCTTCAACGGTGGAAGTGGTTTCTGTTCCCACTGAAGTGGCGTTAATGATGCCTAATACTTTAAGTGAGACAGAGTCTGAGCTTAGTGCATTACGATCATTGGGAAAATCTTTTGCTCGAACTTTATTAAATGGTGGCGATGATGCAGTTTCAAGCAATCAAAGAGTCTGGTTGTCTTTAGTTCCTTTTAGTCAATCGGTAAGTGTTTATGATGCTGAAGATACGGATCGTATAACGCGTTGGGCGGCAGAAGGCGCTCTCAATCCGCCAGAATTAAGAAGCCTTTTCAAAACGGGTAAAGTGAGAAGCTTGGCAGACAATCGTTTTCCTGATCGAGTGGCAAAGCTGTTATGTATGTACCGCGGATTAGGAGAAGGGGAAAATTTTTTCTGGGATCAAACGCCAGCAAATCAATTTAATGTTTATTATCGACATGACTTACCTGAAAACGGCAGTCCTGGTGCTAACCCTATTTTTTGGACAGGACCAAATCCTGATTTATGGCCAGGTGAACTGGCTGAGGATACTCGCTGGATAGTTGCTGATTGGGGGTGTCCTGATGCTCCTTTATTGCCCCTCACCAATGATTTAGACGATATCGACAGTCGTTTAGATGCTATGTCAACGCGATTTAATGTTAATTATGCCATCGCAATGAGCTGGGCTGCACAGACTTTGTCGCCAAATATGCGCGGAAGTAGTGGCTGGGGAGATGAGGAATTACCTCTGGATTTCAGTAGTAATAACAGCAATGTGAAAGTCATCGTTATGTTGGCCAATACCACTGGAGATTGGTTTGATACGGATGGTTATAACTTTAACCGTGATCAGTTTTCTGATTTTACAGGGGATACGGTTTTAACACAGTTTGCTGCACAACGTTTTCATGATTTATGCCAAAGTTTTAATGAGCGTAATCTCAAATTTTTTCTGCTCGCTGTGCGTCCTGGTGATCCTGAAGACTTTGGTCGTACTGTGTTTGCGGAGGTTGCAGGGCCAGGATTACGGGAATGCGCAAATGATGGCGGAAATCTTCACTTTGTTGACGCGTCGAGCTTTTCGGCAGGACAAATTGAGATTGAGACGGCGTTAGAAGAGATCGCTGAAGAAATTCGACAAAACTACTATGTGCGCTTAATCAAATAATGCGTTTTCAAAAGATAGAACTTTTTAATCAGGAGTTTTCCTATGTTGTTTGCTAAATCATTGCGTTCATCATTTGCGCTAGCATTAGAGCCCAGAATGATGTTCGACGCTGCAGGGGCAGCAACGCTAGAGGTTGAGTCCACTTCCATTGATTATGTTGCTAAGACAGATGATTATGATTCAACTACTTACTCTAGAGTTTTGGCAGCGGCTGAGGACGTTTCTGTTTCCGAGGATGGAAAATTTGTTTATGCAGTCAGCAGTAATTCTAGTACATGGAGTACGGATTCATCTGTGCTGAGTGTCTTCAGTGTTGCTGAAGATGGTTCGCTTACGCTGTTGCAGACTTACTATAACTATACCTCAGAGTTTAATACAGATACCTATACGAATGATACCGTTATACAGAACGAAGGTTTGGCTGGAGCGAGTTTAATTACTATGTCGTCGGACCAAAATTATCTTTACGTTTTTGGTGAAGACGATAATAGTTTGGTTATTTTTAGTCGCAATGTGGAAACGGGTGAGTTAACTCGCTTAGGGAGTACAGAGTTAAGTAATTTTGGTATCGATGGTGTTTCCGACTTTGTGTACGACATACAAGCATCTAATGGTTATCTGTATGTGGCAGGTGGAGATCAATTAATTGTCTTGTCTAAAGAAAACGATGGAACATTGTCTTTGGTAGCTCAATACAGCAATGACACCGAGGGTGTTTCTGGAATGACAGGGGTTGGAAGTATAGCGATCAGTGAAGATGGCTCTACCTTGGTGGTAGGAGCCAGCGGTGAAAGCAGTGCGGTAACGGTTTTTACTGTAAATGAAGATGGCACTTTAAACTTTGTAAATTCTGTTTCAGGTCAAGATGACCTTTATTATATCAAATCGGTGCAAATCTCTTCCGATGGTAAGACAGTCTATGCATTAAATAATGATGGTGAATACAGTTTATTGGTAATGACGTTTGATGAAGAAGGTCATCTCAACCTACTAAACACTTACGCTGTTTCCGACGAAGCAACAAGCATTCTTTTATCAAATGATGGCACAGGTGTCTTCGTGTTAGGAGCGAACATTGATGTCTTCTTACAGGATGACACTTCAGAATTAACCTTAGTTCAAACGATTTCTGGTTCTAATAATGACCTAGGCGTTAGCTTTTCGAGTATTAAAGAAGCTTATTTAAGTGCAGACCATAGTAAATTGTTTGCTGTCGTAAGTGATGGCGTTTTAACCTTTAGTTTTGATGTGCCAGCTGTTTCTTACACAGAGGATGAAAGTGGAGTCGCTCTTCTGCCGACAGGGTTAATTAGTGATTCCGAACTTGATGTGTTAGATGATTATAATGGTGCGAGTTATACCGTGACGCGGGAATCAGGAGCGCTTGAAGAGGATGAATACGGCTTTTTAGCAGATAATAGCCTAACTTTAGAAGATGGTGTCATTCTTCAAAATGGTAGTGAAATTGCGACCTTCTCTGTGGTTGATAACGTTTTGACTATTACTTTTACCACATCCACTACGCAAGCTACTGCACAACAAGTATTGCGCCAAATTACTTATTTCAACTCGAGTAATGATCCAGTTGCAAATGGTGACTCTCCTAGTTTTTCCATCACGGTCAATGACGGAGATGGTAACGAAACCACAATTAGTGTCACGGTGAATTTAATTGGCGTTAATAATCCAGCTGAAATTACAACGACGACAAATGAGATTACCTACCGTACGGGCGATGATTACACGAGTTTGTTTAGTAATACGTCCATTGAAACCATAGAGTCGGATCAAACCATTTGGCAAGTGAAGTTATCCGTTACTGGCGCGTCAGAAGATGACGTTCTAAAAGTAGACAATGGAAAAATAACCCTAGAAGCTTTTTCTGGCACTCAACAAACGGTAGATGGAATATCTTATGCTGTTTCTGAAGAAGATGGAGTGGTTACGGTAACATTGTATTTAATGGTTTCCTCTGAAGATGCAGCGGATGTCATTGATAACATAGGCTATAAATATCTTGGTGATGATAGCAGTGGTGAAAGAAGTGTAAGCCTCAGTATTGTTGAGTATACCAGTAGTTCAGATATTGGTGAAAACACAACAGTTTATGGTAGTACTACTCACATTTCTTTGGCGACTGCTACAGAAGAAAACTTGGCTCCAACCCTTACCAGTAACTCAGATCAGGTAGCTTACACTGAAAACGACTCAGGGACTGCGATCTTTCCTAATGCGGTTCTCGCTGATTCTCAAATGGACACTTATAACGATGGTTTAGGTAATTATCATGGTGCGCAGTTAACCATCTCTATTTCAGAGGTGACTTCCAGTGATCAAATGCTATTTGAGGATAACAATGGACTGTCTCTCAGCGGAACGTCTTTGACGAAAGACGGTGTTGTTATTGGCACAGTATCAAACTCAGATGGTGTTCTAACTATTACTTTTACTGAAGATAATGGTGTTATCCCAACGACACAAGATGTGCAAAATGTTCTTAATCAAATCCAATACTTAAATACGAGTGAGAGCCCCGCGTCGACGGTAAGTGTGTCTGTAACCTTATCAGATCAATTTGGATTGACGTCAAATGCTTTGTTGGCACAAATAAATATCTCAGCAGTTAATGATGCCCCAGAGATAACAAAGGATGCATCGATTGCTGCGGGTGAGATGTCATTGGCTGAAGTGCTAAGTTCTGCGGAAGGGCTGGAAAACATTAGTGCTTCAAGCGTTTCTAGTGATGGCAGTGTACTTTATGTAGCAGACAGTAATGGCAACCTTGCTGTTTTCACGCTAAGTGATACCACTGGAGAATGGGAATATCGAAGTACTCTGGCCGCAGTGGATGGTGTCAATTCAGTGGACAAGCTTATTACAACATCAGATGGTAAAAGCCTTTATTTGTTAGGTAATGAGGGTGATGTGATCTCGGTATATTCATTATCTGAAAACAATGTTTTATCGAATTTACAGGTGATTGTCAGTGACTATGAGTCGAATGATTCCAGTGTAAGCGATATTAAAGAAATAGTTTTGTCTGAAGACGGCCAGCATTTTTATTATATTAATGGTACTGCGTTAGGTGAAATGACTCGTAATTCCGAAACTGGAGAGTTAAGTTTTGTACAAACAATAGCTGGCGCTTGGAGTGAACCTTACTTATGGCAGCC
Source organism: Marinomonas sp. ABL3_031 (assembly GCF_056161265.1). Taxonomy (NCBI): domain Bacteria; kingdom Pseudomonadati; phylum Pseudomonadota; class Gammaproteobacteria; order Oceanospirillales; family Oceanospirillaceae; genus Marinomonas; species Marinomonas sp. ABL3_031. The sequence goes on from NZ_JBSWYU010000009.1 coordinate 19,774, forward strand.
AAGTAGTATTACGGTCTCTGGTAATTATGTATTTGTAACGACCAATTTTAGCTCATCCACATTAATTGTGTTTGAGCAAGGAGACTCTGGCCTTTCTTGGAAAGCCTATATTCGAAATGGCAATGAAGATTCTGCCGGCAATAGTGCCGTATTAAGCTCAACATCCCATGTAGTTGCAACGGATGATGGTAAGTACATATATGCCGTTAATGGAACCAGTATTTATACCTACTCTTATGATACAGAAAATCAATCATTTCAATTGTTAACGAATAATGTAGTAAGTGTCGACAATTTGTCTGATGTGATTGTCTCTGCGGATAACGAAAAGCTCTTTGTTTTGACGTCGGATGGAAATTTGTCTCGTTACCTTATTGGTGAAAATGGAGAGTTAACGTTAGCCGGAGTGATGACAGGTGATTCTTCTGAAGGAAATTATCTTTCAATCTCTAGCTCAGGATACGTTTTCCTTCAAGGCGATGCTCTGACTATTTATGATGCAACAGGTCGAGAAGAATCACTGTATGAAATTGGCTTTGATGCTGTTGTATTGGCACCAGAATTGACTCTGTTTGATGAAGAAATGGTTGCAGCTGATGATTACGCTGGTTTGATCGTGACCCTTTCACGAGCGGAGGCATCAGAATCTGATCTTTTCAATGTTTTAGCGGCAAGTGGTTATTCACTGGATGGTGATAATTTACTTTATGGAGATCAGGTTGTCGGTACCTTCACGAATGTTTCTGGGCAATTAACCATCACTATATCTGCGTCACTGACACAGGATGAAGTCAATAGGTTAGTTAGGAACATCACTTTCGAAAATAATACGTTAACTCAGGCTGAAACCCTGACTTTTAATATTCAAGTAAATGACCAAGAGTTGAGTAGTGCTTCTTTAGAGATAAGATTACAAGTCGCTGAGAATCCAGCACCAGTAGTGACTGGAAGTATCAGTTTAGACTCTATTATGGAAGCCGAGCAGGTAAATTTGACTTTACCTACGAGTTTATTTAACGACACCGAAGCGTTAACGATTGATGTCTCAGGTTTACCCGCTGGCCTATTTTATGACGAAGAGACGAATACAATCTCAGGTTCTGCTACCGAAGCAGGGCGTTTTGATCTTGTGATCACAGCAACCGATTCTAAGGGGCAAATCGCAACACTTGAAGTGAATTTAGTCGTTCAAGCAAGCAGTACTGTGTTAAATCAAGATATCGGTAACAATATCATCATTGACCAAACTGGGTCTTCTTCCGATATAAGTGTGAACACCATTGAGTTCTTCTCAAAGACTGCAAGTTTTTTAGAATCTTCGAGCTCGATTGTGATTTCAAACAGTTCAAGTTTCTTAGCCGCTGCGAGCTCGAATGTGATTTTAAATAGTTCAAGTTTCTTAGCTGCTTTGAGCTCGATTGTGATTTCAAACAGTTCAAGTTTCTTAGCCGCTTCGAGCTCGAATGTGATTTCAAATAGCTCAGCAGAAGTCAGTATTAACAATGATTATGATGTTGTATCTAGTCAAATTAATTCATACGAGACTCATGACGCACAGTCAAGCATCAGTAGCATTAAAGATGATCAGGTAAATCCAGTGACCTCGTTATCATTATTCAATAATGGGGAGACGAAAACCGCATTAATTTCTCTCATTAACAGTGTTCTTTCATCCGAAGAGGAATCCATTCTTGCGGTGATGCCCGCAGATGGCATAGGGCTTCCTGATGGTATTGAGTATGACTCTGAAACAGGTGAACTTAGTCTAGATAAAACACAGTTAGAAGATCAAAGTGAAATTAAGTTACATCTCTTAGTTGTGGATAAAGATGGCAATACTTCAGTGGTGCCAGTGGAAGTCAAACTCCAGTCAGATAAATTAACCCAAAATATATCTGCTCTACCACTTTCTGAACAAATAAAACAAGCAAGCTCAGTGGGGTTTTCTGCTGCAAATGAGTCTGTTTTAGCTGAACTTAGTGCCAATCAGTAATTTTAACTTTGTCAATATAAGGTTTTATAGTGAAAACACAGACACATTATTCCATAACGAAGCGAATGCAAACCCTAGTACTAGCGGGGGGATTATTAATGGGCATAACAGCATGTTCAGTAACGCCTACGCCGATAACTTGGGAAGAAAAAATTGCCTTAGTGGAAGCGGATCGAACGGCTATGTTTAAGAATCAAGAGCCCATTGAGAAGCCAATTACTTTGCAGGAGGCCATGGCTCGAGCAGTGAAATATAATCTGCAGGAGCGTTTGGCTTTGATGGAAAAATTGGCTGAAGATAACCTATTAGATCTCCAAAGTTATGAGATGTTGCCAAAGGTGGCGGCAAGTGCAGGTTGGACCGGACGTAATAATGAATCGGCATCTTCAAGCAAATCCATTGCGACTGGAACACAATCTTTAGTGTCTTCTACCAGCCAAGATAAAAACATTGCTTCTGTTGACCTAAGTATTTCATGGAACGTTTTAGATTTTGGCGTGGGTTATTTTGGTTCTAAAGCACAAGCCAATAACATTTTGGCTGCAGAAGAGCGTCGTAGGGCCGTGGTATCCGATATTATTCAAAAAGTACGTGGAGCTTATTGGGATGCGGTAACTGCGCAAGCGTTACAGCCTATGGTGAAGTCAACGTTAAAAGATGCCTATAGTGCTTTGGAGGTTTCTAAAAAAACTGCACAGGAACGTTTAATCTCGCCATTAGATTCATTACGTTATCAAAAAAGTTTGCTGGAAATGATCAGTCGTTTGGAGATGCTAGAAGGAGACTTGGCAACGGCTAAATCGACGTTAGCAAGTTTAATGAATCTGCCACCTGCCACCACATTTGAATTAGCCCAGCAAGAAACGCCTCAACTTGAAATGCATTATAGTTTGGCAGAGTTGGAATCCTTGGCAATGGTGAATCGGCCGGAAATTAATGAAGAAGCATATCGAGCGCGTAATGCTGTATTAGAAGCGCGTTCCTCTATTATGCGTTTGTTACCGGGTGCTTCTTTGTTTGTTGGTACGCATTATAACAGTAACAGTTATGCATTGAATAAAGATTGGGCTGATGCCGGTGTACAGGTCAGCTGGAATCTATTAAATGTATTTTCTTATTCGGATGTTAAAAAGTTAGGGGAAGCCAAGTTGTCTGTTGCTGAGTTACGGCGTCAGGCTTTAAGAATGGCTGTATTAGCACAGATAAATTTGGCATGGCATCAGTATAAACAGGCGGATAATCGATACCAAAGAGCGGATGAATTGTCTCGCATTCAAGCCGCTATTTTGGATCAAAGTAACGGTGCTTATCAGAATAATACGCAATCTTTAGTCGAAAGAGTGAGAGTGGCGACAGAGAGTGTATTGGCTCAGCGTAGTCGTGATCGTAACTTTTCTAATATGCAAAGTGCATATGGTGCAATATATAAAGCAGCAGGATTAGATCCTCTGCCTAAAGTGCTAAAAGGGTCTGATATTAAGACCCTATCTCAGTCCATATTTATTCAGGATGAACAACTAAAACAAGGCAAGTTAAGTCAGGACACAGTGCTGCCTGCTAAAGAGTTGGGACAGAAATTTAACAATATGTCGGAACCTTATGCTGCGTCACTGGAGCAGCAAAAGACGCAATCAGAAAGCGCTGAAGAAGTGCAGCCCCAGCTGGTTGTTTTAGAGAGCGTAGGTTCTTTGCAAGGAACCGCTGTCATTGATTATACAAATTATCACCAACAATGAACTTTTTTACATTTATTTTAATGGTGTTGATTTCGTTTGTCGGTATGTTTTGCCCTCAACTTCAGGCAGTAGCAAATTTGACAACGGATTTGAATGAGTCACCCAATACCGATATTAGAGTGCAACTTCAAGCAGTGGATCAAATGGTGCTTTCGAGTCAGTTATCGGGGCGAATAAAACAGTTGCAATGGCGTGAAGGACAAGCGTTTAAAGAGGGCCAGCCATTGGTGGAGTTTGATTGTGATGTTTATCAGGCAAAGTTGGATTATGCCAAGGCAGCTGAGCAAGTGGCAGAGCAAAAGCGAGCGGTTGCCAAACGCTTGAATAATCTGCAGTCAATCAGTCTGATGGAGGTGAACCAAGCGGAATCGGATTTGCTTATGGCACAAGCAGAGCGCCGCATAGGTCACGTTATGGTAAAGCGTTGTGTGATTCGGGCGCCATTTTCAGGTCGCGTGGTAAAACGCTTGGTTCAGCAGGGAGAATTTGTTTCAGAGGGCGAGCCAATTCTTGAGGTTTACAGTACTTCTGCTTATGAAGTCGCTCTTATTGTGCCCTCTCACTGGATTAACAAAATTTCCATTGGTGATCGCTTTCACATACGTTTAGATGAAACGGGTGAGGAATATCAAGCCAAAGTCATTCGCTTAGGGGCTGTAATTGATCCGCTTAGCCAGTCATTTACTGTGGTTGGAGAAATTGCACCTCACCATAAAGGCTTACTGCTACCAGGCATGAGTGGCAATGCTGTTTTTTCTTCTCTCGATAATGACTAGATTTAGTATATGAAGCGCCTTAACGATAAAGACAATGCTGCTAGCTCAATTGAAAGTGACCTTTTGACACTGATACAGCTGGAGCAAAAAATACGTTCAGCCCAGACAGTAAAAGAGTGGTATTTTGGTTGTTTGAATGAGCCAATATCGTTACTTGATTATCAGCAAAGTTATCTTTGGGTATGTGCTTCAAAGCGTTTGGTCGGTGCATCAGGTTTAGCTGAATTAGATTCTAATGCACCTTTCTGTAGCTGGTTGAGTCAATTAATTCAGTTTCTCTTGTCGACAGAAAAAGCTGATCGAATACATGATGTTAAGTTGTCGGATTTATCGTCAGAAGATGCTCAACAGTTTGTTGAATACTTTACAAATCATGTGATCTGGTTACCGATTAAAGCGCCAGATGGTCATTTGATCGCTATTCTGTTGATGTCTCGTGAAACAAGTCTTTCATTAAGAGAAAAAAAACTGTTGGATTTTTTAACCGCCGCTTATGGCCACGCTGGCGTGATGTTTGAAAAGCGCAGTAAAGGGTCTAAATGGTTGAAGAAAAAAACCGTCTATCTTTTTATTATTACTTGTGTTTCCTTGTTATTAGCTTTTATACCTGTTCGCCAATCGGTTATCGCCCCTGCGGATGTGGTGCCCAAGCAGCCTCTAGTATTACGTTCTCCTATGGACGGGGCAATCGGTGATTTTAAGGTTGAGCCTAACGATAATGTAAAACAAGGACAATTAATTGCTCGTTTAGATTCAAAGGCACTGCAACAAGAATTAGAGAATGCTCGTCAAAGCTATCAAATCGCAAAAGCGGAACTAAGAATGACGCGTCAGCAGTCTTTTATTGATGCGCAGCGAAAAGCAACAATAGCGATTTTGCAAGGTAAACTGATGCTGGCAGAATCAAAGTTGAAATACTTTCAACAACAGCTGGTAAGAACGCAGATAATTGCCCCTAAGGACGGCGTGGTAATCTTTGACAATGCTGCTGATTGGCTGGGTAAACCTGTTGGTTTAGGCGATGCTATCATGACGTTAGCTAACCCAGATGAAATCACATTAGAAATCTCCCTACCACTAGATGATTTAATCGATCTAACAAAAGGCACTCCAGTCAAATTCTTCCTTAATAGCGACCCAAGCCAGCCAGTTAATGCCAGCATTACTAATCTTGCTTATCAGGCCAGTCAAACTAAGGAAGGATTGTTCGCGTTACAGATTACAGCTGACTTTGTTGACCATGATAAGCCTTTGAGATTGGGCAACAAGGGAGTGGCGAAATTATACGGAGAGTCGACTTCACTGTTTTATTATTTGTTTAGAAAGCCTTTATCAACCTTGCGTTTATGGTTAATGTGGTAAGGTAAGTGGAAAATAGAAATGTATCTACGGAGTTTGGGATAGTAAGAGAAGAGTTAAAACTCTTTGAGGGGCCTGCCGACTCTTCTGGTGCACCTACCTGGACATTAGAAGACCCATTAAGTGGACGTTTTTTCCGTCTTGGCTGGACTGAAGTCGAGATATTAGCTCGTTGGGCTTTGGAAGATCCGGAGCAAATTGCAGCGGACATTAATAAAAGTTTGCCACTGCATATTAGTGTCAATGAGGTGCGGGCCTTTGGCACGTTCTTGAAACGTAATTACTTGCTTAAGTCTCATCCCCTTACCCTGTTGGCCGATGAATCAGAGCCACCGAAAAAAAATCAGACAAACCCATTTACTTGGTTGTTGAAGCATTATCTTTTCATACGTATTCCTTTGTGTCGACCGAATCGATTCTTGCGAAGAAGCCTCCCTTTTGCTCAGTTCTTTTTTAGTCGATTTTTTATTTTTCTGTCGCTGATTGCTGTTTGTGTTGGGGGATTTCTTGTTAGTCGCCAGTGGCAGGAATTCACTCACACCTTCATGTATTTTTACTCAGTAGAAGGCATTGTCATGGCTGCACTTGCTCTGTTTGCCACCAAAATCTTGCACGAGTTAGGTCATGCATATGTTTGTACCTATTTTGGCGGTAAAGTGGCGACCATGGGAGTGGCTTTTTTAGTGCTTTGGCCCGTTCTCTATACAGATACTTCTGGCTCTTGGCGATTAAAAAAGAAAAAGCAACGCCTGTTAATTGGAGTAGCAGGAATTACGGTTGAGCTAATGGTGGCGGCTTGGGCTTTATTATTATGGAGTTTCTTACCGGAAGGTTTGGCTCGAAGCTTGGCCTTTATGCTAGCGACCACCACTTGGATTTTGTCATTATTGATTAATTTAAGTCCATTTATGCGCTTTGACGGTTATTTTTTACTGTCGGATCTTTTGTCTATAGAAAACCTGCAAAGTAGATCTTTTGCTTATGCTAGGTGGTGGCTAAGGGAAAAAATGTTTGCTTTTGGCCAAGTTGCCCCTGAAAGCTTTTCAAAGCCAATGCAAAAGACATTACTCATATATAGCTTTCTGACTTGGTTGTATCGGTTGTTTCTTTATATAGGGATTGCACTTGCTGTCTATCACTTTGCTTTTAAATTGTTGGGTATTTTTTTGTTTATTGTTGAGATAGTGGTGTTTGTTTTTAAACCCATTGTTGATGAGATAAAAATTTGGTTAAAGATGAAACAGGATATGAGAGTTAATAAAAATACTATTGTTAGTGCCCTATTCGCCATATTGAGTATTTTTCTTGTCTGTTTTCCTTGGCAAGATGAAGTCATGGCCCCCGCTGTGATACATGCAAAGCAAGAATCTCATTTGTATGCTCCAGAGGGGGCACAACTAAAAAAGCAGTGGCTGAAAGAAGGGCAGCAGGTTAGTCAAGGAGATGTGTTATTTGAGTTTTCATCACCAGAGCTTAGTCAAAAAATTAAGGCCTTAAGTATTCGTATAGCGCAATTGACACAAGAATTAAGAGTCAGCCCTTTTGATGACGAAGCGTCCTCTGGTTTGCAGCTCGTTAGACAAGATCTTATTGCTACCAAGCAAAATCTAGAGTTAACCCAAAGACAATTGTCAAAACTCACGTTACGAGCCGCATTCGATGGTCAGATTGCTGAGCTTTCTCCTTCGCTGAATGAGGGCGATTGGTTAGCAAAGGGGAGCCGATTAGGAAGACTAACGTCTCTAACTGGACAACAAGTAGAAGCGTTTGTATCCGAGAGAGACTATGACAGGATTGCAAGGGGTACAAAAGCGGTTTTTATACCAGAAAACGTTTCTTTTCCAAGCTTAGAACTAACACTTATGAAAATGGAAAACACTAGAATTAGCGTTTTATCTGCGTATCCTGAGATGGCGTCGATTTACGGTGGTGATATTGCTGCCATATCATCAGGCCACGATCAGTTCCCTGCGGTAGAGGAAGCCTTATATCGTGTGAAGCTAGAGCCCAGACCAATGGATCAAGACGTTAATATGCCGAATATCGTTATGCGAGGCAATATAGTCATTGAAGCTGAGCCTATCAGTATTGTTTCACGTATCTTGCAACAAGTGATGTTCGTATTGATTCGAGAGTCATCTTTCTAATGGATTTTGTTTGACTCAAGCGTAATGCAAACAGTCAGTCCAGGGTAATGGTTTTCTAGGTGAAATTTGCCACTATGCAAATTGGTGATGGCCTTGACCAAAGTAAGACCGAGGCCGTGTCCAAAGGTCTCTTTTTTACTGGTAAGGCGTTTAAAACGCTTTGTTACTGTGTTGATGTCTTTTTCTGGGACGCCCTTGCCTTCATCCGTCACTTTTATGAGCGTTTCTCCGGGAGCCTGTTCAATGCTTAGAGTAATGACTTTACTTTCAGGGGCGTATTTTATGGCGTTATCCAATAGGTTTGCCATGGCTTGAAAAATTAAGATTTTATCCGCATAAAAATAGTGTTTCTTCTCTGCTTTTATTTTAAGTAATATGTTTTCACTTTCAGCCAAAGGCTGATAATACTCGTATAACTCTAGCAATATTTCATAAGCATTGATTTTATTCTTCTGATGGATAACTTGACCTGTTTCTACTTCAGATAAACGCATAATGGAACGAAACAGTTTTTGTATTTGTTCGGTTTCTTTAATGGCATCTTCTAATTCCTCTAGCTCAGGCCCATGTGTTTTTTCACAAACATTGATTAATTTATGCTGTAATCGCGTTAGAGGGGTTCTAAGTTCATGAGCGACATGACTGGTAATGGTTCTTACCTCTTCCATAAGCGTTTGAGTCCTTCCTAATACTAGGTTAATTTCTTTCGCTAGTTGACCAAATTCATCGCCATTATTCCGATATGTTACTCTAACATCATGTTTTCCTTGGGCATATTGCTCTAGAGCTTCAATAATATGATTCACTCTAAATAAATTATATAAGCTAAAAGGAAGGCTAATTAATAGAATTGTCATTTGGATAGCAAGCAGTCCAGCTCCTGTCATTAGTGGAATAATACGGGTTTGTTGCAGCATTGGTCGGATGTTATAAGCATTGAAGTATAGGCCACCATCATTAAGTGGAACCGCTAATCCAAACAACTCATTTTCAATGCAATTTAGTGATAAAATTTGCGCGGTTTCTGAACGAGAGTCCTTAAGCATTTGTAGTTGTTGGACGGAAATTGCATCTTGTTGACCGTATATGACCTCATTTTCAGCATTGATGATAAACCTGAAATGATCTTTTCTGGTGTCCATTGGAAATTCATTTTCAAGTCGGTTTGCGAGCAGCGCACTATCATTAAATAAGCCTTTAAATTCTTGATTTTCAAAGTTCTCAAATACCTTTGCCCGAACATGACTTCTCATAATGTTATTGAGAATATGGTCGCATATTAAAATAGCCGCAGACGAAATTAAAAGGCAAATAAAGGCAATAGTAGTAGCTTGTCTGAAGCTACTACTGTTAAACAAAGGTTTGATAAACAAGATGTTATCCTAAAGCATAGCCAACAGATCGTATGGTTCGAATAATGGGATTTTGGAATCCACTATCTAGCTTGTTGCGTAACTTTGATAAATGCACATCAAGCACATTAGTTTGAGGGTCAAAGTGGTAGCCCCATGCTTTTTCTAGCAACATGCTGCGCGTGACGGTTTGTCCAGGATGTTCTGCTAAAACGTAAAGTAATTTGAACTCTTTGTTGGTCAAATCAATTTTTTGTCCTGAACGCGTGACTTCATGAAGTTCAAGATTAATAATCATATCTTTGATTTTAATAAAATTGGTCGAGGCGACTTGCTTAGTTCGACAATATAAACGCTCCAGTCGGAGCAGGAGTTCAGCAAAGTCAAAAGGCTTACCAAGATAGTCATCTGCTCCTGCTTTTAGTCCTTCGATTCGGTCTGAAGTTTGGTCATTCGCGGATAAGATGAGCACGGGCGGATGAGGTGTATCACGGAGTAGCCCTAATAACTGAATACCATCTATCTTGGGAATGACTCTGTCTAATAAAACCACATCGAATACTTCTTCTTTGATCAGTCTTAGAGCATCTTCACCATTATCTACCAACTTACAAGAATGGCCTGAATTGTGTAATTTACTGCCAATCCAATGGCTAACAGAAGCATCATCTTCAACGATAAGAATACGCATATTAAAAGTCTCTGCAGTAATAGGAAGTCGAAAATATCCATGCATGAATAACTGAATAATAAATCAAAATGATAATGATTATCAATAGCGAAAAAATAAAACTCTAAAATTTGAATATAATCTGGATTTAACTTATTGATTTTTATATTCAAAATTCAATATAAAACGGATGTACTCTATCCCTTAGGATAGATGACATCCTATCAATCTCCTCCAATGTAGTACTAGATTTGCTTCATTAAGTATTCTTAATTTTATTTCTATTGTCTTGCTAATGAGAATCACTCTTAATATGTGTCATTAGGTAATTGGTTTCAGTTTTGGAGAAATTATGAAGTCGAGTATTAAGCGTTTTTTGTCGGATGAAAGTGGTGTAACGGCAATCGAGTATGGCATTTTAGCGGCGGCTATGGCGGCAGCAATTGGTGTGATTTTTGGTTCTGATGGGGTATTTGTAACGGCTTTGAAAGAGCGTTTTTCATCCATTGCTGATCAAATAACCAATACGGATAATCCTGGCACAGATTGAAGGAACAGATAAACAGATATGCCCGATTTAATGGTTTTGTTTGTATTGCTAGGGACATCTATTTGGGTGATTGTGACGGATTTATTTTATCGTCGTATTCACAACGTTTTGGTGTTTTTTTTGCTGATATCTTGGTTGCTTATCGCACTGACGACTCTCTTGGGAGTTGATCTATTCCCTAATATTTCAGGGAGTGAGTTACCTACCTATTTGTTACAAACAATATTGGTCGCTTTGGCGGTATTGATCGTTGGTTTTTTGTTATTTCTGTTCGGTCAAATGGGGGCGGGAGACGTCAAATTGTTGACGGTATTATGTTTATGGGTTGGTGTCGATAATCAATTGGCATTTTTGATTGTAACGGCTTTGATTGGTGGTGGGCTGGCGTTATTTATTCCTGTGCTCACACTAATTGAAATTGCTGGAGCAAGATTCATTCAACATTTGTCAGATAGGTTTCCTTTGCTAAATATTCCGACTCCTATGGTGTTTTCTCGCGAGGGCGTTAAGGGAATGCCATACGGAGTCGCCATTTCTGGAGGGGTGTTGTATTTGTTAATAACCCCTTATTTTCGATAATGCTGGGATTAAATTAAATGAAAGCTTCATCTGTTTTTTTTGTCTCTGGTGCTCTTATTTTTGCGTTAGGAGGGGCTCTATTGGGGAGTGCTTTGTTGTCTTCTGAGTCACCTCCTCCTAAATCAGTGAATTTAGTAAGCGAGCCTCCAAAGGTGAGTTTTAAGCCGGTCTTAATTGCTTCAAAAACGTTAATGCCAGGAGAGTTTATCGATGCTGCTTCGATTGAGTGGCATGCGGTTAATAAAGCTTATTCGGAAGACAGCTATTTTATTAAAGGTGTTGATGAGAAGCGTCAGTTATTTGGTGCAACGGTAACTCAGGTCGTCGCAGCGGGCAGTGTTTTAGAAAGCGATTACCTGGTTTCTCCTGGTGAGCCTGGTTTTATTGCTTCGGTATTAAAGCCTGGTATGCGGGCGGTGGCGATTCCCGCTGATGTTGTCACAAGTAATGCGGGATTGGTTGCGGGTGGCGATAGAGTCGATGTTATTTTGAGTTTAAAGAGGGATCAGGAGCAAGGCGTAAGTCAAAGTTCTATGGTGACCATTGAACTGCCCAAACTAGCATCGCAAACTTTGTTACGTAACGTTCGCGTTTTGGCCTTGAACGATAGGGTTGAGACTTTTGTAAGAGGCAAGTTTGAAAAGACTCAAGAGTCACAGGCGAAGAAACGTAAATCCTATGAAACAGTGACTTTGGAAGTCTATCCCAAAGATGTCGAACGATTAACGGTCGCTCGCGAAATTGGCACCTTGCAACTTGCTTTAAGAAGCGTGGTGAATAGTGAGCGGGAGATGTCGCAGATGTCGACACTGGAAGAAGAGCGTCTAGACGGAGTGACCACGTTAGGTGAGGTCACGGATATCTATGACAGCTTTAAACCGAAAGAGAATGCTGAAAAAACCTCTGTGGTCATGTTTCGTGGAGAGGCACAGGCAACGACAGACTTTTTGAATTAATTAAGGTCTCTTTTTTAGTCACTAAGTACATAACTAATGGACGTTATTTTGATGTTTTCCAAAGTTCGATTTTTAACCATACCTATCTTGATAAGTAGTCTATGGGGTACTCCAATTTATGCTGTTTATCAAACAGCTGAAGCGAATCAGATACAAGATGAGAAGCCTGTTGATACCTCTAAATTTGAAGAAATTAATATCAACGGAAAGGTGGATTTATTGATTAATCAAGGCACCTTATTAAAACTACCAGAATCAGCATCTAAGGTGTTGATAGCCAACCCGAGTGTGGCCAGTTTTCAAATGCCATCACCGGACAATATTTTTGTTTTCGCAAAGGCACCAGGCGTAACCACTTTATATGCCTTGAATGAAGAGAATGACATTATTATTGCCCTCACTCTTTCTTCCTCCTATGACTTGGAAGGGTTAACTCAACAGGTCGCAACAGAAGTTCCAGGTACCAATGTGCAGGTTGGTCCTGCGACCGATAAAGGTCTAATTGTTCGTGGTGTTGTGCAAACACCTCAGCAAGCTAAACAGGTTATCAGTAGTGTTGAGTCTTATTTGGGTGCGACCTCTTCAAGTACACAACAAGGTGGTCCTAATGGCCAAAGTTTGAGAATTGTGAATCAGTTAAAGGTGGCTTTGTCTTCACAAATTAACATCAGTGTTCGAATTGTTGAAGTGTCACGAAGTTTAAGTCACAGCTTGGGTTTTAGCTGGGATGCATTATTCGATAACAACACGGGTTTCATTCGTAATAGCAGTAGCTTATTTGATGCTTCAACAGGTGTGTTTGATGGCAGTGGTATCACCAATGGAGTATTGGGCGGCACTATTGGTAATGTGGGTGGGGTGTTGTCAGCACTGTCAAGCGACGATATGGCAAGTATTCTTGCTGAGCCAAATTTGACTGCTATGTCAGGAGAAACAGCGGGTTTTGCGGTTGGTGGTGAAGTACCAATTCCGATTATCACAAACAACAGTACATCCATCGAGTATAAACAATATGGTGTGATCATGCGCATGACACCGACATTGTTGTCGCCGAACCGTATCAGCTTACATATAGCGCCTGAGGTGAGTGATCTTACTGAAGACGGTGCGGTGCAGCTTAATGATTTAACCATTCCAGCTTTTAAAGTGCGCCGTGCTGATACTACGGTCGAGTTAGCGAGTGGCCAAAGTTTTGCTTTGGCAGGTATGTTGCGCAGCAGTGTTAGCCAAACTGTGTCAGGTATTCCAGGATTGAGAAGCATTCCAGGCATTGGGCGTTTGTTTGAGTCTGAAAGCAATGAAAAAGAAGAAACGGAATTGGTCATCATTGCAACCGCTTATGTTGTTACTCCTACTTCTGCGAGTAACTTGCAGTCACCAGTGCAGGGAATCCGTGATTTAGATGCCCATTTGCCGCCATTAGCCTCAGCGGGCTATTTGTATTAAGAAGGTGTTTTATCATGCGTATTTTTTTATTAAGTGCATTAATTTCGTTACTGGTAAGCGGGTGCGACCATACTGTTCATGCTTTGCGAAATGGCCATCTTGCCAGTGAAAGTATGAATTCCCCTTATCAGGTTAAGCCGACGGTTTCGACCATCTCATTACAACTTCAACAAAATGGTAATTTACAGCGTCATGATATTAAGTCGATGAACACTTTGTTACGTAATCAAGGGCGTTTATCTAACCAAACGATCCGTTTGCAACCCTACACAGATCAAGGTGAAGTGTTTGCTATCCGCTTACAAAATACCTTTCTCGGTTTAGGTGTTACTAGAAAAAACATTATTGTTTTACCCACTCAATATCGGGTCGCTGAAATGAATCAAACTGAAGAGGAAGGACAGCAAAAAAACTGGGATTTGTCTCTTACATCAGAGGCATTAGTAGTGACGACAGAAGAGTGCTCGATACAACACAGAGAAACGTGGTCTGTGACACCTTATGATTCCGTGGGTACATTAGGTTGTGCTAATAGGGCAAATTTAGCGCAGATGGTAGCAGACCCTAGAGATTTGATGCGTGGCAGAGTGCTTGATCCCGTCGATGGTATTTATGCAGTGGAGTCGGTAACACGTTATCACGAATCAGATGTGACACCGCTGATAGATATAGATTTTAATGATGATTAAACAGGCGGTGTGCAATGAGTGATAGTAAAGTATTGAAAGAAAAGACCGCATCTGTCGCATTTTTTGTCACCCAAAAAGATGAAGTAAAGGTTATCTCAGACAGTTTTACTCGTTTGGGATACGCTTCAGAACAGGTGCTATTGGGGGGCGTTAAAGGGGCCTTGGAGTGGAGTAAGGTTCATACAGTTCCAGATGTTTTATTTGTTGATCTTGATGGTATTAAAGCCCCATTGGTGGCATTGGAAGAATTGTTTGAGGTGACAGGGCCTAGTTGTAAACTGATTGCGGTTGGTTCAGACCAGAGTATCGACTTATATCGCTCTCTTTTATCCATGGGCGTGTTTGATTATTTGGTGAAGCCAGCACCGTTAGACAAGATTGCCAGCATGATTGAAAAGGCGCAAAGTGGCAAAGAAGAAAACCTTGCGGTTGGAAGAACCATTGCTGTTACTGGTTCGTCTGGCGGTCTAGGCGTCTCATTGGTGGCCTTTGCACTAGGTAAATATTTGTCCTCAAAGCGTCACTTAGCTTCCGCTCTGGTCGATTACGATAGAAAAAATGGTTGTTTAGGTTTGTTGTTGGGCATGAATGCCTGCTCTGGTCTAGACAGTGTATTAAATGCAGAAAAAATAGATACGCGATTATTGGAACGTTCCATTAATGAAATAGATGAGCGTTTAAGTCTGATATCGCAACCACCAAATTACAGAGCTGCAGAAATCCAGGAAGAAGATTCAGTACTGCTTCTCGGCGCAAGTTTGTGCCGTATGTTTAATCAAGTCGTCTGGGATTTACCTGCCTATCAACCTACTGGTTCTCTAGCGGTCTTACAGCACAGTCAAACAAGAATTATTGTGACTGATTTCACGGTATTGGATGCGAGAAATACCTTACGTCTGTTAAAAGAAATAGGAGATGAAACGACAGGTCAGCGTATTTTGTTGGTCAGAAACGCAACGCGTCAGCAGAATAATGAAGTGATTACACAAAAGGCTTTTGAAGACTTTGTTGGTCGAAAAGTAGATCTGCTATTGCCTTATGTTGGAAGTGGTCTGGGTAAGAGTTTATTGCAGGGGAAAATGACATTAGACGCCTTTCCTGAATTAACTAAGGGGTTATTGAACTTGGCAGATTTAGCCTGTGGTAAGCAAGTGACTACCTATGACCTCCCTCGCCCTACCATCGCGAATTTGCTAGCGAAACTGCTTCCTTCGAAAAGGAGCCAGTCTTTTCCATTGAAGGGAGAGCGTTTGTGATCATTAAGCCAAGGCTAAAAGAAAAGCATAAACATCCTCAAGCCGTTCCATCAGCGTCAGAAGTCACTGAAAAGCAGCAAGCGCAAAAGGTTATCCGGCAAAATTATCAGCAGGACTCGGACTCGTTAGGTTTCAAAAATAAACGTCTCATACGTCAACACCTGTATGAACAAATCGATCCAGTAAAAGCGGCATCGCTTTCTCATGAAAGCCTTAATCAGCAAATTGAAGATATCATTCGTAACATTTGTGACAGTAATCGTTTACAGCTATCCATGGAGGATGAGAAAAGTATCTGTCGCGAAATGTTTCATGAAATGATTGGTATTGGACCGATAGAACCCTTGTTAGCGGATGACTCGGTGAACGACATTTTAGTGAATGGTGCAGGGCAAGTGTTTGTTGAACGCTTCGGCAAATTAGAGTTATCTAACATTCGATTTATTGATGAAGAGCATGTGCTGAATATTGCGCAGCGTATTGCGGCTGCCGTTGGGCGACGCATTGATGAAACTCAACCTATGGTTGATGCACGTTTAACCGATGGTAGTCGAGTAAATATCATAACCCATCCTCTAGCCATTGACGGTACCTCTATTTCGATTCGTAAGTTCATGCGACGCAATATGTCGTTGGAAGTATTGCAAAGTGGTCTGGCTTTGTCTGCAGATATGGTGAAGGTGCTAAGACGAGCAATGCAGGGCAAATTAAATATCATAGTGTCCGGAGGAACAGGGGCAGGTAAAACGACACTTTTGAACGCTTTATCACAGGAAATTAGTAGCGATGATCGCATTATCACCATAGAAGATGCGGCGGAGCTGCAGCTCCAGCAAATTCATGTGGTGCGTTTAGAAACTCGCCCAGTAAGTGCAGAAGGAACCGGTAAGGTGGATCAACGAGATTTAGTGCGAAATGCTCTGCGTATGAGACCAGATCGCATTATTTTGGGTGAGGTTCGGGGGGGCGAAAGCTTTGATATGTTGCAAGCAATGAATACAGGCCATGATGGCTCTTTGTGTACTGTGCATGCTAATACCCCTAGGGATGCCATAATGCGTTTAGAAAATATGGTCATGATGGCGGGTATGCAGTTGCCTCAAGAGGCGATACGCAGGCAAATCGCCAGTGCCGTGGATCTGGTGGTACAGGTTGAAAGAATGCGAGATGGCTCTCGTCGTATTGTCTCCATCACAGAAATTTGTGGTATGGAAGATGATGTGATTCAAACGCAGGAGTTGTTTGGATTTCAAACCGAATCAATTAATGCCTCAGGAAACATTGTGGGAGACTTTGTTGCTAGTGGCCAACGGCCAAGTTTCTATGCTACGCATTCTCATTATTTTGAGGACGCTATCTAAATGAGTTTTTCCAGTCTTATAGCCATTATCATTTTCTGTTCGATATTGCTCATTTTTGCTTTTTTATATGTGCTTTATGTGAAACATCAAAAGCAAAAACAAGTGCAAACATTCTTAACGGCATTAAAAAACGATCTTAAACATAATCATGCTTCAGAACCGTATAGTGACATCAATATGGCGAAAGAGACCGAACACTCAAGCTGGTTTGCCTTGCCAGTGATTGGCTCTTGGTTGAGGCGCTTTTGGCTAGATTTATCCTTGTTGGGCTGGCAGGAAAAGTGGCGCGAAAAAGCCTTTTTATTGGCTGCTCCATGTTTATTACTAGGCTTTACCCTTGGTAAAAATAGTCCTTCACCAATAGTGCTCAGCAGTGTTCTGTTCATAGTATTTTTTTTCGCATTGATTTTTATTTTGTACCGCAATGCAATGAATGAACATTTAAAAGAATTTAAGCAAAACTTGCCTCAGGCCATCGATTCCATTGTCAGGGTTGTTAAGGCTGGCGTTCCTATTACTAATGCGTTTAGTTTGGTGGCAAATAATTTGCCAGGCCCATTAGCGAAAGAGTTTGTGTTGATTGATAAATGGCTTGCTCTTGGGGTGCCATTAAGGCAAGCCATGCAAGATTCGGCATTGAGAGTACCGTTAAACGAATATCGTTTTTTTGCCGTGATTTTGATTATTAATCAGGAAGCAGGTGGGCGTTTGAGTGATACCTTAGAACGATTGTCTGAAACCTTGCGCGAGCGTCACGAACTGGCGCTAAAAATCCGTGCTAAAACGTCTGAAGTAAGAGCTTCGGCTGTGATTGTGGCAATGCTGGCTCCCCTATCGTTAACCTACATGTATTTCAACTCACCAAAAGATTTTGATTTTTTGCTTAATGATCCTACAGGTAACAGTGTGCTGTTTTACGCTTTTGGTAGTGTGGTAACAGGACTGGCTATTACACACTTTATGATTAAGCGAGTTATTCGATGAAAGAAGAAATGATTCTGCCCGCTTTTTTGGGCTTGATACTCTGTTCGTTTGGACTGATTTTACTGGCTCTTTATACCCGTACCAAACCCAAAAGTTTAGCCGAGAGATTAAGTGTAGATGGTAGCAATGAGCAGCAACAGGCAGAAGTAGAAGCTATTTTCGCGCAAGACCCTGTGAGTAAATGGGCTAGATTTCTGACTCCATTAGATCGCATTGGATTGCAACTCGCAGGAACGGAAAGTGATCGCTTTGCAACACGAAAATTGTTGTTAATGGCGGGGTTTAGGCAGCAACAAGCACTTGGAATATATACCTCGAGTAAACTTTTTTTGGGCATTGTTACCGCTATTGTTTTTCTAACTTTAGGCTTGGGTGAAGGGGAAAGGTTGAGCTTAATGGGCTTAGCAGGCAGCTTAGTGTTGCTTTTTTTGTCTTCATTTGGCGCCGAAGTTTGGTTAAAAATGCGAGCGGCAAGTCGAGGTGGACGCTTGTCCTCAAGTTTGCCAGATGCACTTGATTTGATGGTTATTTGTGCGGAAGCGGGTTTGCCATTAGGCAGAATATTAAAGACGGTATCAAAAGAGTTAGCCTTTTCTTCACCTGAGTTAGCGCAAGAACTGGGTTATACCCATGCAGAGTTGCAAATATTGAGCGATCGAAGTCGTGCCTTAATGAATTTGTCGGAACGCTGCGGTGTCGACAACATTGATGCCATGGTGTCCACATTAATTCAGGCCGAGCGTTACGGTACGCCTTTGTCTCAGGCTTTACGTACCATCTCGGTAGAAAGTCGAAAGAATTTAGTGTTGGAGCTAGAAGAAAAAGCGGGGAAATTACCTGCGCAATTAAGTGTTCCTTTGATGGTTTTTATTTTACCTCCGGTGATTGCAATGATGGGGACGCCGGCCATGATTCGTATTATTCGTTTGTTAGGAAGTTAAAGTGATGGGGTGGAATAAAAGAGACGCATTGTTACGTGTTATTAGTTTTATGGTCATGTTTTCTTTTCTGGTGGGGTGCAGCAGTCAAGTCATTAAAGATGGCGTGCCGGTGGTCGACGCAGCTCCTCAAGAGTTTGATAATGCTGATGAGGCGCTAAAATTAGCTCATATTTTGCGTGATAATGGACGTTATAAAGCGGCATATGAAGTTTATAAAAGCATGGATGATAAAGGCTTTTTAAAAGGAGCCTATGTACTTGAATACGCCAGTTTATCTGCCTCAGTTTTAACTGCTAATGAAACGATTTCTCTGTACCAAAGAGCCCAACAAGCCTTACCTGAAAAACAGACTTCAGAGCAGCAGCAAGCCATATGTGTTGGCTTAGCTCGTGCTTATTTAGAGTTGGCAGAATTGGATCAAGCTGAAGCGTATTTTCAATGTGCATTGCAACAGAATGCGAACAGTGTTGTTGCGTTAAATGGTTTGGGCGTTATCGCTAATATGCAAGGTGATGTCTCGTTGGCATTATTTTATTTAAAGACGGCCCAGAAATTATCCCCTTCGAGTCAATTGATAAATAATAACCTAGCTTTGATTTGGCTTTCTGACGGTCAATATCAAAAGGCAATAAGCTTACTAAAATCCAGGGGTCAGAGTATTACTATTACGGAACGACTAAATCTTGCATTAGCTTATGTCTATGAGCAACGAGAGGATATGGCAAGAGAAGTATTGTTGGAGGTCATTCCAAAGAATAA
The DNA here is from genome assembly GCF_056161265.1 of Marinomonas sp. ABL3_031. NCBI lineage: Bacteria > Pseudomonadati > Pseudomonadota > Gammaproteobacteria > Oceanospirillales > Oceanospirillaceae > Marinomonas > Marinomonas sp. ABL3_031. The sequence continues at coordinate 39,328 of NZ_JBSWYU010000009.1, forward strand.
CACTGAAAAAATTCTAGATCGTTATTCGGCATCGCAAAAGCGTATTGTAAATGGTGCCAGTCTTACCAGTGAAATAGTGGCTTTAACGAACTCTCCGGTGCAGCTTAAGAGTAGTGAGGAATGAGAATGAAAAGCCACTTTCTAAGAGAAAGAGTTGGTGTTGTATCCGTTGAAATAGCACTTATTTTCCCGGTGATTTTATTCATTATAATGATGTTTTTTGAGCTGGCTAGAATTGCTTTATTAATAACCTTAGTGGATGTGTCTATTGAAAAAAGTGTGCAGGGTTTTCGTGAAAACGCCAGTTTTTCTTTATCGGATGAAGAAGATATTAAAGATGAGGTTAGAGTCAATATTATCGATAATTCGTTTGGCTTTATTGATATTGATAATATTGATGTGGAGCTGCAAAAATTTTCTAACTTAAATGAATTTTCCGGCGTTTATGACTCAGAAGAAAACTACTACTCGTTACCCGTTTTAAACTTTATCATTTTTTTGAATGAAGAGTTTATCACACCGCTACCCAGTTTCTTTGGCCTAGGGAACTCTTTTCAACATGAGTACCGTCATGTATTAGGGGATCTGATGGGAGAGACTGCGAAATGATATCGCATTTTATAAAAAACCAGAATGGGAATGCCTTCACTCAGTTTGCTTTGTCTTTACCAATATTGATTGGCGTTGTTCTAATGAGTGCAGACTTATACAACATCAATCAAATGAGAGGTATCGTAGAGGAATCTTCTCATAATCTTGCTTCAATACTGTCCAATCAACAAGAGTGGAATATAAATAGTTTTAACTATCTGGTAGAGCAAGCTCTGGAGACACAAATACGAGGAGAATACGGTTTGGTTGTTTCTAAAGTTAATCTCGATAGATCAATGGAATGGCAACCTATTAATCGAGGCGATCTAGCAGAAGAGTGTACACAGTTAAGTAGTAATAATGCTTATTCCGCTTCTATGCCTGAAGAAGATGAAGACATTGATAATATATCTTTGTTGGTCGTTCAGCTTTGTAGATATTCTGATGATTTGATAATGAATAGTGGTTTATTAGGTAATAAATTACTGGAAAGTATTTCTATAAATCGCTTGATGTATCATGACATTAAATTAGATCAAGACTTATCTAAAGAAGTTGGTGTTGAATACGATGGATAAAGCAGATAAAGGAAAAGTATTTATTAAGAGTAAGCTATTTATTTATAAAATAGTTGCTTTTTTTAGCTTGGGTTTGGCTATTTTTGGTGTTATTACACCAGGCTTCCCTGCGACTGAATTTGTACTGCTTTGCGCATGGGCTTCTTCAAAAGGTTCCCCTAAAATTCACCGCTTCCTACATACTAATCGTTTAACAGGCCCTGTGTTATATAACTGGAATAATGGTAAGGTGATTTCATTTGGAAATAAGCTGATTTCTTCATTCAGTATGTTGGCTTGCCTGTTTTTTATTTTTTATAGTGAACTAAATAATTATATTACTTGGTTTGCTGTAGTAGGTCTTTTTTTTAGTTTTATTTGGGTTTGGTCGCGCCCAACAAAGGTGAAAGGATACTAAATATGAACTTATTTTAATGTAATGCTTATGGCTATTTTAAATGCGGTTTTTTATTCTGTTCATATAGAATAATGCCGAGGTTTATTATGGAAGTTATGAATGAAACATCAGAAAATATCACTTTCGCAAAGCGTTTAAAGTTTTCTACTAGAGCTAACCACGATAGTGTTGACCGACTTGTTATGCAATCAGAACCTTTTGCAAATACAGAAAACTACGCTAAATTTTTGTGCTTACAGCATATATTTCACATGACTGTGGCACCTTTATATCAAAGTTCTGAATTACAAAGTTGGTTTCCTGGCTTAGCTGAATTGCCTAGATTGTCTGCGGTTGAATCTGATCTAAAAGATTTACAACTAGAGTCAAATGTCTCGCCAGATCAAATTGCGACCGTCCCTAATCTTTTCCAAGCGATTGGTTGGTTGTATTGTGCCGAAGGCTCTAATATAGGCGCCGCCTTTTTATATAAAGAAACCCAGAAACTCAACTTTGATGCCGAGTACGGAGCTAAACACTTAGCAGCCCATCCAGAAGGCAGAGCGCCGCACTGGCGAAAATTTGTTGCACAGTTGGATGCCCTAATTTTGACTGAGGAACAGCAGCAAGCGGCGGTAAAAGGCGCTATTGATGCTTTTGCTTTCTATAAAAAAACATTAAAAGAGTTGGCTCATCAAGTGGCCTCTTAATAATCGTTATAAAGGGGGCTTTCTTAGCGTCCAATCAAATGATCTACTGACAAGTTACCACCGCCTTTACTCATTAAGAGCAAACAGATGGCGAGCCAAACACCGTGGGTGGCGTAAGCGTCTGGATAAACAAAAATCTGAATCACCAGTGTCATGATGGCGAGGCCAAAAGCGGCATAACGGGTGAGAAAGCCCAATAATATTAAAACGGCCAAGATGTGTTCAGCAAAGGTAGCTATTACCGCAGCGATGGTTGGAGGCAGTAAAGGTAAATTGTATTCGTATTCAAATAGGAAGTACGTTGCATCAGTAATTTTTGGCCAATCTAGATGAAAAGTCATATTGATCAGATTGATGGCGAAGCCATCTACTTTGGTTTGCGCTGATAACCAAAATACTGCTGCGAGAGAAAATCGTGCAATGAACAAGGTAAGAGATTCAGGGATCTGTCTAAAAATCCCATCTAGGGAGTCCATCATTCTTGATAGCATTGCAGTGCCTCTTTTAGTTGGTGTCCAAAGTGAGATTGGTAATTAATTGCCATTCAATCAGTTTGGCAAGTGTTTGGCCTAAGTCAAATTCGTCTGATTCTGGTATGGCTTGTGACAAAGGTAACTTATTTTGTAAAGCCTTAATAAAGCTAGCTTCTTCAAAACTAATAATATTCATCTTACCGTAAATAAATGACTTGTGAAGAAGTAAATACTCACTTTTATCCATTTCTATGGTATTTAATGGGGTGTCTTGCTGGCAGGCAAGAAAAAGAGAGCCAAGTGCAAACGGTGCATGCAAGAGTTGGGTGTTGATGGTTAACTCAATACAAATCTGTTCGGGATGGACCGTTTGTTCTAAGAAAGACGTAATAGTTTGATGGTCGAGCGGCGCACACTCTTCGGCATTGGTGAGTTGCAATAATTGATACTCTAAGCTTGCCATTGGTGCCAAGAAGCCTAAATTTTTCGCAGGCTCAAAATCTGCAATAAATTCAGCAAATGAAGCGCCATATTCACTGATAATTGGTGTATTTGGAGGGTGTTTTAGCAAGTAGGTCCTAGCCATCGCTCGGAAAAAATCGCTACCGACTAGCTTAAGTGTTAGCGGAAAAATGTCACTTAATGCATCTTGCAGGGAAACAAAGATGTTATTCTGATATACCTTAAAACGTATCGCGTTGTCGTCTGGGTTGCCATTTAAATAGGGCTGAAGCGAGGTAGCGTCTTGCGTTAAAATTGCTTGAATAAAGTCAGCTTGCATGACTCGTTTCCCCCTGGCTAAGGCGAGAGCGAATATGATCGGCAAATTGAGCTTCCGCCATGAGTTCGGTCAGTTTAGGTAAGTTGCCATCACGTTCAATTAAAGTTGGGCAGTCCCCCATACGTTGTAAAGCATACTGATACAGTGACCAGACATCATTACTCACAGCTTCATCATGGCTGTCGATTTTTAGCGGTACTTGGGGGTTGTCATCTAAGGTATGACCAGCTAAATGAATTTGTTTGACCGCTTCCATTGGAAAAGCATCTAAATAATCTGTTGGCGAACTTGCTTGATTAAAGCAGGACACTTCAACGTTGTTAATGTCCAATAATAATCCACAGCCGGTGTGTTTAACCATGGTGCTGATGAAGTCGATTTCACTCATTTCATTGTTGATAAAGGTTAAATAAGTGGAGGGGTTTTCAATCAGAATCTGCCGTTGCATGCGCTCTTGTACCTGCTCAATGTGCTGACAAACTCTTTGTAGATTGGCTTTGTCATAGCGTACTGGTAACAAGTCGTTGTAAAAATTTTGTTGATGGCTGGACCAAGCCAAATGCTCAGAAAAGTATACTGGCTGAATGTCATCGACGAGATTTGCCACTTTGTCTAAATGGTTAAGATCGAGCTGTTGCTCGCCGCCAATCGATAAACCTACACCATGTACCGTGATATCGTAATCTTTACGTATCTGGCGTAAATAATAGGCAGCAGGACCGCCTTTACTCAGGTAATTTTCCGCATGAACTTCAAAAAAGCCGATTTTTGGATGTTGTTGCAGTATGGCTTCGTAATAGGCGGGTTTTAGGCTGATGCCAGTATGGGAAGCAAAACAAGAAGCTGTGATGTCGGCTCCTTGTTTTGCTTTGCTCTTATTGGATAAGAAATGTGACATGGTTCGAGCGATTAAAACGCTTTTAACTGACCGAAACCCGTTGGCGACGTTTTTGACGCCATGTCTGTGCAAGATCCCGCTGGTACTAATTTCCAAGCATTGGATTGGTAATCTGTTTTAGAAGTACCGGCACAAGAAGTACCAGGGCCAGCCGCGCAGTCATTTTGTCCTGCAAGTGCTACGCCGTAGCATTTTTCCTTACTAGCTGCTTGCGCTGGCATAGCCACAGCAGATAGTGCAATTGCAGTGCCTAGAGCAACCGATAGAGTAGCAGTTGAATTTTTCATTGTGTAAAGCCTCATTGTGTTGGATTAAAAAGACATATTGTCTTTGGGTTACAGTATTTTGACGTAGACGGCTTTTCATTTCTTACAGTCAAAATACAAAATTATTTTTTTTCTTCGGTTTGCTTGCCTTTAGAGTACTGTTTGGCGAGGCCACGAATGTCTTCCATCTGCTTGCCAAACTCTTTGCAAGATGAGCACATGGCGGTGTGAACGCCCAGCATGACCTTTTCTTTGGTACCTAATGGTCGGTCGAGTTTTTCCGACAAAAGTTGTGTCGCCTCTTTGCAATTCAGCATTATTCAGATTCCTGTGTCTGATACCAATTATCTTCTAAACACTCACGCAAGCGTAAGCGAGCACGGTACAAGGTGACGTTGAGACTAGAGACACTAATGTCTTCGTTGTGACAGATTTCCGGTGTATCCATTTCTAAAAACTCACGCATCATAAAAAAACGTCCATATTTTTCCGGTAGTGCGGTTAGACAAGCGTCGAAAATTCGCCAAAAATGCTCGTTTTCCACACCATGATCTGGATCGTCCCATTTCTGCGGACGTTCACTTTTTTGCCAATGCCCGTTTTCTTTGAACAAATGATCCATAAGAGCATCACCATGCAAATTTGGTCCATTTTCGAGCTGACTGGCGACAGTAATACGTTTTTCCTTTCGCAACAGATCAATGAGTTTGTTTTTTAGAATGGAAAATACCCATGTTTTTAGTGCTGCCTGACGACCAAATTTATCGATGTTTTGGTAAGCAGATAGCATGGCTTCTTGCACTGCGTCTTCTGCTAACTGTTCATCCTGAACCTGTAACGTAGCGAATTTCAGCATTTGACTACGTAACGTTTCCATGAATTCTGGGTCATAAAATAACGCTGCATTTGGCGCTTCTGATGCACTTAACGAAGGATTTGCCTCAATCATTTCAACCTCTTTTCCTTATCTGTTAGACGTAATCAGTTCACATTTCTTACAAGTTTAGCGAATTCATCAATCGCTTTCCGCCGCTTCGGCCAAATACTCATCTTTTAATTTAACGTAATTTAAGCCAGCGTATTGGAAATACTCGATTTCTTTGACATCAAGCGGACGAATTTGTTTCACCGGTGATCCCATGTACATATAGCCTGACTCCAAACGCTTGCCTGGCGGCACCAACGAACCTGCGCCAATAATGACTTCATCCTCAATAATCGCACCGTCTAAAATCGTCGTGCCCATGCCAACCAAAACTCGATTGCCAACAGTACAGCCGTGCAACATGGCCATATGACCTACGGTGACATCATCACCAATGGTGAGAGGATAGCCTTCGGGTTTGTAGCTACTGGCATGGGTAATGTGCAGACAGGAATTGTCTTGAATGCTGGTGCGTTTGCCAATACGGATGCGATGCATGTCGCCACGAATGGCCACTAAAGGCCACACAGAACTGTCGTCATCGATAAAGACATCGCCAATAATCACGGCTTGATCATCGACCCAAACTCGTTCCCCAAATTGTGGTGTATTGCCCCGAAATGACTTCATTATCATGTGGATGCTCCTAATGATGGCTTTTTTCATAAAGGTAACTATTAAGACAATAGTCTTTCATGCATTGAAAAACGGTAAAGACCACTTATCTTATTAGGTAGTCTTTTATTTTGGCTTGGCGACTAAAAGCAATCAGCGCGCCAAGCTGTTAATTTTTTGCTAAAAAAGGATACCACGATATGTCTCAATCTGTATGGGATGCGACCAGCTTGCCGAGTTTTTCTGCGGTAGAGGTAAGTCAAATAGAAGCGGATCTGGATGCTATATTAGAGAACAATCGAACTCAAATAGCAGCCTGTGTGGCGGACAACAGTGAGCCTACTTGGCAGAGCTTGGTGTTACCTCTGGATCAGCTGGACGATGATTTGAGTAATTTTTGGTCGCCAGTCAGTCACTTGAATGCGGTGCAAAATACCCCAGAATTGCGTGCAGCCTACAATGCTTGTCTACCTAAATTGACGCAATACTACACAGAATTGGGGCAAAACAAGGCCTTATATCAAGCGTATAAAACCTTAGCAGACAGTCCTGAAGCAGCCAATTTGTCTGCCGCTCAGCAAGAAACGCTCAAACACGCTGTGCGCGATTTCGAATTGTCAGGCGTAGGGCTCCAAGGCGAAGCAAAAAAACGTTACGGCGAGATCAGCCAGCGTTTGTCTGAGCTGAGTAGCCAGTTCAGTGAAAACGTATTAGACGCCACTCAAGCTTGGAGCAAACTCATCACAGACGAAACCGAGTTGGCGGGCTTGCCTGAATCTGCTTTAGCGCAAGCCAAACAAATGGCGCAGGCTAAGGAGCAAGAAGGCTGGTTGTTTACCTTAGATTTCCCTTCTTATTTGCCTGTCATGAGTTATTCAGATAATGCCGTCTTGCGCGAGGAAATGTATCGCGCCTTTGCTACCCGTGCGTCCGACCAAGCGGATGTGAGTTATGATAACGCACCATTGATCGATGAGATTCTGGCTTTACGTCATGAGATGGCGGAAATTTTAGGCTTTGAAAATTACGCAGAATTATCGGTTGCCACTAAGATGGCAGACAATGGCCAGCAAGTAATCGATTTCTTGAAAGACTTGGCGAAAAAGTCTAAGCCAGCTGCTGAGCAAGATTTGGCTAACCTACAAACCTTTGCTAAACAAGAGAATGGTGTAGAGAGGTTAAACGCTTGGGACATGATGTATTACGCAGAAAAACTGCGTCAACATAAGTACAGTATTTCCCAAGAAACGTTGCGTCCTTATTTCCCAATAAATAAGGTGTTGTCCGGATTGTTTCACGTGGCACAAACGTTATTCGCGGTAGACATTCGTGAAGAGCAAGAATTTGATCGCTATCACCAGGACGTCAAACTTTTCACCATCAGTATTGAAGGAACCGACATTGCGCGTTTCTACTTGGACCCTTATGCCCGTGAAGGCAAACGTGGTGGGGCTTGGATGGATGCTTGTCGGACTCGTCGTCGCTTAAGTGACGCGCGCTTGCAATTACCTGTGGCCTACTTGGTATGTAATTTTACGCCACCAATTGGTGAACAGCCTGCTTTGCTTACCCATGATGAAGTGACTACCTTGTTCCATGAATTTGGTCACGGTTTGCATCACATGCTGACCCAAGTGGAAGAATCGGCCGTATCAGGTATCAATGGTGTGGCATGGGATGCTGTGGAATTGCCTAGTCAATTTATGGAAAACTGGTGTTATGAACCAGAGGCGCTGGCTTACATTGCAGGCCATCATGAAACGGGAGAGGCATTACCACAAGACATGTTGGATAAAATGTTGGCCGCGAAAAACTTCCAATCGGCCATGCAAATGGTACGTCAGTTGGAGTTTTCACTGTTTGATTTTACATTGCACAAAGACTATCAGGCAGGCGTTTCTGTTCAAGCCGTATTGAATCAAGTCCGTGATGCTGTTGCAGTGGTGATTCCGCCCGAATTTAACCGCTTCCAAAATAGCTTCTCGCATATTTTTGCGGGTGGTTATGCCGCAGGTTATTACAGTTACAAATGGGCAGAAGTCTTGTCGGCCGATGCCTTCTCTAAATTTGAAGAAGATGGCATCTTTAACCAAGATACGGGTGCGCACTTCCGTGATACCATATTGGCCAATGGCGGCTCGCGACCAGCTGCTGAGTTGTTTGTGGCCTTCCGTGGTCGTGAGCCTAGCACCGAGGCTTTGCTGCGTCATAGTGGGATTGCCGCGTAACCGTTAAAATAATGCAGCATTGAGTCGCCTAAGCGCTGAGCTTGGCGGCTTGAAACAGGATACATGATGACAGTTAAAATGCTTTATTGCAGGTTTCGTTTGTCCGCGCTGTAATGAAATGGCTAAAATTCGTGCTTGGCGGCTCGAATGAGGATACAAGATGACAGTAAAACGCTTTATTGCAGGTGCCGTTTGCCCGCGTTGCAATGAAATGGATAAAATTCGTGCTTGGCGTGATGATGATGCTGAGAAACAACATAGAGAATGTGTGGCATGTGGTTATCAGGACGAGCAATCCACCAATGTTCAGGCACAAGCGCCAGAATTACCTACGCGAGTGAATCAACCGCACAGCAGTGCCCCACAGGCAGAAGAAATGGTGATTAACTTCATTCCAAATCCGGGCGATACTAAACATTAGTCAGTGCTTAGGTGCGCGAAAAATGGACTTCAATTGAGTCCATTTTTTTATGGCGTATTGTCAGCATAACCACTGCCGATGGCACTAAAGGGCAGTTTGAGACCAAGTTCTGGAACTTGCTGGCCAATCCAAGCGGGAAAGGTATTGCTATTTGGGCCTGGAAATACCTTGTATTCGTCTTTCCAAGGGTATGTGCGCACTGCCTCAGCAATGTGTGGGATAAGAGTATGAGCCTGTTCACCTTGTATCGATAAGAGTTTCTCAGGTTTGGCGCCAAACCAATAACGGTCTGGTGTTGGTGTGTAGTATTCGGTGAGTGCGGGTAAACCGCGATTTACTCGCCAGCCTACCACTTCATATACCTTGTAGCGGTCAGCATTCTTTTCTTTGGTGGCAATCCAAGTGTGAACGGCGAACCAACCACGCCAACTGTAAGCATCGGCGGCATAGACTTCGATGACGGCGTCTTTTTGGATTTCTGGAGAAGGAGCAATGCCGGCGGGTTCACGACTGGCAGTACGCCAACCGTCGCTGGAACAGGCGCTGACCAAACTGGCGAGTACGAATAAACCAAATTGCTTCATCATAATAGTCTCCTTGCAAGGCGTCGAGTTGCTTTTTAATAGAGTCGTTTCGTAGCGCAGAGTTCCTTAAATAGTGTGTGCTATCTATAACAAAAACGCCGACTTTTGGGTCGGCGTGGTAGAACAGCCACTTCACAACAAAGCGGTCTTGAATAGGTTGGAAATACCGAGTTAGTTCATTTCCGTAACGAAGTTTTGTTTTGCACGACGAACTTTCTTCAGATCTTTGAGCCAGTCACCTTCTGCTGCACGATATCCTAAAGGTAACAAGACGACAGAGCGCAGGCCGCGTTCAGTTAGGCCCAGAATTTCATCCACCTTAGCTGGGTCGAAACCTTCCATTGGTGTGCTGTCGACACCTTCTTCTGCGGCCGCGATTAACGCGGTTCCAAGACCAATGTAGGCTTGGCGAGCAGCATGTTGGTAATTGGTTTCTGCATCACGTGGTGGGTAAGTACTTAATAACATTTGGCGGTAGTTTTCCCAGCCTTCGTTCTTGAAGCCACGTTCATCGTTGACCAGATCAAACATGTTGTTGATGCGTTCTTCTGTGTAATTGTCCCAAGCCGCGAAAACCAAAAGGTGCGAACCATCGGTAATCTGCGCTTGGTTCCAGGCATGTGGCACGATTTGTTCACGCAATGCTTTATTGGTTACTACAATGACTTCGTAAGGTTGCAGTCCGCTAGAGGTTGCAGTGAGACGAATAGCTTCCAAAATACGATCGACTTTTTCTTGCTCAACCGCTTTGCTTGGGTCCATTTTTTTGGTCGCATAGCGCCAGTTCAATTTGTCTAACAGGTTTGACATAAGGAATCCTTATCAAGAGAGTTTTGAATACACAAGAATATGAGTCCAAATTGGCACAACTACAAGATGTGCTTTATGAACAAAGTGTGGAAGTTTCAGCGATCATTTGGTTATCCTAGTCATCAAAGCTGTTAAGAAAATCGTAAAAGAGAATGATGGTTTTTTATGGTGACCTCTTTTTTATAAAGCGGAGTATGATCTGCTAATCAGTATGCTATTTTTTTTAACAATGAGTGACTAAGGAGTTATGTTTGGCTAATAGGTTTCGTTCTCTTGTCAATCCTAATGATCGTTTGTGGTTTGGTGGCGCAGTGATTTCGCTTATTGGTGGTTGGTTGTAACCTACTGCACAAGATTAGTTAGTGATAAAGAATTATCTAATAGGGTAGGGATTGGTGCTTGTTATTATCATCGAAGCCCGAAAATACCTGCAAAATAATAGCGTCATTCAGATTTTTACCTATTCTATAAGGACTAATCTGAATGAGCAGGATTAGTCTATTTGGAGAAAATTATGTCGCATCATCTTGTATTAAGTTTTATTGGAGAAGATAAGCCTGGAATCGTCGAACGTTTATCGGAAGTGATCGCTCGGCATCAGGGCAATTGGTTAGAAAGCCGTATGGCGCATTTAGCGGATAAATTTGCCGGCATTTTGACGGTTTCCGTGCCATTGGCTGAGCAAGCTAATATGATTTCCGCGTTACAAAGTCTTGAACAAATTGGCTTATATGTACGAGTGGAAACGGCGCAAGCCAGTGGTTCAGAATCTTCTACTTTATCGCTTTCAGTAGTGGGCAATGATCGTCCCGGTATCGTTAAAGAAGTATCCCAAGTATTGCATTCCTTAATGGTCAATGTGAATGAATTGACTACAAGTTGTGAGCCCGCGCCAATGAGTTCTGAAATGCTATTCAAAGCTGAGATGGTGTTGTCTGTTCCGGCAAGTTTGCCCTTGATCGAATTGGAAGCGGTATTGGAAAACATCAGCAGCGATTTAATGGTGGAATTATCCGTTAATCAGTTTGGTTAATGATAGCGAGGTTCCCCTTTTCAATTTTATCTCGCTGTTGGTTTAAACAATAAAATCAACAGCGACGATTAAGAGTAATAATGCCATAAGGCGATTGAGCCAATTCATACGTTTTGGGTCGGTGGCGAAGCGTTTCATTTTAGAACCTATTAGCATGTATAAACTGGGCGCGCCGCATGCCATGCCTGCGAGAATCATACTCCAAACGAATATTGCCTTGCCTGTGATGTCAGCTTGGGGGAACAGCACAGTGGTAATGGGCACAATGACCACCAACCCCTTTGGATTGCAAGCTTGTAAGACAAACCCCATCTTAAAGTCCAGCAGAGTAGCGTCTTGTGTCTTTAGACTAAAATGACGACTCGCGTAAAGAATTTTTAGGGCCAAATACCCTATGTAGAGGCCGCCAGAAACGGCAATTATTTTTTGTACTGTGGGCGTAACCAGCTCACTGCCCAAGTAACCTAGTATGAGAAATAAAAGAAACATGGCTGAGCTCACACCCAGACTAAAGCGGAATGCCTGCCATCCCTGATTATTGACTCCAGCAAAAAGCGCAATAAAGTTTACCGGCCCAGGTGTGTACATAATGGTGAAGGCGAAAACGATTATTTCGAGCATAATAATCCCTCAAATTGACCTTGATAAAAAAAGAAATGATGTTGGGAACCGGTTAGTTGGCGAGCAAATTGTTCCGGTAGCGTGACGGTGTTGTACCAAAGCTTGGTTTGAAGCAGCGATTGAAGTAGCTTAAATCGCTAAAACCAAAATGATACATGGCATCGGCAATTGGCATTCCCGATGCTATGGCTTTTCTGGCTTGGTTTAGACGATAGTTTTGCCAATACTTATGAGGCGTCATACCAAAATAATCACGGAAACAACGAAGAAAATGGTATTTGGAAAGATGCACCATCTTGCTCAGTTCGTCTAATGAAATGTCTCCCGTTAGTTGACTATGAAGGTAGTCTCTCACCTGCTCAAATAAAGCGTCTTTTCTGTGTGGGCCTTTGCTTTTTTCTATTCCTTGCTGTTGAGCAAGTAACTCAGCAAAGTCAAAAAGAGCAGAAGTGTATTGTATGGCTGAGGTATTTTTGGCTTCGACTAAGTGAGACAGATGCAGAATCTGATGTCTTAGTGGTTGATTGTTTTGTACACACTGTTTGATGCGAAAATGCTGTGCAGAAGGAATGCCTGCGCTTTCTAACATGGGCGTTAATTGATCTGGGTGAACATAAAGCATTTTATATTCTAGTGTCTCGTCGCCGCCAGAATGTCCGTCGTGTGCGTCATCTGGATTGAAGACAATGACATTACCTGGGTGGCTTTTATGATGTTCGCCTAAAGCGAAAAAGTCTTGGCGACCGGACAAAGTAATACCAAAGGAAAACTCTTCATGGGCGTGAGTGCCATAGGAGAAATCATTCATGGCGGCGTTCAGCAAAATTACTTCATCGTTCAAATGGCTTTTCGCAAATTGGAAGTGATTATTGGTTGCTGCCATCATATTCACCTTGGTTTAGTACAGAATAGAGTTTAGCTTAGCCTTTTTAGCAGGCGAAGTATTGGACAAAATTGCGCAATTAGCACGTCATAGTTGTGCAATATTTTGCAAACACCAATCCGCTCTGTCTAAGACGGCTTGGCGCTGATCGGCGGTTTGTTTATCCCAATTTCCATAGATCATACCAATGCGCGGGTTGTTACTCAGCCAGTCTCGATGTTTGACCATAAAACGCCAATATAGGCTGTTTAGAGGACAAGCTTGTGACCCTGTTTTTTCTTTCACCTTGTAATGGCAAGATGAGCAATAGTCACTCATTTTGTTGATGTAACTGCCACTGGCGGCGTAAGGTTTGGAAGCGATCCAGCCACCGTCAGCAAATTGACTCATGCCCCGAGTGTTTGGTAATTCCACCCATTCGATGGCATCGATATAAATGCCCAAATACCAATCGTCTACTTGCTGGGGCTCAATGCCCGTGAGCAGGCAAAAATTGCCCGTCACCATTAGGCGTTGGATGTGATGCGCGTAGGCAAATTCGAGGGACTGATGAATGGCTTGTGATAAACAATTCATCTTGGTCTCCCCTGTCCAAAAATACTCAGGTAAGTCTCGCTGAGCTGCGAGGGCATTTTGTTGGCGATAGTCCGGCATGTTGATCCAGTACATGCCGCGTACATACTCACGCCACCCCAGAATCTGTCTAACAAAGCCTTCAATTTGCGCTAGGTCTATTGAGGGTCTTGGCGAAATTGGGCGACAGCGGCTTGTATGACGGTCATGGGGTGAATCAATTTACTGTTGAGCGCAAAAGACAGTCGCGAGTGATACAGACTCCAGGCGTGTTCGGATTGGTCTGTCATGGCGTCTTGAAAACGACCAAAATTGGCTAACAGGTGCTGACAAAAGTAGTCCAATAATTGATGCGCTTCACGACGTGTGACAGGCCAACTAAGGTGCGAACCAATTTGTCCAAAGCAAGGAACCTGGTGCTGGTGGAGGCGCGCAACAATCTCATCAACCGGATGTTGGAAACACAATGGTTGTGGTATGTCGGCTAGGTCCTGTTTTTTAAGCTTGTTGCGATTGTTGGCGTCATAATTCCATTTACCACCTTCTGGTTGCCCTTCTGCCGTCATTAATACATCAAAGCGCTGGCGCATTTTGCGATAGAAGTGTTCCATACGCACACTGTGTTTGGCTTTGAAATGCTTGGGAATGTCTTCAAAAGGCAGCAAAAAATGCTCAGTATCAAACCATTCAATGTTAAGTGTCGTGGTGCTTTGAAAGCTTTCTAACTGATTGAGTAAGCGGTATTCATCCGGTCTTTGGAGCTGAATGGTCTGCGCACCGATTTTCTCTGCTTGTTGTGTTAGTAGTTCGGTTAGGCTGAGCCCTTTTGTATCGTCCAAAGTGAGATGGCAAACTTGATGACCGGCTTGCTGTAAAGCGTCTGCAAAGCCTTGCATGGCTAAAAAGAATGCCGTTACCTTTTGGATGTGATGTTTCACATAGTTGGCTTCAGAGTGCAATTCGGCAATGAGATACAACACACCAGAGTCGGTTTGTTTAAACCAAGAATGGTTGGCGTTGAGTTGATCGCCCAATATCAAACGAAGGGTGTGAAATTTGCTCATAAGACGGTGACTAAGGTGTTGGGTAGATAGGCCAATCTGCCGCGTCGACAGAATCCAACTGGCGGTCAAACTTATCGCCTTGCCATTGACGAATGAACACACCATCAGGATCGTACTGTTCAGTTTGTTTGTCGAGGTTAAAATGACGACCGCCGCGAGGGTCGGCCCCTACTCCTGCAATGTACTGCCAGTTTCCCCAGTTTGAGCCCACATCATAATCAATAAGCTGTTGTTCAAAATAGGCCGCACCATAACGCCAGTCCACGCCCAATTCATAAATCAAACAGCTGGCAGCCAATTGACGACCGCGATTACTCATGAAGCCGGTTTGATTGAGTTGCTTCATGCAGGCATTGACTATTGGGTATGGCGTATTGCCTTGGCACCATTTACGAAAGCGCTCAGGATAATATGACAAGGTAGGCGCCTGTTTTGTCACGCCATTGGGCATAAACAAATGTTTGCCGTGGCAAGCGGCGTACCAATGGAAATATTCGCGCCATATAAGTTCAAAGAAAATCCAGTAGGTGGATTCATTGGCGTCTCGGTCAGCTTCGTATTGACGTAATGACGCTAGTATTTGTCTAGGAGAAAGGCTGCCTTGTGCTAACCAAGCGGAAAACTTGGTGGAGTTTTCCCAACCTGATAGGGCATTACGGACTGCTTTATAATGCTTAGGCAAATCTGTGGAGAAGTAGTCGGTTAGTTGTTGCTTAGCAGACTCTTCACCGCCAACAAAAGGCCCTTGCGATGATTCATCCTGTTGAGTTTGCCAAGGGACGATGTGAGCCAAAGAGAAAGCAACAGGGGGAGGTAATTCTGGTACTTTCGGTATGGGCTCGGCAATGTCAATGGTTTCAACGATGCGCCGGAACGTTGAAAAAGTAGAGGGTAGATCGCCAAGAGAGAAAGGAAATTGCCATGGTTCGAACAGTGTTTGACCATGATGAATATGAAAATGCACATCTGAAAAAGCCTTTGTTAGCTGGCGTACGCTGGTTTGTTCATTCCAACCGCCGCAATGATTTAAAAAAACGTGGGAAATGGGCAGTTCATTGAGTATCAAGGTTAAACTGTTTACGGCATTGAGTTGGCTAACGTAGAGTATTTGTCCAAGGGCATCCAATTCTTGAGCTAGATTGTCTAAGCCTTGTAATAAAAAGGTACGGCGTAATTTAGACATGCCTTGTGTAGCATAACGTGTGGGGCGTTTGTGTTCAGGTGCATCGCAATACAGACAAACCAATTGATCCATTTCTTGCGCAGCACGCCACAACATTCTTTGATCTGCGCAGCGTAAATCCTTGTCAAACCACACTAAGCCCATTTTCATTGTCCATCTCCTTTCAAGTATCAAAAAATTTACGCAACAGGTGATTATTTGGATTCTTGGGGGCAAGAAAAAAGAGTTTTTACAAGAGTAAAAGCTTATGGAGTTTAGGGTTATAATTCGCCCTTTCTAATAGGATTTAAGTAAAGGTTTTAGCGAATATGAGTCTGCCAAATTGCCCAAAATGTCATTCTGAATACGTGTATGAAGATCAAGCTATGTTGATCTGTCCTGAATGTGCTTATGAATGGAATCCGCATGAAGTGGAAATAGACGAAGACGCTTTGATCATTAAAGATGCCACAGGCAAACAACTGCACGAAGGCGATAAAGTGACCTTGGCAAAAGACTTAAAAGTTAAAGGCTCCTCACAAGTACTGAAAATTGGTACCAAAGCGACCATCAAACGCCTATTAGATGGTGATCATGACATTGATTGTAAAGTAGATGGGGCGGGCGACATGATGTTGAAGTCTCAGTTCGTAAAAAAAGCTTCCGCCTAAATCGATACTTCTGGCTCTCAGGAATAATAATGAGCATATATATGCTCATTATTATTTATCGAATGAATAGTTGAGCAAAAAAATTCCCATTTTTTCGTTTCTTATTTATATTTGAGCATAATACTGCGCAAATGGGGTAAGAGATGATGAAGCCACTCACACCACAAGAACAACAAAGTTTACTCATCGACCTGATACGTCAACACATGCTTGGTGAGCTAAGTCAGGGCCAGTTATTGAAGTATTTACGTAAACACTTTATGCAAATGAATCAGACGGAATTTGCTGCGTCAGTAGGGGTAAGTCGTCGTACTTTGACTGACATTGAGCAAGACAAAGGCAGTCCAGCACAGAGTATCATTAATAAAGTATTTGAACCCTTTGGAGTCAAAACCAGTTTGGCACCGGTGGATCCTATGTTGGCGTGTTATTTATTTGTCGGAAGTGGGCAAAGTCAATAAAGCGATATACTAACAACCAGTGTTAATAATAAAGCAAGTTTAAACCAATTTTCTTTTGCATCGGATTATTTTAGTTTGCTGCGTCTTACTCCATACTGTCCCACTGTTGTTTCTTGCGATAAATCGTTGAGGGACTGACTTCCAATTGTGCTGCGGCTTGTGGAATATTGCCATTACATAAAGCAATAGCACGTTCAATGACACTTTTCTCAGTTATCCATAAGGGCTGAATATGTCCATTGGTGATAGATTCAGTAGAGGGTGTGGTTTGGTGAACGGAAGGAGGATCTTCCTGAGTCGGTATGGGTGAAGTGGTTGTCACTAATTCAGGCTCTGCGACTGGCAAAGGAGGCATAGAGCGCATCTTAATATTCTGTGTCAAGTCGTTGAGAGGCGGCGGCAACATGTCTGTGTCTACAGTATTACCCTCATTTAATACTATGATATTTCGAATCACATTTTGCAGCTGGCGAATGTTGCCCGGCCAATGAAAGCTATTGAGTACGACTTCCGTTTTGGCTGTGAATTGCGTAAAGGCTTTGCTTTCCTCTTTCGCATAAGTTTTTAGAAAGTGTCGTGCCAGCATGATAATGTCCGCTTCTCTATCTCTTAACGCTGGTAAACGAATGGGGATCACATGCAAACGATAATAAAGGTCTTCTCGAAAACGCCCTGCTTTCACTTCTTCTAGCGGATCTCGGTTGGTGGCACAGACAAAACGTACATCGACTTTTTGAAGTTCGCTGCTGCCAACTTTTTGGTAGGTGCCAGTTTGAATAAAGCGTAATAATTTTACCTGTAAATCAAGGTCCATTTCACAAATTTCATCCAGAAACAGTGTGCCCTTATTGGCGCGTTCTGCCGCCCCTTGGCGAGGTGTCACTGCGCCTGTAAAGGCACCTTTGATGTGGCCAAATATTTCACTTTCCATTAAATCTTTTGGAATAGCACCACAGTTGAGTGCGACGAAAGGTTGCTCTTTTCTTGGACTAAGCTTGTGTATTGCTTCTGCACAGACCTCTTTACCGGTTCCACTTTCCCCGGTAACAAACACAGTAGCTTTGCTTGGCGCTGCGCTTTCAATTATGTTGTAAACCCTTTGCATCGCTGTAGATTGCCCTATAAAGCCAACAAATTTACTGCGTTCGAAATTGTCTCTTAAGGTTTGTAATTGCTTTTTGAGCTGCGTATTTTTGAGGGTATTTTGTACTGTGGTTAAAAGTCGATTGGCATTAAAGGGTTTTTCTAAATAGTCGACCGCGCCATAGTTCATGGTTTCTACCACCGACTCGACTGAGCCGTGAGACGTAATGATAATGACAGAACAGGGCAGTTTGTGATGATGAATGGTTTTAAGGATTTCAATGCCATTCATATCGGGTAACTGTAGATCCAATAGCACAATGTCGTAGGCGTTTTGCAAAATACTCTGCAATGCTGCTTTACCGTTATCTATTGCGGTTAGCTTATAGGCTTGGTTTTGTAAATAACTCGTATAAAGCTCCGATAGTGTTGGGCTGTCTTCGATAATTAATATGGAGGCGTCCGTGTTCTTCATTTTTATCCTCTGCTCATACATTCCGATTAGGCAATCTTTTCTATTAGGATCATGCTGATGTCATCATCAAACGAAATATCTTGTAGAAAGGTATCCAGTACTTTACTCAGTGCTTGATGATTCTTTTTAGCATATTGAATTTGGTCATTTAAGCCTGCCAATCGATGGCGTTCAGCTGCTGGATTATTGGCTATTTCTAATAATCCATCGGTAAATAACAATATGGCTTCTCCTGTTTCCATTCTCACCTTTGTTGGTTTGAAATCCGGATCACTGTATAAGCCTAGTAAAGGTCCGGTAATCGGTAAAGAAGCTAAATTGCCTTCTCGTGAAATAATAAAAGGAGGCAACCCAGCTGAATTAGTAAAGTAGACTTGATCCTGCTCTAGGCAAAGGCATTGCATAGTGCTGATAATTTCAGGGGCTAATTTATTTAACCATGTATTGCAGGCAGTAAAGAGTTGGCTTGAATAGCTCTGCGCATCTAATTGGCATAAAGAGGTGCTGGACATGGCTTGAATAAAACCGTGTAACCGTGAAGCGTTAAAACAGGCTTTAATATCATGTCCCATCACATCGCAGAGAATAAAAAATAAGCTCGCTGGAGACTGTTTATTTTCAATATGCCAACAATCACCGCCCCCCACCTCGGCACTGCGAGAAAAACTGGTGATACTGTAGTGGCTATTTTCTTGGTGATTTTCCAGAGGTTTACGAAGTTGTTTCTTTACCTCTTCATCTAATAGGGTATAAACCTGTTTTAACAGATTATGGCTACGCTCTATAACCCGTTCAATGACATTGAGAATTTTGGCTTTTTGTACGGGTTTTAAAATGAAATCATCAATGTTACTGCGAAAAATATTGCTTTCTAATGTTTCTTTGTCATCTGCAGTTAGAAATATGAAAGGCGTGGTATTAAGATGTGGAATGTCTCTTAGACGTTCACGAAAGGTCAAACCGTCCATTTCTGGCATATAAACATCCGATATTATAATGTCTACCTGATGGTGTTTAAGCCAGTCGAAAGCCATCATAGGGGAAGCAAAAGCAAAAATTGTATGATCCTCAAGATACATACTTAACATATTGAGTTGTAAGGCATCATCGTCAATGATTGCAATTTTATAACGTCGGCTGACCTGTGGTATGGACAAACTCAATTGCCAAGTGTTGTTATTGTCTGGCGAGCGTAAGTATTCACAAACATCAAATTCAGATTTGAGAATGGCCATGCCATAGCCACTGCTGTTGGGTTCCTCTAGTAATAGGTCGTCTAAATCGGAAATTTCAAAATCAGTGGGAATAGGACTGCCATTGTCCTCAATATCCAGTTGGAAAGCGCTTTTGTCCCAACTCATATTCAGCTTAATCTGGGTGGGTTTGATCTCGCTGTGTCTTATGTAGTTACTTGCTATTTCTGTAACGGCTAATAATACTTTGTTACGGTCCGATTCGTTTAACGGGGTGTGAAATAAAATATTCTGTAACCCTTGTCGTATTCTTCTGGGCAGGTCGTCAGAATATTGAAAATGCATCGCTTTAGGTGTCAACATGATTAATCCTGTTTCGTGTTCGTCAGGTATGACATTAATAGTTGCTTACTGGGCGTGAAAACGTCTCTGGCTTCCTGAATAAGTGCGCTAGTATCGGCCTTTTTATCATCGCGGCATGCTAACTCAATTTGATGGCAAAGATGAGAAAGAGACATAAGACCAAAACTTGCAGAGGTACTTTTGATGGTGTGGGCGCAACGTTTCATATCCATAAGGGGAGCGTATTCAAACTCTTTTGACAGGGAGGTTAAACTCTTTTCTATTTCTGCTAAGGCTATTTGGGTCATGTCATTCGTTCGTTGTGTGCCAATATCCGTTTGCATTTGTGTTAAGACAGCTTGATTAAAGAGAGGCTGAGGTGAAGGAGGCTTCTCCAGATCGGTCGAGGATGATGAGTGCGCATTGGTCTGCGTTAAAAAATGGTTTAAATGCTTGATAAGTTCATTGTAGGAAAGCGGTTTTTGAATGAATCCATTGATCCCTGCCTCCTCTATATTAGCGTCAGTTTCTTTATTGCGGGTACCAGACATCGCCACTATGGGTGTTGTAGCATGTTGCGGCAAATTTCTAATGTGTTTAGCGGCACTAATACCGTCCATGATAGGCATTTGTAAATCCATTAAAATGAGATCATAGGCTTTTTGCCTAGCAAATTTTAGCCCTTGTTCACCATCATTAGCGCAGTCTACTTCAACCTTTTGTTGCTCAAGCTGATTTTTCATCAGAAGTTGGTTTGCTTGACTGTCTTCTACAAGCAAAATGGCACAGCCTGATAGGCTTTTTTTATTGGTCGTGGTGATCGCACTAGTTGGCTTAGATACAAGCAGATGTTCTACGAATATAAAGCAAAATTCTTGCTCTGTACTGACTCTAATTCTTACCTGTTTTACGGCAAGCTGGTTATCGATAATGTTATAGAGAGCAGAGATAAAAGGGTCGCCAGTTTGTCTGCAATGCAACAGTTGCTTCTGTAAGTCACTTGGAAAAAAATGCTCAATTTTCAGTTCTTCTAGGTGATTTACTTTTAGCATGGCCATGGCAGTGGGGTTAGCAAAGCGCAAAGTGTCTTTTTGGTAAACCAATACACCTTCAGGAATCTGTTCTAACGCTTTTAAATATAAGCTATTCAGTTTTTCTGCCGATTGTTCTTCGACGGATGATGGGGTGATCGATGTGTTGGTTAAATTGTCTTGTAAGAGCTTTTCGGCCGTGGCGGCTTGCTGTTTTTCATGATCTTCTTGTTTTTGCGCTAGGGTGAAGACAATCGAGGTAAATACAATAGGGGCGAGCCAAATGACGGCAATTAAGGTGCTGTTAAGTGTCACCAAAGATAAGAGGCCACCCAGTATGACCTCTATAATTAACAGTTGTAACCAAAGTGCTTGCTTGAACGTTAGCATGCTATTACACCCTAAAATTAAGAAAATCTGATTGGCGAATAAACCGCTGCAAGACATTCTTAAGCCAATGTAAACAATCTGGAATACGTTCTGTTTCGCGGAGCATCTCGTTTGCTAGAGAAGGAAAGTCCATATCATTCATTACCACGCCAATAAGGTTGGCATTGGCCTGAGCGTACTTATCGCAACATTCTTGTAGTATGGCCTGAGAGGTAAATTCACTTTTAATCATGAGAATGGATGCGTCGGCAGCAGCACAGATTAAATTGGTTGGAATATCTCGAAAATTATTGGTACTGATAGGTGAAGTATCGAAAATGACTCTATCGTACTGGCTTAACCATTCATTAAGGGATTGTTGAATAGCAAGT
Organism: Marinomonas sp. ABL3_031; assembly: GCF_056161265.1. Classification (NCBI taxonomy): domain Bacteria; kingdom Pseudomonadati; phylum Pseudomonadota; class Gammaproteobacteria; order Oceanospirillales; family Oceanospirillaceae; genus Marinomonas; species Marinomonas sp. ABL3_031. The sequence continues at coordinate 60,937 of NZ_JBSWYU010000009.1, forward strand.
GGATCTCTAAAACTGGAAGAGGCCACGTTACAGGAAGGCGCAGTGAGAAAATGTGTTCCCTTCTCTGAGGGCGCATAGATGGCTGAGGTATTGTTTTGGCCGACTTGCCAGTTTTGCCGATTCAACCCCAAGCGTTTATCTAAGCTTGGGTGGTGAAGGTTAAGGTCAATCAAGAGTACCTTGTAGCCATTGGCTTGATATCGTTTCGTTAAAGAATAAGCCAGCATAGAGGTGCCGCATAGGTCATGGGCACCACTAAGGCTTACGCAGCGGTAATTCTGTTTCTCTAAAGTTTGGTAAATAGACTCAAGTTCAACATAATTGATGGGTAACGTATTCATTGTTATTCCTTCTATATAATTAACAACAATAAGGTTGCAATACTGAGGAAATCTCTGACTAAAGACATGGCTTTTGACCATGTTCCATTCTCGTTGGATGGTAAATACACTGTGTCTCCTGAGCGCACGATAGGTAACAATTTACCTTCCGGATTCTCTAAGTATTCCTCTAAGTTGAAGTGAGTTGTAGTAGGTTCACAGCACCCCTGATGAAGTATCTGGATGTCTTGAATGTTAGCCGAATCAGTTGGCCCTCCCGCACGAGCCAAAAGGTCGAGTAAATTCATATCATCGTTAAATCGGTAATGCCCCGGACTATTAAGCGATCCCATTACTCGCACTGAGCGGGATGCCTGACGGTGATAATCAATTAGCTCTTTACCAGGAACAAAAATGGTATCACCAGCTTGTAAGGTGGGCAGTAAGGTTTCATCACCGGTTTCAAAATACAGTGCTAAATCTACCTCTGTGAGCTGTACTTTTTTCGCGTTACGATGAATCACTCGTACAGCTCTAAGGTCTGCCTGCTCACTAGGTCCATTGGCTGCTGCTAATACATCTAAGAAGCTTTGTTGATTGGTAAAATGATACCTTCCTGGTACACCGACCTGGCCTAATACAAACACAGACTCAGCACCGGTTTGTCGTGTCCAAACGGCTTTATTACCCGAGGGTAATTCTGCCACCCGAGGTATAATAATACTGTCACCACCCTGTAATTGGGGCAGAGGTTGACGGTTTTCGCCGTTTAAATAGGCGGCCAAATCATAGCGTATGGGATCTTGATCACGACGTTTTATGGTAAGTAGTTTTAAATCGGCGTCTTTGCTGGGACCACGACTTTCGGCGATTAAATCCATTAAACTCATTTCATTAGACCATTCATATCGGCCCGGTTGAGTGATGGCGCCTATTATATGCACAGCGTTATCGGGTGTGATTTTTAACCAAGAGGTTTGGTTGATATCGTTTTTTTCGGGTACAAAGATTGCGTCCCCTGCTCCTACTATTGGGACCTCTGCGACGGATAATCCTTCTGTGTAAGCCTGCAGATCAAAGTTTGATATTTGACCATTTTGCCGAATAATGCGGATTTCACGAGTCCTTGCAAAACGGCTTGGACCACCAGCATTGGCGAGAATTTCAAAGAAAGAGGTTTCCCCCTTAATTTCATAAGCGCCGGGACGAAATACTTCTCCCATAACATATACTGTGCGATTACCCGTTTTGACTTCTTCCTCTTTCATGGGTACAAACAGGGTTGCGCCAGGGGCGACCATAGGGAGTTTTACCTGACTGCCGCCATCTAAATAGTCCTTCAGGTCAAATAAGATAGGGTCTCCATCAGTAATTAAACGAATCTGCTCAACGCTAGCAAAACGTGTCACCCCACCTGCGCGCATTAGCATATCAACGATGGTTTGATCTTTATCATAAGTAAACGAACCAGGTTTATGGACTTCGCCAAATATTTTCACCGACTGGGCTTTTTCTGCCGCGTCACCACCAGATAGCAAACTGGCAGCATCAAATTCAATTTCAACATTACCGGTTAGAGGCGAAGAAGGTACGAAAATAATATCCAGTGGCTCAAGAGAGGGAATAAGGCTTTCATCACCAGAATCTAAATATTGCTTATAATCGACTATGGTGATCTGACTACCGCGACGAATTTGTAATTTATTCAGTTGTCCGCCTGGCTTAATACCACCCGCAGCAGTTAGTGCCATTTGTAATGAACCATTACCAGGAATATCAACTTCTCCAGGTGTTTTTACATAGCCTAATACGGTTACCAATAAACGTTGAGTAAGTAGGCTCAAGCGTAATTGATCTGCCTTCAAATAACGTGATGAAAGTTGTACCTGAAGCAATTGTTGGGCGTCTTCTATGGTCAGTCCCGATACCGTAACTAAGCCAACTTCAGGAAGTATTACGTTACCTTGACGATCAACAGGGAAAGGCTCATCAAAGCCAGCTTCACCGAGAAATTCAATCACTAGAATATCGCCGGGGCGGATTAATGATTGATCCTGTGCAGAGACGTTAGATGTGTACAATAAGCAGAGGATGGTTAACCATTTGATTGCGATTAACTGGCATTTTATATAGAGGCTAAACCGTTGCATACTATTTACTTCCCCATATATCCGTTACTGATGGCCACTCTTTTACCTTGCTTTGTAGTTGCTGGTTTGGCACCAAGAGTTTGGCACTGACTTCCACTCTTCTGTTTTTGTAACGCATGGCTTCGGTTACATTACTGCTAATCGGATTAAATTGGCCTTGTGCATTAATTAGGATTTGATAGTCCGGCACATGTTCCGCTTTAAGGTAGTTTGCAAGAGTCTCCGAGCGTTCCAAAGCCAAATGCTCATTGTTTATTACATCCCCTTGAGCGTCAGTATGACCGACGAAAGAAACTTGATAAGCGGGATGAGCTTTTAACCACTTTACCAATTCGTCTAACAATACTGGCATGCCTTCAGGAAGGTCTGCTTGACCTGAGCCAAAGGTTTGTTCGCTAATCTTATTCAATAGCGGTTGTAATGCGATTAAGCGTAGATCCTGTATGTCTTGCTGACAAGCTGTGTTGATTTGTAAATAGGCCAAACCATCTTCAGCACTACGAATCTGTTGATCCAGAATGCGCAAATTCAGTAATGCATCTAGATTGAGGCCAGTTTCGTGCTCTCCTTGAATTTTTCTGGCGAGCAACTGCATACGATAAAGTCTAGCCGGAATGCATTCTGCGCCTCCCGCTTGATTGAGTTGAGCGATTCTTACCTTAGCGATGCGTAAGGCATCGGCGACACGATTCACCTCCGTCTGCTCTGGCTCATAGGGGTAAGCAGGTGTTGGTATTACGTTTTGTTGGCAACCACTCACATTAATACCAACACAGATAAGGATCAGGTAGTAGGCAAATTTTTTCACTGGTCTTCCCCCTATTCAATACTATGCTATTACTGGACTAAACAGCTGCGAGCATCGTCTTTAACTGGAATGGCTCTATCTATTCGCAGCAGTGACATCAGTTCTTTGGGCTGTCCATTCAAGCCAACTAAAATCAGTTCGCGGTTTTGTTCTCTGAGTCGTTTGAACAGATAAACAATGATTCCAATACCTGACGAGTCAATGAAGGTGACTTGGGAAAGATCAAAAACAATATGATTAGCGAACACGGAAGGAACATTTTCAATCAGTTCTTTCTTTTCTGCGACGGCAACACAATCAAGCTCGCCTTTGATTTCTAACACTTCGTAATTGTTGAGTGTGTAATGAGAGTGGTACATAAGATAATCCTTCTTATTGAGTGATAATAACAAGGAGTTTGCAGGTTTCGAGCCAACATAAAAATAAATTTTAATTTATTGTTTTATAAGGATTTTATTTGTAATAATGGTTTTTAGTGGTTGTCTTGACGGAGTTGCAAAATGCAAATTGCAAAGGTAGATTGCGAATTGCAAACCTGATTAAGATGAATGGACAATCAGGTTTGCAAGATAATTTGTTACTATTGTCCGCGGCCTAGTAGTACCACACTGATGGTTTTCCATAGAATCAATATGTCCATGCGTAACCATCCTCCTAGACTTGACATAGCAACCGAATAGGAAAGGTCATAACCAAGCTTGTTACGACTGTCTTCAATGCTTTCATCATAGCCTTGATAGACCTGAGCCAAGCCAGTAATACCGGGTAATATGCCATAAGTACGTTCATTGAATAGAGGAATTTGTTGTTCCAATTTGCCCATGATACCTGAACGCTCTGGTCGTGGTCCTATCATAGACATTTCTCCCTTGAGCACATTAAAAAGCTGCGGTAACTCGTCAAGGCGAGTTTTTCTCATAAAATTACCAACGCGGGTGATCCTAGGGTCATTTTTAGACGCCCATACTGGGCCGGTTTGCGCTTCAGCATTTTCAATCATGGTACGAAACTTAATCATATTAAAAAGGCCGTAAGAGCTGGCATTTGCTTGTCCAATACGTTGTTGTACAAAGAAAATCGGTCCTGCTGAATCCCATTTTATTGCTATCATTAGTAAAGGCCAGATTGGCAGTGTTAGTAATAATAGGCTTGAGGCCATCACAATATCAAAAATGCGTTTGGCTAGGCGTACGCGTAAAGGAATAAAATGGACTGATTTAGAGACGTTAAGAGAATGAGTATGCATGGTTTACCTCCATGAGCCTGTATAGGCCCCAGTTAAATATTTCAATGTACCAATTAAGCTAACCAAATGACCTGTCACCAAATAATGCAACTTAATCAGTATAGGATGGTTAGATTTGAGTCGTTGCTGTACCAACACCAATAAATACAAGAAGGCTTGGCCATAGAATAAGGGCGCCAGCCAGATCGATTCTAGACTCATCAAAAAAGATGAGACAAAAGCGGCGATAAAGAACAAGGGAATAAAAGGACGAATCCATTTACAGGAAAAAAACATAAAGGCGGTAGCACCGTATTTAGGGTGTAGCAGCGCACTTAACCTAATACTTTGCTGAACATTCCCCACACTAATGCGTAGGCGACGTTGAAAGTCTTGATTAAGGTCACTGGCTTCCATTTCTACCGCGACCATGTTGTCATCATAAATCACCCTTTTGTGCTGCTTAATGATTTGGCAGGGTAAGACAAAATCGTCGTTAATGGTGTCTTTGGGTAGGCATTCAAATAAGCTTTTACGGAATAAATAAAAAGCACCATGAGCACCTAATGTTGATCCCAACTGGCTTTCTTTTAATTTAATGGCCGTTTGATATTGCCAATAGGCGGTTTCTTGCTGTTGGCCATTGGATAAGAATCGGTAAGTAGCGCATACAGCACCAATGTCTTGATTGGTGAAATGTGCCGCGCAGATTTGCAAAGCGTCAATCGATAGCAGGGCCGACACATCTGAAAGTCCAATAATATCGGCTTGCAAATGGGGTAATAGTTGATTGAGTTGTGCTAATTTTCCACGATTAATTTCCTGATTGTGCAATTGTACGGATAATTTATGGCACAAATCTTCCTGCAGGGTTTGTTGAGCAAGCTCATAAGACGAATCCGTACAGCCATCAAAAATAAGGTGAACGGTAAGCTTATCCGATGGATAATCTAAAAAAGCCAGATTGCGGATTTTTTCGGCAATAGCCGCCGCTTCGTTATAAACCGGTAGGACTAAGGCAATCGAAGGATAATCTGCAACGGGCAATGGTTTTATGCCTGGTTTATTGTGTTGACTTGGTACTGACCAATACTTAAGCAGCAATGGATAGCCAAAGTGATGGTAAAGAATCATCAAGGCCGAAATGCTAAATATCATTACTAACAATGTTATAGCCATTTTAGTTCTCCTGTATTTTTCATAAGCTGGCGGTATAAATGTGCCATGCTGTCTAAGGAATGAGCTTTTTCGACGAAGTCACGAGGTTGGTGTTTTGTTGGAACGTCTTGTTGACTGAGAGCTTTTCTTAAACCTTGAGTTAACGCTTGTTGGTTCTTTGGTGGGATCAATAATCCGCTCTCGGAGCACACGGCTTCACTACAGCCTCCTACATTGGTGACCACAACAGGCACATTGCAGGCTTGAGCTTCGAGGGGAGAAAGGGGTAATCCTTCTGCCTCAGAGGCCAAACAGAATACATCAAGGCTACGGTAAAAGTTCACCATGTCGTCTAGGTTGCCTAAGAAGTGTACCCGTTGAGATATCTTGCGTTGTTCACATTCTTGCATCAGACTCGCTTTTAGCGGGCCGTTTCCGGCTAATGCCAGATGAACTGAACAAGGTAACTGGGCAAGTGCCTCGAGTAATGCAGAATGGCCTTTTCCAGCCACTAAACGTGCGGCACAACCAATGATTTGTACATCGGTAGGAAGACTCATTATGTTGCGTGCAGTAATCACGTCTCCAGGAATAAAGTGCTTGGTATCTATGCCATTTGAGATCACTTGATTAGGTTGTGTCGGAAACAATTGCGTTAGTGCTTTACTAACATATTCAGCATCCGCCACTAATTTAGGCTTGATGTAATGAAGTAAGACAGATTGCAGCAGATGACGTTTGCGGCTTGACTGTAAATGCCACACATCGTGTTCCGTATGGATAATAGCGGGCAATTTTAAATACCTTGCTGCGACCCCTGCATACAATAAGGGACCAATATGGTGAGTATGAACGGCATCCGGCTGATGTTTTTTAAAAAGAGCAATCAGTTGTTTTACTATGCCAGGTTTCAACCCAGGTTGTTTATCGAGAAAAATCAGTTCACATTTCACCTTTTCCAAACGTTGCCAATGGCTAAGGGCTTGTTGTGAATTGTTTTCCAAACTGATGATGATAACCTCGTCTACCGCTTGATAAACCTTTTGTAATTCGAGCACCAAGGTTTCAATACCACCTGGCGCAAGACGTTGGACCACTTCAATAATTTTCATGCAGTATCTCCTGTTTACTTATTCTTTTTTAAGCTGGAAAAATAATCGCGTGCTTTGCGCACCTTACTAATCTTGTTGCTTGGTTCGTTTAGTTGCACTAAATCCAGCAGGTAATGGTTGTCTTGAATTTTAGGAATACGAGCTAAAACCGGTACCTTGGCAATTTCTTGGACGTTTTTGATGTAACGTAACTGCGAATTGGTTACTTCAAGAACAATGGCGCACCCTATGCCTAAACCTATGCCGGCGACAATGCCGATTACCACGTAAAAAAGCGTTGGCATATTGCTGGGCCCAGAGGGGACATAGGCTTCATCGATTATTTTGATACGGTCTTTTTGCTCATATTCGCCAAGTGCGCCTGTGACCTTAGCGCGCTCGTAACGGTTTAGGGTTTCTTGATACACCTTATCTTGCACTTTTAAATCTCGACTTAGGGTTTGCAGCTGTTGTTCTATGTCGCTGCTGCTGTTGATCAAGATCAGTAAGTCATCATGCTGTTTACGCAACTGAGTGAGTTCTTGCTTGAGTCTGGAATAACGTAACCTAGCGGACTCAATTTCGTCATTTTGTACCAGATTAAGGGAGGCAACTGTGTCTTCTTGAGAAGAGGGAATTCTTTTTCTAGCGGCTTGCCAAAGGCGTTCAAGTTCCTCAATGCTATCAATGTTATCGGTCAGTTTAATCAGGTCATGACGTTCTTGCTCCAAACGATCTAACATGGCGTTTGCGATAACAACCTTGCTGTGTTGCGGGGTATAACGAGAAAGCAATGTACTGAGTTGACGTTTATAGTCGACAATGTCGCTCTCGATTTGAGCCACAAGTGGGTTGTTACGGATTAACTGAGTATGCAGACTGGCCATCACCGCTTCTTGTCCAGCAAATTCAATCTCTTTTTGTGCAATGAGTTGGCGTAATTCTGAGATCGACGTCACATTGTTGTTGAACAAGCTAGGGAGTTGCATGGTGTGCTTGGATTTAAAGTCTGCTAAGGCTTTTTCGGCGCGTTCCAAGTGCACACGCTGTTTATTTAATTGACCCAGCAAAAACTCTTCGGAATTGGTCATAGAGCTCCGTTCAGGAGCTAATAATTGATCAATAAAGACTTCCCGTACTTTTCTTAATACAGTGTCCATGCCTTGTGGTGAATCACTGCGATAGGACACCCGAATTAAATCGGAACCGAACAGTGATACCTTCAGATTTCTAGATAAGCGATTGATTATCTGATCCTTTTGATAACTGTTGGCTTGCTCTGGATATAGACCCTCTTCTTCAGCGACACGTTGTAAAATATGACGACTGTGTAATAAGGTGTCGAGCGCCTTCATCCTTTGTTGTATCTGTGAGTCAACGGACAGATCTTTTAAAAAAGGGTTTAAGGTCGCGCTTTCTTGAATCAAAAAAGAGGTATGGTTGTCATATACCCTAGGAGCGGCATTGGATAATAAAAAGCCGAATACCGGTAAAATAAGTGGGGGTATTACCAATAGGTATCTATGCCTCCAAGCGGCGCAAAGCAGGCAATATAATCGTGCTTGTATTGCTAGATGCATGATGACCTCAAATTAAAAATTAACTTATTGAGGTCTTTGCAGCCTTTGTGCCAGACGTTTGATATTTTCGATATTTTTATTTAGATCTTTGTTTATAAAGGAATTTTTTTCATATTCCAGGGAGATTGATTGAGCTATTTGCTGTTCCAAAATTGCAAAATCAATATGTTTTTTTGCATTTTGCGAAAGCCAAGTTAGCCAGCGTAAATCGTTAATTCCACTGCGCAGGCTTAACAGATCACGACGTATCACTCGGTGTTTTTCATTTAACTCGGTTGGCAATATAAATTGCACATCATCTTCACGACCATCGGTTGGGTCATAAGGATGAGCGGTGGGCATTCTGGCATGCCACTGCCAAAAGCCTTTTGCTTTACTGCGCCATAAATAATGCCCCCCTGCTGCTCTTAGGTTATTGAGATTATAAAGATAGTAATCTATCCCTTGAGCTTGCAGTGCTTTATAGCGTGAAGCGGATAAACCATAGCCATGGTTTACCAATACTTGTGAGAATTTTCCAGCCAATTGATCGTGTTGTTGCTGATTGAGTTGACCATAGCGTTGCAGTGTTGGCAGCTGAGTGGCCAATGTCTCATTTAGCCTCATCAGCTTGTCATCCAGATCGGTAAATAAACCGGGTTCATCGGCCAATGACCACATTAAAATCGCTTCTAATGAACTCAGCTTGGAGAGGGTATTCAGCAAATCTGATGGCGTTTGATTAAGCATTCGCTTGAGCGGAGTGTAAGCTGGAAAGGGGGGCTGCAAGCCAGCTAATAAAGGCTGTTGAACCGCACGTTTAAATGCCTGAATACTGTCAACCGATTTATTAGGCGTGGGTAAAGCTGGTGCGACTCCTGTTAAGCCAAGTTGTTTGAAAAAAATATAATCTTGTTTGGCTTGTTGCTCTGCTTCTGATGATGAAAACCAACTCAGGTGTGGGGCGTAATCCAAATACAAGCCTACTGGTTGTTGTACAGTATTCAGAGTCATGTCAAGTGGTATAAAGGCAGTGGTCATTTCCCCATGTTCAAAGCTGAGCGTGGCCTGTGAAAGTGTTTTTGACTTGGCGCTATGTACCTCTCCGACAATAATCCATACCTCGTCTTTAGATGGGGCTTGGGCGAATGGATCAAAGGAAGCAAGTAAGCTTCTTAAGGTGAGAGCGTTTTCCTGTCCACCAACCCGACTCAACATGCTGGCTTGTTTGAACCAAAAGACATTATCAAGAGGTAAAGCAACGTCTTTAAGCTTCCCCATAGTAGCAGGAATGGTAACTTGCAGAGTGACCAATTCGCCAGCCGCAATGAGTGGTGTGTCTGTCCCCCAAGTAATGACGTCGGCCAGTTTATCTAACGAATGTGTTGCTTGAATAATGATTGGCCAACGTTGCTTAAAAGCTTGTGCTCTGCGTTGCTCAAAATCAATCAGCTGTTGTTCGGCTTGATGATTCCATGGCGTAGCAATCACGGCAGATAAAAAACGTCCTGCTGGAGTTGGACTGGTTAGTTCGATCTTTAGCTGGCCATTGTTCACGTCAACAATCGCCTCTACAGGACTTCCTCTTTTGCTACCTATCTGTTGCCAGAATGCTTGATGAATGGGTTCTCCATTTCCTTGTCGGTAGGCTTTTTTATCATGTTCGCTAAGGTTTAAGGTTTGATAATAGTAGCGCTTTCGCCATTCATTTGGGGTCAGTGATTCGTCGAGTACCACTTGTTCGTTTAAGGTGATTTTACGTTGTAAAGGGTGGGGAAGGTATTCCCACTCACCCACGTCTTGAGTCCATAACTTGACACGCCATAAGCCGTTGTCTAAAGGCAAAATGACATGATGTAAACCTTCTAGACCATCATTAAGCAATTCATCTTGATACGATCGTTTTCGTTCTCGAATAGGGCCTTGTAAAATAGCTTGTTGAGGTCGGTTGTCAGCATCCCCACCAATCGATTGCCAAGTAGCAAGAGGGTTTACTGCATAAAACCCCCATGCGGTGGATTTTTCTAGCGTTGGACCAAAATCCCAGCCTTTGATTGCATCAGGTGCCTTAGGTTTAGCAACAATACTAACGTTATCAATCTTCAGCTTGCCAGTCAGAGTGCGTAGATACAATTTGCGAATGTCCTGCGAACTGAAATGGTCTTTATGTGCGGTTTTTAGGTTGTCCAAATCGATATGGAAAGTGAATGGGCCTGCATGGAGCAGCTGTTCGTGGTTGAAGCGACTAAAATAGTGGTGGCTTTTGGCATGATCGATGCGAACCAGTACTCTGGCCAAACTGTCTTCCACCTTGCCAGTGATGGTCAATTGATTTCCTGGCGAGAGACCATGATCAAAGACCCAGCTTGACTTTGAAGAGCTTAGTTTAAGACGACTGTTAACTTGTTTAGCGTCGCTTGAGTCCAGGCTGCTGGCCGCCCACAAAGACACGCTCATAAAACTCATGAGTAAGGCGCTGATTAACTTTGTACAGTCACTACGAAAGCGTTTCACGAAGCGCCCTCATGCATCTTTTTTAGCTGTTTATTAAAGTTAATGGTATTCAAATGAAAGCGCAGAATCGATTTTACTTCTTCTGCTTTATGCTCCCATGAGGCTTCTATAACGCTGCATTGCTGAGCGTGTTTGCGTGCAGTTTCTTGCTCAGGTGTGAGCTTTTCAGCAAGCTCAGTCGCCTGTTTGATTGTCTCGATAAAGTCATTCTGTTTATTTACGAGATGAATATGCTGCTGATAAGGGTGCGCTGCAGGAAAGTCTGTTGAAACGATACGAGTACCCGTCGCCAAATATTCTCTGAGTTTAAGGGGGTTACAGGACTCGATTTGTTGACAATGCTTAAAAGGTAGCAGAGCTAGATCCCAATGTTGGGCATAGGCGGCCAATTCATCGTGTGCTATCGCAGGTAAATAACGGACATTGGTCTTACTGAGCAAGCTCTTTGTATCGGTATCTATTTTACCAATTAACATTAAGGTCCAGTCAGGGAAGGCATCGGCGAGGCGTTCAAGTAAGTCGATGTCTACCCAAGCAGCCAACTGACCATAAAAACCCATTACCTTACCGGTTGGAAAGTTAGCTGGTACGGGCTTGGGTTGTTGGAATAGTGAATAATCCACACCATGCTCTAATAGGTACGTTTTGTTAGCAGGAAATTTTTTCATTAAGGCTGGACTGGCTGCAAAAATAACATCGCATTTTTCAATCAGTTCCGCTTCCAGTTTCTCAACGGTTTTGTTATCGACGCCTGCCAAAGCGCTAAAGTCATCGCCGCAATAATATACCGAAAGCTGCTCATCACATTTACCAACTAAATCAACTGCTGCGGGTAACGATAGCCAAAGAACCTTATTCGATAAGATTGATTCCATGATGTTTGAAGAGGCCTGTATATGGTATTGAGCTTGGCCAGCAGAGTGAATTTGCTGTGACAAAGACAGACTGTTGAGATAGCGTATCCATTTGTGTTGATGAAATGGCAGTGCTCGTGGTGAGACCACCTGTGGATGATAGTCTGCCTCTATTGAGAGGTTTGGCGCCTGCTCATTTTCTGACTCAACCTTGGGTTTCAACAACATTGACTTGCCCTTGTTATAGACTCGTCTCATGTCGTGCAAGTTAAGTTTGGGAGAACGCAAACCAATCGAATTAACCCAGATAACGGCTTCTTGTTGAATAACCCGTTTGAAAAGGTGTTGGGTGCTGCTTGGGTGACTGTTCCAGTCTTCTCCTAATACAATCCACTTCATGTTCATCACTCCTCACTGGTTTCATTATGCTGTTGAGGCTTTGAGTTAAGCTCTTGTGCTGTCAATTGGCGTATTATTTTGGCAGGAACGCCTGCAGCCATGACGTTATCTGGAATGTCTTGAGTGACAATGCTACCAGCGCCAATAATGCTGTTTTTGCCAATAGTGACATTGCCTAAAACCGTGACGCCCGTTCCTAACCAGACATTTTCTTTTAGATGAATTTTCCCTATTTGGTTGTCCAAATCTGGCATACCCTGCGCGCGCTCTTGAGGATTGATTGGATGACCCGGATAACCCGCTAGAAAGGCCCTTCCCGCCATGCGCACATTGTTTTCTAGAATCACTTCATTGCCCACTGCAATGCTGGATTGCCAACCAATATCGACATTGTCGCCAACTTTTAAGGTCGGTGTTCGAGTGCTATTCCAACGACCAGAAACGGTACTTATACCTGACCAACGACATTGCTTACCCACAGATACGGATAATACGCCGAGCAACTGCGGCATCCCTGAATATAGGTAAAGGCCTTTACCACCACTTATCTGGCTTTTGAATAAGGGGGTCCAATATAGACGTCGCAATAAGCTAGAAAAAAATACATAAGCCAACTGATGACATCGATAAAGCGTACTTGTGAGTATGGGAATCACAGGGAATTCAAGTTGTTTTAGAGGATGCCAACTGGTGCGAATAGCTTTGGCAAATGGTGTTGGGCTGGTTTTAACCCAATATTTCAAACTGGACATAATTAATCCTCGCTTTATTGAGAAGGCTTCAAAGGTGTTGTTTGTCACTTTGAAAAATTCTTATGAATAGTTCTGTAATTGCAGACTTCGTGCCACTCGCAAAATGCAAATTGCTATTGGGAAGGCCCAGAGGTATCGGATTGCGTGTTTAATTTCTGCAAAATAGGTTGTAATTTGGTTGTGACTGCCATACTGAGGGCGAACAGAATATAGATAGGCCAGGTAAAGCCTTGGGTGAGAAAAGTGCCAGACACCATAACACCAACAACCCCAGCCAGTGTGGCCTGTGCACTGACCACATAAGCGGGAGCAATAATATTGACATCCTTAGCCTGACGCATTAATTGGTTGATGACTTTTACCTGTACTAGGTTATTGATCAGCAGTCGAATAACCATGCTGGAAAAAGCGATAAATCCTACAAAGCCTGTTTCAGCTAATACCCCAAGCCAGGTACTGTGTACCGCGTGATTTTTACCATCCCAATGAGGACTATAAAAGAAGTAATTGACATAGAAGTTATTTAACCCCACACCACTGATTGGGTGACTGAGCGCCATATTCCATGCCGCTTGCCAAGCATAAATACGTCCCATGGCTGAAGCATCTATACCCTCTTCTGCCGCTCCGCCAGAAGCGCGATCAGAAATACCCGCGAGTGTAAGTAGCAAACCTGCGACTGCCACGGCTATGCTGATTAATAAGATTTTGTTTTTGACTTTTTGCCAAGCAAAAACACCCGTTACCGCCATTATGCCTAATAAACCTCCGCGACTTTGTGTGGCAATGATGGCAGAGACAATCAAGATATATCCACACAAGGCAATAAACTTTGGGAATACTTTAGGAGAATTGGAAAACAACAGGGCTAGGGCAAAGCTGGTGGGAAATAACAAGACTAGCGCTAGGTCATTAGGATCACCTAGCATTGAACCTATATCTCGCCCTATGGTGACTCGAGTTCCTTCGACTAGCCCAATGCCATTTACTTTATTATTCAAAGCAACTATCGCGATAATGCTACCTGTGATTAAAATACTCCAGTTGCAAATTGCAAAGTCGCGTTTGCATTTGGGTAACCAAGCAATGATCAATACCATAATACCGATCTTGACAAAGTTTCCTGTCCAGGCTGCCATTGCTTCACCACGATTACTGGCAAACAATAACCCTAGAGTGACACAGCCGAAAAATATCGCAAAGCGGGTTAGGTGCCCATTCCAGAAAGGGGTGATTTTTTTGGTAATGACAATATGCCATGCGGCCACTGCCAATGACCCTAATGCTAATAGTTGAGGAATTTTAAAAGAATATAAGGCAGGAAAGGCTTCGTGGATTCTAAAAAAAGAAAATAAGATAAAGCCCAAGCAAATCCAGATGGCATTATTCAATGCTAACCAAGCCGCGATAGGTAAAAACGCCAGTGGCAAAATAAGCAATGGATGGGGGGAAAGCCACCATATCATCGCAATAAAAGAGGATAAGGCAAGCGGTAACATAATCGTAAAGGAGCGCTTCTTAGTGGGAATGTGCATCTATGCCTCCCAATACTTTTATCATTGAGAGGAGAGTTCCAATCATGATTAGAGTGGCCCCCATGCGTGCTGCAAAAGAGATGAGGCTAAGTGGCTCGCTAACAGTGTTATTTAAAAATACGCTTAGCAAAATCAAACCGCTGCAAAATAATATGTTCTTAATCAGGTATTGATAAGGATACGACACGGGCAAAAATTGTTGACTGATAAACCAGTAAGCCACTAGGCGTAAAGCTTGACTCAAGATAAAAATCGCCAAGGCGCCATGAATTTGGGCAATGCCAATACCAATAGGGAAACCGATCAAGCAAAATATCCCGATGGAAATTTCTATGTACATTTGGGTGCGACTGTTTTCACTGCTGAAACAACCTAGATTAAATAAAGCTCCCCACTGTTTTAGGACGCCAGCAATGAGTAACCATGGCAAATAGGATAAGACAGGCTCTAAATCTTTACTGAACAATAACGCCATGACCCAAGGCGACCATAACCAGAGAATCGTGCTGGAAATGATGGCTAATAGAACGCCAAAGGCGGAGCCTGCCCCGACTCGTTTGAGACCATCAGGTGTATTTATTAACGTCATGCGTTTGGCATACCACCATAATAAAAAAGGCTGATTAAGCAGTGCTGCGAGGAGGAACAATTTGACCGCAATGACATAGGCGGCTAATGCTTGTGGTGTGACATTTTGAGCCAAAATAACAACTTCTAGGCCTTGTGTGGCGTACATAGCTAAACCGCTGATGACAAAGGGCCAGCCATATAACACGCTGTATTTGAGAGCACGCCAAGAAAAGAGGATTTTGGTCGCACGATACTGAATGAGTAAAAGATGAATGACTTGATAGAGTGCTGCCAAAAGTGAGGCAAGTAATATCCAAGTTAATCCTAGCCCAATAAATAGACCTAGGCTGGCTAAGAAAGCATAGATTAGCCCTCGACTTATCATCATTTGAAAGAACAGCTTGGCCTTATCCTGCATTCTTAACCAAGCAAGAGAGACGCCGAGAATGCCTTCAATACAAATTAAAAAACAACAACACCAAAACTCAATTAATGAAAGGCGAACTAAGTTGTTTAACAATGGCAAAATAATAGGGGTCGTAAGCAGACAAAAAGCGAACACCAAAAGTGCCACACTTAAAGCGCTGCCAACAATTTCAGCCGTCAGCTGATCACGTTTGTGTTGCGGGCATTGGCCGACTTTACGGTACAGTAAGTTGACCATGCCTAAGCCAACCAGAATAGTGGCACCGTTAATCATTGCTAACAGTGTTTCTAAACGAGCGAACTCTACTAAGCCAAGTTGTTTGGCAAGGTAAGGCAATAAAAATAAGCTTATGACCTTGCTTAACATCAATCCAGCAGCATAATAGCCTTGCTGAATGAGTGCTGAGGAAGAGAGTCTCGTTTTTTGTAACGAGGCGAACTGGTTGATTCTAAACCACAGGCTTTGCATACGCTGTCTCCTGATGACAAGTCTCAATGGCTTGAGACAGGATGGCGACCTGTTGATCGATCAAAAAATGTTGTGCTAAAAATTCGGCGCCAAGCTTGCCCATCGCTGCCAGTTTTTCAGGAGAAGAGTGAGTAATTTGGTTGATCGCCTGTGACAAACCATAGGCGTCGTTTGAGGGCACCATTTTACCAAATTCTGGCATTTCCCCTTGCTGATCGAAGAGCATCTCTTGGCAAGCGTCTATGTCGGTAGTGATGATGGGTAAACGATACATCATGGCTTCTTTGATAACCAATGGGCCAGTATCTTTTACACCTGCAGCCGTAATGATAAAAGGTGCCACAAGGCATTGATAATGAGAATGCTGTTGATCTAACCAGCTAGCAGGTTTGGCACCTAAAAAGCTTACCCATGAAGACAGTTTGAGACGCTGGCATTGTTGCTCAAGATCTTTACGTAATGGGCCATCCCCCACAATATCCAATTTCGGACGTACACTGCTATCAAGAGTTGCCATTGCGTCCAGCAGTACATTCACTCCTTTGGTTTCAGAGAGCCGACCTAAATACAGCAATTTTTTGGAGTTGTAACTCATTTTGCTGGGCTGGCTTTGACTGGGATCGACGCCACAGCGAACTCGAATGACATTCGCATTTTCAGCCATTTTTAGCATATCGTTTTTCATGATGTTACTGACTGCCACAGCAAAGTCGGCACAGTTTAATTTTATAGGCAGATCGGCCGGTTCCCGATAGATGTCATAGCCATGACAGGTAAAAGATACGCTTACATTGGCTAATCTTGCCGCGACTATGGCGGTCGCTGTGCTCGCCAAACCAAAGTGAGCATGAATATGTTGGCAACCAGTTTTTAACACCTGAGAAGCGAGCTTTGCGCCATACCAAAGTAATGAACGTTTTGGTAATCCTTCTTGTTGTTGAACAAATTGCATTGCATATTGCAACGCAATTGGCGAATGCAGTAATGGATACAGGGTGTCCAAAAAGCTCACTTGACCCAGAAGAATAAGTTGCTCGCTCAGCGCTTTGTCCAAATCTTGTCCAGGCTCCTTCATACGTTCAAAACTAAACAGTTCTACTTCATGGTGAAGGCGTTGTATCGCACGTATTTCGTTGCCTACAAAGGTTTCCGATAACACCGGAAAGGCGCTGGTTAGGTAAGCTATTTTTTTCATTATCTGACTCCTAGCATGGTCACCATTGAAAGACTCATAGCAAAAATAGAGTTGGCACATTGAGTGCTTTACCAAGAAGTGTTGATCTCAGCTAAGCTTTATTTCAGGGGCCAAATTTGATCTAACCTGAATTTTGCAAGGGCAATGCCAAATTTTTAGAGAGGAAACAATAATGATAAATAACACCATACAATCCGAGCCGGATGTGTCTGTGATCATGCCGACATACAATTGTTTGACCTACTTACCTAAAGCCGTCGACAGTGTGCTATCGCAGCAAGCAGTTTCCTTAGAACTCTTGATTGTGGATGATGGTTCCACGGATGGCAGTGATGTTTGGCTGGAGGATCTTGCCAATAGGGATTCGCGAGTCACAATATTAAAAGGGGAACATAAGGGGGTATCGGCCGCTCGTAATTTAGCAATTGCTAAGGCAACGGGAAAATGGGTTGCCTTTTTGGATGCGGATGATTATTGGTATTCTGAAAAATTAACGAAACAACTGGCGGCTCTAGAAATCTATCCAAATTGCGTACTGAATTTTACCGATTACCGTCATTTTAATGAACAGGGCAAAGATTTAGGTTTCTGTTTTGAGTTTTGGCCTAGGTTCTCAAAACACCTGTCTTCGCAAACCAACACGGCGTTGTTGCTAAGTGGAGCGAGTAAAGCGTGTGTTTATACGGAAAATGTAATTGGTACTTCAACCGTATTAGTGAATACTCAAGTACTGAAATCGGTTGGTGGTTTTGATGAAAGTCTATTCTCAGCGAGCGACTGGGATCTTTGGTTAAAGATAAGTTGTCATGGTGATTTAACCCTGCTCAATGAATCGACCACAGACTATTTAGTTCGTAATAACTCCATATCCCGTAATCAGCAGCGTCGTCTTGAAAGTATGAAAAATATTTTGGAGCGCTATCGTGAGCCTATGGAGCGACTGGATCCTGATTGTTTTGCCCCTGCTTTTGCTCGATATAAACTGGCACAGGCAGAGTCATTGCAAAGTGAAAAGGGAGGCTATTTACCCGCTTTATGGTCTTATTTTCATGCCTGTTATCGATTGCCCACTAAGCGTAATATGAAAGCCTGCTTATCTCATATGTTACATGGATTGAGATAATTCTTCTTGATGAGGTAAAAGCACTGTTGTTCTTAAAACCCAGGACAACAGTGTTATTGGGATAAGGATGGTACGAACAAGTCCACTGACTTATTCGTACCTTCTTTCATGCTTTCTTATCTTTTACCCTTTTGCTGGTAGTGGTTCAGTAGTGTCGGTAGCACCGCATGGGCAGAATAATGACGTTTAATGGTTTCATAAGCGCAGCATTTCATATCATTTCGTGACTTGGGGCTGAGTTTTTCCCAGTTTAATAAGGTTTCTTTCATGACATTGTGTTCGCCTTTAGGCACAAGCCAGCCATTATTACCATGACGTATTAATTTGGGTAAGTCGCCCACGGCGAAGGAGATGACTGGAATACTTTGCGACATAGCTTCTAATGCCGCCAAAGGTAAACCTTCCGTTTTTGATGTAATACAAAGTAAATCGATATCTGGCCAATGGCGTGACATATCTTGTTCGCCATGAAAAACAATCTGAGGATATTTTGCTTTTAGCTGGTCTTGCTCTGCCCCGCTGCCATAAACATGAAAAGAGCAAGGAGGATTTTGTTGGCTTGCCATAATGGCGGAGCCGATCCGACAAAATGCCTCGGGATCTTTTTCTTCGCTGATTCTACCAACGAAAGCGATTTGCCCTAATGGTCGCTCTAATTTTGAAGAATTAGCATTACCTTGTTCTGGGGGGAAGACAAAGTTTTTTACTTTAAGGCCTCTGTTGCCTAACCGTTGAAAAATATCATTACTCACTGAAATCGGAGAAAATAAACGCGACGTTATTTCATCCAACAAAACATACCACTTTAGCCAGCCTTCACCTAGATCGCCATTATGATGGGTTGGAAAGGCATACCATTTACCAAGGGCATTACCAAGTTTAGCGAGTAGATTCGCCTTATAGCCATGACTATGAACAATGGAGCCTTTTTTTACTAGGGAAATCAGAGTAGAAAAGCGGCCATTTGCATAATGAAAAGGAACATTGGCATTGCGCATTTGCTCCTCTAAAGGATGAGTTTGCCCATTGTATTGTTTCCAGACAATCACTTGAACCTTTAACCCCCTTTGATGCAGGGCTTTGGCGAGATTTTTCACATGGCTTTCTATACCGCCACTTTTACTTGAATCAAGCAGCAAACTAATAGTATTCATAGGTTACTCCAAAAGAGTTTCTAATGTTCCTAGTAAATACTGCAAGTGACGTACCATATAAGCATTCGCATTATGCAAAAAGGGTTTTAAAAATTATTAATACCTTGCCATATTCTTTTCTATTTAATTGTTTTAATTTGCCTTTTTTTGTTTGGCATAAAGCTTGATTTACCTCCTTTATTCGTGACGCAAATTAAGAGTAATTGGAGGAAATATGGCAAAGTACTTAGTAACAGGTGGCTGTGGTTTTATTGGTTCACATTTGTGTGAAAAATTAATTGAGTTAGGCCACAAAGTATTCGTGATAGATAATTTATCAAGCGGTAAACGAGAAAATCTCGCAGCAGGCGCTGAGTTGTTTGTGGGGGATATTCGTGATCGCGTCTTGATGATGTCACTATTACAAGAAGTGGACGGTTGTTTTCATTTAGCCGCGATTGCTTCAGTGGAAAGGTCGAATAAAGAGTGGTTGGAAACACATACGGTTAACCAGTCAGGTATGGTGACTTTGTTAGAGATATGTGCACAACTAGCAAAAAAAATCCCCGTAGTTTATGCCTCTTCTGCTGCGGTATATGGAGATAATGCTAGCATTCCATTGTCTGAGCAGAGTCAAGTGAGACCCCTCACCGCATACGGTGTGGATAAGTTAGCCTGTGAATTGCAGGCCAGAGTGGCTGGTATGATTCACAAAGTTCCTACCATGGGATTCCGCTTTTTCAATGTGTTTGGAGAACGTCAAGACCCTAGCTCACCATACAGTGGTGTGATATCTATTTTTACTGACCGCATTATGCAACATCAAGACCTGACTCTTTACGGCGATGGCAGCCAGATTCGTGACTTTGTGTATGTAAAAGACGTTGTGAAGTATTTAATTAGTGGCATGGAGAAAGCGAAATGCAATGCCCCTGTATTTAACATTTGTACTGGCAAGCCATGCAGTATTAAAGATCTTGCTGAAACCTTGTTTTCAGTAGTGGGCTATGATGTGGCATTAAACTTCCAACCAAAAAGAACCGGAGACATTCAAATTTCTCTTGGTGATCCTAGTAAATTATTACGTTTCTTTGGAATAAAGCCTGATTATGATTTAGGTTTGGGGTTAATCGAAATGTTAAAATTTCAACCGAATCAAAATCAAACATATCAACAAAAAGGTTCCGCTTTGAAGTGATTGTTAACATGTCCTACACGGTGCTGTATATGATTTTTTTAATTTTCATACAGCGCCTTATTTAGGAAGGTGGTATGAAAAATAAAAGTAACAAGATAAAAAACAAAGGTCAAAAAAAACAACATTGGCGTCTTTGGTTACTAGGTTTAATCAGTGTATTTTTTCTTTTTGTCTCTGTTTTGTTGTATGAAAAAATTACAGATCAACAAGATAAGTTATCTTCTCCAGCAGAAGAAAATGCCTTGCGGGCAGTGCATCAAGTAGAAAAAGAAATTCTTCGTTTGCAAGTGGCATTATTAAATCATCTCAAAAATCCAGAAAATGAGAGTGATATCATTTTACGTTACGATATTTTATACAGCCGAATTAATTTAATGAATAAAGGTTTGTTGGCTCGATTTTATCAGAGAATTGATGGAATAAATTCTGAAATTGTAAAAATGAGCGACATTATTTATTCATTAGAAACTTTTTTTATGTCCACAGAGTCTTTTTCTCAGTCAGTTAATCAAATTGTATCTTATTTAAATTATGCTATCGACATCAATCAAGAAATTGAATTAGAGGTGCTGCGTTTTGATGCAAATATAAATGCCGATGCGAGAGAAAATCTAGTGAATTTGTATAGCTATTTTTCATATTTATTAGGTTTTTTGGTGATTTCTGTGGCTATGCTAGTGGTTGAATTGGTGTTGCAAAATAAACGCACGGACAAAGAGCATAATCAAACCTTAAAAATTGCATCGAAATTAGAAGAAGCCGTGCAAAAAGCTGAATCTGCTACTCGGGCAAAATCCGATTTTCTGGCCACTATGAGTCATGAAATACGTACCCCTATGAATGGCATAATAGGGTTAGGACATTTGCTAAATAATACACAACTTACTGAAGAACAAACAGATTATCTGCGTAAGATGCAGCGTTCCGCGGATAATCTATTAATTATAATTAATGATATTTTAGATTTTTCAAAGGTCGAATCCGGTAAAATAGAAATAGAGAAAATTGATTTTCATCTGGATTCTATATTAGAGCAAATTTACGTTATCAACTCCTTTAATGCTCAAGACAAAGGCATTGTTTTTTCGGTGGAAAGAGATTTTTCCATTCCAGATGTTTTGCATGGTGACCCATTACGAATTAATCAAATATTAATGAATTTGGTGGGCAATGCGGTTAAATTCACCAATGCAGGTGAAGTCTCTTTAACGGTGCGAGAGGAGCAGCATAATACTCATCGGCAGCTTGTTTTTGACGTCCAAGATACTGGTATAGGCATTGCCCATAACAAAATTGAATCCCTATTTGACGCTTTCAGTCAAGAAGATACCAGTACGACTCGTCAATTCGGTGGTACCGGCCTAGGCCTTGCTATTGCGAAGCGGTTCGCCAGTTTAATGGGGGGAGATATCAAGGTAAAAAGTCAATCAGGCAAAGGCAGTCTATTCTCATTTTATTTGCCGCTGATTGAAGCTTTTGATAAGCCAGCCATAAAGCAGAAAGACAAAGAGCTTCGAGTTGGTTTACTGGGGATGCGCGAAGGTTTGAATATTCATTTATTCAATCAAGGTTATGATTATGTTTTTCTAGATGAGCAATTTCCTATACTCGATCAGCCTGAGTGCTTTTTAGATAAGATTATTATCGTACCAAATGACATACAGGATGTGACTCATCAATTAAACAAACTCCTGCAAGCTCATCCATTCATAGAAAAGTTGCCTTGTTTGGTGCTGGCTGATAAACAAAACGATGAACGTCATAAGCCACTAGAAAATATTCACTATTTAGGTGGGTTTATCACACCAATGAGTGTCTTAGAACACTTATCAAATCGTTTGGTGAATAATAACTGGTTAGATCAAAGTGCTGTCGTATTAGAAGAGCAACAGGGTTATCTAAAGGGAAAGCGCATTCTTGTTGTAGAAGATCATCCTATCAATGCGCAAATCGTCAGTCAGTTGTTAATCAATCAGCATGCTGAAGTGGTTTTGGCGCAAAATGGTGAAGAGGCGATTTCCTGTTTAAAATCGTCTAGGTTTGATCTGATTTTAATGGACATCCAAATGCCGATACTAGATGGATATAGCGCAACGGTACAGATTCGAAAAAACCCAAAATGGTCTGATATCCCAATTATCGCCATGACAGCTAATGCCATGCAGGGTGACCGTGAAAAGTCATTAAAAGCAGGCATGAATGATTATCTGACCAAGCCCATTTCGCCGGAAAAATTGTATGCATGCTTAATTAAATGGTTGGCGATCGATAAGGAAGGTGAAAATATCGTAAATATTTTAACTTCTCCTGTTGTTGAATTGGGCAACTGGCCAACGCAACTTCCCGGTTTAGAGGTGGAAAAAGCACTGCAAGAATGTGGTTGTGGGCGACAGCATTTTGAAGTCTTAATAGAGCGTTTTGCAACGGATCTAGGTCAGGTAAAACAACAATTGTTAAACCTAAGTCAAGTACCATTAGATCTGGTAAAAATTCGCTTTATTGGACATAGATTAAAAGGCAGTGCTTATGCTATTGGTGCCTTTAATTTAGCAACGATAGCCAGTGAGATAGAATTTATTAAAGAAAATATTCTTATCCAGGATTACCAGGAACTGGTGGAAAAATTTTCAGTTGAAAGTAAACAGGTATCAAACTCAATCAAGCAAATACTCGCGACGAATTAAATTCGCATTATGCGATCTTGCTATTTGATTAGCGCTTTGCAAAATGAGAAAAATCTATCTATGTTTAGATTTTTCTTTTTTTTTAGATTAAAAAAACTTTAAAAATCAATATCTTGTATTTATTTTAGAACTTGGCATAAGTCTCGCTATATCTTCTCTAAGTGTACTTAAATTGGAGAATTGTATGTGTGGCATTTTTGGTGTTGTAAATGATAAACAAGCTTCTCAGACCTTATTAAGAGGTTTAAAAGCGCTAGAGTATCGAGGCTATGATTCAGCAGGTATCGCGACTTTACAAAACGGCAATGTATTGTGTCGACGAGCATCGGGTAAGCTATTCAATTTAGAAGCTGCCATGGAGCAAATGCCATTAGAAGGTCGAGTAGGTATTGCTCATACCCGTTGGGCAACTCACGGTAAGCCGAATCAAGTAAATGCCCATCCTCATCTTGCTATTAATGTGGCTGTGGTTCATAACGGAATTATTGAAAATGCCGATATATTAAGAGCAGAGCTTAGTGCCGCTGGTGTTAAATTCGTTAGTGAAACGGATACTGAGGTGCTGCCACATCTGATTTCTAATTCTCTACAGGTTGACTCGTGTCCGGCTAGAGCTATTCAGCAGGCGCTACAACAAGTGCAGGGTACCTTTGCTTTGGGTATTTTAATTCGCGGGATGGAAGATCAAATTATTGCGACTCGACGTGGTAGTCCACTAGTGGTGGGATTTAACGCTGAATCTGCTTTTATTGCTTCCGATATGATTGCTACTTCTGGAATGGCAGATGAAATACTTTATTTAGAAGAAGATGATATTGCCATTGTCAAAGCCGATAGTGTGTATGTTATCGACGCTAATGGTAATCCTGTTAATCGAGATAGGGTGTCAGTGGATCATAATCAGTTTGTGGCTACTAAGGCAGGTTATGATCACTATATGTTGAAAGAAATATTGGAACAACCTGACGCCTTAACTCGCACTTGGGAAGGTTTAGCAAGCACTGCGTTAAATCAAATAGAAGAGATGGACTTTAGTGTGCTAGATCGCTTGCAAATTATTGCCTGTGGAACGAGCTACTATGCTGGCTTAATCGCCAAATACTGGTTTGAAAGAATGGCTAACTTGAGTGTGGAAGTCGATCTGGCTTCGGAGTTTCGTTATCGAGAACCTCCTCTGTCTGACCAAGGTGGTTGCCTATTTATTTCACAAAGTGGAGAAACGGCTGATACCTTAGCGGCACTTCGCTTTGCTAAATCAAAACAGCAGTATTGTTTGTCTGTGGTCAATGCGCCACAAAGCTCTATTGCCAGAGAATCGGATTTTGTCTATCGAACCTTATGTGGACCAGAAATAGGGGTGGCCTCTACCAAAGCTTTTACTTCTCAACTGGCCGTACTATTTGACTTAGTAAGACGAGCTGCTCAGCAAAGAAATGCAGGACACAATGTTTTTAATGAACTGGGTAACACCCCTGAAATAGATGTAGTGGAGGCAGTGCAAAAGGCTTTATTGAAAGCCAATCAAATTGAGTCAATTGCTCAGTTTTTTGATGGGGCAAGCAGTGCAATCTTTTTAGGTCGTGGTCAATGTTACCCGATTGCTTTAGAAGGCGCGCTAAAGTTGAAAGAGATTTCTTACATTCATGCTGAAGGGTACGCCGCTGGAGAACTCAAGCATGGTCCGATTGCCTTGATTGATGAAAATATGCCCGTTGTGGTGATTGCTCCTTATGACAGGTTGTTTGAAAAAACGGTATCCAACCTACAAGAAGTGCGGGCCCGAGGCGCAAAAGTGATCTTGATCAGTGATAAGTTAGGGTGTGAATTTTGTAAGGAATATGTGGATTGCTTTATCGAGATGCCTACCTTGCATGAAGCATTGGCCCCCTTTACTTATAGCATAGCAGTTCAGCTGTTATCGTATTTCACAGCGCTACAACGAGGCACGGATGTGGATCAGCCCAGAAATCTGGCTAAATCAGTAACAGTAGAATAATTATCTCGACTACTTGGTAGTCTCATAATCTTTGCTGCCTTTGTCGTCTTACCCCATGGATGGGGTGTTAAATTAATGACTAGGTGAGAGTAACAGCAGCGGTTATGAGTAGGATTCTCTTGGTTAACAGTAACGGTAAGAGTAAGAAGACAACCTAGTAAAGGATAGATTATGGTTATCTATGTTTGAAATATTGGAGTCATATTTATTCTACGTGGTAGTGTTTTGTGTAGTTATTCATGGTGAATTTATATTAATTTTCAAACTAAAATGCGTTATTTTTTATCCAGCCAGTGAACCTTGTCTTTATGAAAATGACAAGGTCATCTTCACCATTGTAGTGGCAATATAGCTACTTTTTGTGCCTTTGAGAGGTATCAGGCGTAAAGCCTATGGGAGATATCCCTGGTGGAGTGGACGGTACACAGGGTGGTAATCTGTTTAATGTAGAAGTGGCTCCAGTCATTGAATTATTCAAGTCAGCGTTTCTGCAATACATTTGGGGTTATAGATTAATAGATAAAGGTAAATAGATAGAGGTAAAAAGCCGAGGCAAATAGAGTGTTTGCCTCGGCTTTTTCAAGCTGGAAATTAAATTTTAAATATAATATTTACGCGTAGTAATACGGCGTAGTCTATGAAAGATTTTTGTCACAGGTAGATTGCCAACCAGAGTGCCAAGTAAAATACTCACCAGAGCAATCGTCAGTCCAAAGCTCCAAACTTCATCGAACAGTGGCACGGCTAAGCTGCTGGCAAACACGGGCACTAATGCCATTAAGCTGCCCATGCGAGTGGCACCGATTAAATGAACCGCGCGACCGTAACACACCATTTGCACTGTGGTCGCCATCACGCCTTGATAAAAAGCTTGTAGACCTACCATTTGCCAAGCAGCATCAAAAATTTGATGAGGCAAAAACACGAGGTAAACAGGCGCAAACAGAATGAAGGTGACCGCGATAATTCCCAAAGTGGCTGGCCAAGGAGCAAATTTCCAACGTCTTAATAACACAGTAAAAATGCCCCAAAAGACGCAGGCCAGTACAAAGCTACTGTCCCCTAACCAATATTGACGGCCAGAAGTAAAGGCTTCTATTAATAATGCCATGATGCCCAGACTGCTCAGAAAGATGCCTAGCCATGCAGCTCTAGAATGACGCTCCCCTGCCACAAAGTAAGCAAACACAGCGATCATAACCGGCATTAAACCGGGTAATAGCAAGGCTGCATGTGTGGCTGGAGCATTAGCGAAACCATTAAAAACGGATAAGGCATAGGCTAAGCCGCCAATAGAACCTAGCACCAACATGCGCCATTGCAGAATGGTGGCTCTGTGTTGCCAAATGAAAGGCGAAAACAGGATAAATGCGGTGCCAAAGCGCACTATCATCATATCGGGTAAAGCTAACGATGCTAAGCTGCCAGCTTTGGATACCAATATAAAACCTGTCCAAATCGCCACAGCGGCAAGCGCATAAGCGAGGCCTTTTATCGGCAAAGAGTCTTGTGTCATGGTGGCGTCCTCGTTTGTTTAACTTTTGATCAGTTTAGACTGTATTTATTTTCATTAAAAATGAATAATAAAGAATAAGTCATTCATTATTGGTGAATAAAATTGATTTAAGGGGGCTTGTAATGGAAATATCTGACCTGATTGTGTTTAAAGCTGTTGTAGAACATAAAGGGGTAACGCGAGCCGCAGAAGCATTACATCGTGTGCCTTCCAATGTCACAGCGCGAATTAAAAAATTGGAAGCGGAGCTAAACATTGATTTGTTTATTCGGGAACATAATCGTCTTGTTGTGACGTCCGCAGGCCTACGACTTCTGGAATACACTCAGCAAATTTTGCAACTACAGAAAAACGCCATTGCTGAATTAACACAATCCGAGCCGTCAGGTTTGCTAAGGCTTGGATCGATGGAAAGCAGCGCGGCATCACGCTTGCCTACCCTGTTGTCCAAATATCATGTTCGCTATCCCGAGGTTCAGATAGAGCTGATGACTGCTGCTTCTTCGCCGCTGATTGATAAAGTATTGCAAGGTGAGTTGGATTTAGTCATGGCATCGGATCCACCGGATGATCCAAGATTACTGTGTTGTCCTTGTTATGAAGAAGAGTTGGTGCTCATCATGCCAAAAGCTTGGCAAGGCAATGACAGTTTGCCGACAGCATTGACCATGGTGGGTTACAACAAAGGTTGTTCCTATCGTCACAGATTAGAAGTCTGGTTGAAACGACACTATTTAACCTGTGAGCGTGTCATTGAAATACCCAGTCATTACACTATGTTGGGTTGTGTGGTTGCGGGCATGGGCATAGGCATGGTGCCGAAATCTCTGTTGTCTCTGCATCAAACGGATGGCTTAGCCTACCGTCATGTGGATGAGGATATTGCCCAAGCCACGACTTATTTAATATCGCGCAAAGACAACCCTGCCAGTGCTATCAGTGCTTTTGTAGCGTTAGCAACAGCGGTTTAATCTCTAGCCAGTTGCCCTCTAGGATAGTTTGTGGAAACAAAATTCATCAATCTCCACATTGATTGAATGATTGAGCGTATCCTGTATCAAATACCTGGTGATAGAATTTCAGTTAAGTTTGAAATAGCTAACTGATTAATTTGCAATTTAAAAAGAGGGAATTTTATGTCTTCGTTTGATCGTCAATCCGCGAAGGAGCTTCTGCAGCAGGCAGTGCAAAAGCATGGGACACTGTTAAACATCATTGGCTTCGTCTTTATTGTACTTGGTATTTATGCCCTCATTGCACCCACTACTTTTGCTTTGGGTATTGAGAAAGTGCTTGGCTGGACCTTGTTCTTCGCTGCCGTAACCTACTTTGCCCATGGGTTTTTGATGCGTCGCTGGCAAGGGGTTGTCTTTGATCTGATAAACGGGCTAATTCTTGCCTTGGTTGCTTTTATCCTGCTTAACAACCCATTAAGTGGTGTCATGAGTTTAGGTCTCATTATGGCGATCTTATTCGGATTTGATGGCGTATTGAAAGGCATTCGGTTGTTTAAAGGTGACCTGAACGTGAGCTACCAAGTCGCTTTGGCATTATCCGCTTTACTCTCTATGGCGATTGCTGTGCTGATGTTGTGGGATTTGCCGACTGCCGCTCCGGTTTTTTTGAGTATCATTGTAGGTATTAACCTGATTCTAAATGGCTTTGGCTTATTGGCCTTTGTGAAAGCCTTTCGTTAACCCTTTCCTTTTCTCTCTCTGTGATCCTATCTCAGCGGTGTTTGTGATCTTTAAGAAAAGCTCAACACCGCGCTTTTGTTTATCATTAGATAGCAAAGAATTATCTTAGTACTTTTACCTAAGTCGGTTGCGGCATTCTACAAAGAATGCAAAACGATTGCGGTGTTGTTTGGTGCCAAAATCAGAACAACCCGTCATGGGGGAATCATATGTCACTCGAACGAATTTTATCGGAATAAGGCAAAAATGACTCTCTGTGTGGAAAAAGCATGCAAATAAAAGGAAAGAGACCCATTTGTAATCTTTCAATAAGAGGGTGTTGATAGTATGAAATGTGGATATCTTGAGCCTGTTTAAGGGACTCTGCTATCCAATTTAACAAGATCTTGGCGCGTAAGCTTGAGTAAAAACAAGATCTAAATTCACCAACAGAGTACCGATGAGTGATTACTCAGTATCTTGAGTCTATTTCAGAACAGGATAGTGGTTTGTGCAGTAATCCTGAAAAAGGTCTTGTTGATATTTTCAACTGGCAACATGAGGAAGTATAAATGGAATTGAAAAAGGT
The DNA here is from genome assembly GCF_056161265.1 of Marinomonas sp. ABL3_031. Lineage (NCBI taxonomy): Bacteria > Pseudomonadati > Pseudomonadota > Gammaproteobacteria > Oceanospirillales > Oceanospirillaceae > Marinomonas > Marinomonas sp. ABL3_031. The sequence continues at coordinate 89,877 of NZ_JBSWYU010000009.1, forward strand.
AATGAGTGCATTAGGGTTAAGTGTGTTTACCAGTTTTGTTTTCGCAAGTGAATCTAATATGGTTGCGGACGAAACGATCAGTGAACAGCGACATAAGTTAGCTGAAAGTAGCTATGGTAAAGGTTACGGGCCACAAGCTCCGAGGGATATTGAGCGTAAGTTTGGGCGTAATATTTTGACTTTTGGGGAGGCACCTGTAGCGACCAAGATGAACCTTTGTAATATACATTTCCATAAAAACGCCGAGCATAAAGGTGGAGAATTTACTACTTATGCTGGTAATGGCGATGGTGAAGGTTACCAAACGGGTTATCTATATAATGGTAAGCTGAGTGCTCAAGAGTTGCAGCCGATTAAAGGTGGCGCTGTGTGTAAGAGCAAACACAGCAAAGTCTTACCGGGTGATACTATCGAAGTACACTATGTTTACTCTTCAGCGCAAATAAAACCGGGTCCAACTTTGGCTTCGTGTATTAGTGATGAAATAAAGAATCCTCAGTTACGTGTTGAAGCGCAAGTATACGTTGTCGTTAATGATGATAAGGCATTGGACTTTGAAAAATTAACAGCCTATGGCAAGCGAGATGGCTATTATCAAGCCACGGAGATTCCAAATAATACTGGAACACCCGTCAGCTATGCGGGTTCTACAACAGGGCCGGGTTACAACGAAAAAGCATCGCCTTATCAGGTCACATGGAATGTTCGTCCTAAGGTACAGAAAGTCAGCATTAGCTCAGTTGGTGATTGGTGTGACAGTGACAATGTCTTCAAAGAAGACCACGCTCATGGCGTGAGAAATTTGGTGACGAATCCAGATTTGCTGTCTAACATGTCAAATTAAATTGGCCATCACACCATTAGAGCTCTTGGCATGAGAGCTTTAATGGTGTCCTCTCTAGTGTTACTTCTTTCATACCAGCTTTTCTAAGAAACATACCGACCTAAGAAACATGCACAAGCATTATGCTCTGCTCACTTTATTCTTCATAAGAATTTGCAGAAGGCGCTTGTCCCTGATGACCTGAAGTATGCGTAGGATTGGTAACTAAAAAAGCTATTTGCCACAAAAAAGCCTCTTGAGCTGCAAGACCACAAGAGGCGAAAACAGAATGGCATAGTGACTGAGCGGTTAGAATGGGAACTCCGCTCAGTCAATTTATTACCTAATTCGTTTAGTTACGGATGAGGTAATCGAATGCACCTAGGGCTGCCGTTGCCCCTGATCCCATGGAGATGATGATCTGCTTGTAAGGAGCAGTGGTGACATCCCCTGCGGCAAAGACGCCAGGCATGGAGGTTTCACCATGACCATTGATGACGATTTCGCCACGGTTGGTCAGTTCCAGCGTATCTTTAAGGAATTCGCTGTTTGGCACCAAGCCAATTTGAACGAAGATACCGGCCACATCCAATAAGTGGGCTTCATCTGTCTTGCGGTCTGTGTATTTCAAACCAATCACACGTTCACCGTCGCCTAAGACTTCGGTAGTCATGGCATTTTTGATGATGGTGACATTGGCAAGAGACTCCGCCTTTTTCACCAACACATCGTCAGCGCGTAATGTGTCGCCAAATTCCAGTACGGTAACCTGTTCAACGATACCTGCTAGATCAATAGCGGCTTCGATACCAGAGTTACCACCACCAATCACAGCGGTTTTCTTGCCTTTGAACAAGGGGCCATCACAGTGTGGGCAGTAAGCAACCCCCTTACCACGATATTCTTGTTCGCCTGGTACGTTCATTTCTCTCCAACGAGCACCCGTTGCCAAAACGACTGATTTACTCTTCAAAATGGCACCGTTCTCCATTTCCACTTCGACCAAGTCTTTTTTCTCTAGACGTACGGCTTTTTGTGTCTTCATTACATCAACATCATAATCTAATACGTGTTGCTCCAGACCGGTGACGAGTTTTGGACCGTCAGTGGCTTTGACAGAAATGAAGTTTTCAATGGCCATGGTATCGGCCACTTGACCACCAAAACGCTCGGCTACCACACCAGTACGAATGCCTTTACGTGCAGCATAAATGGCAGCAGAAGCCCCCGCTGGGCCACCGCCCACCACCAAGACATCGTATGGGGCTTTTTCAGATAAGGCCGCAGCTTGTTTGTCTGAAGCACCTGTGTCGACCTTGTTGAGGATCTCATCTAAGGCCATACGACCTTGACCAAAGTGTTCACCATTTAAGTAAACCGCAGGCACGGCCATGATGTTGCGTTCGTCTACTTCGCTTTGGAATAAAGCGCCATCTATCATGGTGGCGGTGACCTTCGGATTGAGTACCGCCATTAGGTTAACGGCTTGAACCACGTCAGGACAGTTATGACAGGTGAGGGAAATGTACACCTCAAAATTCAGTTCAGCGTCTAGACCTTTAATTTGTTCTAGGGTTTCCTGTGTGGCTTTCGATGGGTGACCACCGGCTTGCAATAATGCCAACACAAGAGAGGTAAATTCGTGACCCATTGGGATGCCTGCAAAGCGAACACGAGGTGCTTCACCTTTCGGCGCGATGGCCATTTGAGGTGCTCGACCGCTTGGGTTCTCATCAATGGTTAAAGCAATTTTATAGGTGTTTAGGGATTCAATATCCTGAGCAAGAGAAATTAACTCTGCTGACTTATCATTGCCATTTGAAGACACAGTAATCTCAATCGGATTAACGATATTTTGAAGGTACGTGCCCAACTGTTGTTTCATATTTGCGTCTAACATAGTGTTTAATCCGTTTTATCGTTGAGGATTACTGTAAAATTCGGGCGTAAAAATCCAAGCCTATCAAGCTCAGCTTGAGGCGATTGCACCGAAAGTTTTTGTGTTGCGGGCGAAAATACCAAAACTGGTTAAGCCCAAGGTTGGACGCGGCGCGCCCAACCATTAGGAGAGTCGACTTAGATTTTGCCGACTAGGTCTAGAGAAGGTGCCAATGTCGCTTCACCTTCTTTCCACTTAGCAGGGCATACTTCACCTGGGTGAGCAGCAACGTACTGAGCGGCTTTCACTTTACGCATTAGATCGTCTGCGTCACGACCGATACCTTCTGCAGTGATTTCCATTGCTTGGATAGTACCTTCAGGATCGATCAAGAAAGTAGCACGGTCAGCAAGGCCTTGGCCTTCACGCATCACACCGAAGTTGTTAGTGATGCTGCCATTTTGGTCGCCTAGCATGTAGTAGTTGATTTTACCGATAGTGTCAGAACTGTCGTGCCACGCTTTGTGAGTGAAGTGTGTGTCTGTAGAAACAGAGAATACTTCTACGCCCAATTTTTGAAGCTCTTCGTATTTGTCTGCAACGTCACCAAGTTCAGTTGGGCATACAAATGTAAAGTCAGCTGGGTAGAAGAAAAATACAGCCCATTTGCCTAGTACATCTTTTTCAGAAACTTCTACGAACTCGCCTTCTTTGAAAGCCGTTGCGTTGAAAGGTTTGATTTGAGTGTTGATCATTGTCTGTCTCCTAATGTGTTTGCGTTACCAACAGGGGCTATATTAGGAGAGAAAGGTCGATTGATAAAATTGTTATTATTTAGTATGTCGATTTAAAAAAGCTATAATACGGAGCAAAAAGCACTGTCTGTTTCGCTGCGGTACTTTTTGGCGACTGCTTTTTTGGCTAGTGTTTTTTTGAGAGTACTGGTTTGACTCGCCATCATGGAAACACCAGCGAATAACCTCGTAGGCGTTGGCTAGTATTGAAGTGCTTACCCATAATATAGCTATTATTGATGGCCTCTTATCCGGACATAAACAGCATAGTCTCTGTTGCGATGGTTTTTTATTGGCTTCATGACTTTCAATAAGCCACCCTATCCTTTCGGCCATGATGATGCATGGCACCGTCTATCAATTTGCAGAAGGTCTGTCTTTATGAGTTGACGAACCGGTACTTTCGGCAGGGCCAAAAATACTGCTTTGCCAAATCATTAAGCCACTTAACATGGTATCCAGCTCGATTTGTAAGGCGATTTTAGCCTCCTGCTGAGTGCAATTTTTTTCCAATTGTTTGGCCAATTCACTTAAATAATGCATGCCCAATGTCGCGGCGATAGATTTTAGGGTATGGCAATGACGTTGAGCGTCTTCCATGGCGCCTTTGGCAATGGCTTTTTCAAAGAGCGCTATAAAGTCTTGTTGCTTTTCGATAAAACGCTGCAACAGGCGGATATATAAATGGTGACTAAGTGCGTGCTTCAAGCCGATATAAGTATCCAGTTGTGGCATGTCGGGTAAAGCATAGGCATTGAATTCGCTGATCAAGGCGGCATTTCTTGTCGGTAAAGACAAGGTATGAGGCATAGATGTATCCGATGTTAGCCATTTCGACATGGTATTGAACATGGAATGAATGTCGATTGGCTTAGTAATGTGATCATTCATACCAGCTTTATGCACCTTGTCCATATCCTTATTGAGCGCATTGGCGGTTAACGCAATGATGGGTAACTGATCGAACTGATTGTCCTGACGAATGATTTGTGTGGCTTGATAGCCATCCATGACCGGCATTTGACAGTCCATCAGCACCAAATCGAAAGGTTGTTCTGCTATCTTCTCAAGTGCTTCTGCGCCATTGGTGGCCAGGCTCAGATCGACCTGATGCTTTCTCAGTAATTCCGCTGCCAATTCGCGATTGATATCGTTGTCCTCGACTAATAGGACTTTTGCACCGGACAGATAAGGATAATCGGTCGCCAAATATTCCTCATCACTAATGATGACAGGACTGCCGTTGATGTCTCGGTGAGACAAGGCAATGGCATCAAATAAACTGGGTAAGGTCACAGGCTTGGTGAGAAAACCTGCGATAGTTAAGTCTTCTGCCATTGCTTTAACACTATTCATGCCGTGCGTTGGTGTCATGATAATCACAGGAGGGGCTTCGGCCAGGCTGGACAGGATTTGACGGCTGGCTTCCACCCCATCTGTTGCAGACAGTTGCCAGTCAATGAGAATCAGCTGATAGGTCTGACCCAATTGCTGCGCTTCGAGCACTTTATCAATGGCTTGATGGACATTTTTAACGGCATCGCATCCCAACCCAAGGGTGTTCACATCGGCAATCAGCAGATCTCGAGTTGCATCATTGTTATTGACGAGCAAAACACGCTTGATCTTGCTTGGTTCTGAGGCCTGATCAGCTGAAACCTGATAAGCACTTTCAGCACTCTCTTTGACTTGCTGCTGCTCTGCCTCTGATACTTTGACTGCTTGCGCTGATGGTATTGGGTAAGAAGACGAAGTCGCTTGTGTTGGTTGACGCTTGGTAATGTCTCGCCAGATGCATAGGATGGCTTCTTGATTCTGATAGGTCACGGTTACTAATGCCATGTCAGCATAAATCGGCTTGTGCTGTTCGCCTTTGAAAAGCCACTCAGTTTTGCCCGTGCCATTTTCTCTCACTGCATCCAATAAGGCGTAGTGTACGTCCAAGCTGGTTTTGCCATTGGCTTGAATGGAGGGCGATAAACTGGCAATGGATTGACCATTTAAGCTAGTGTGTAAGGCCTTGAACTTGCTTGAAGCCGCTTGATTACTTTCCACAATACGTTCATTGATCATGATCCAAGCAGGATCCGGTGTCATTTCAAACATAGCGCGGAATCTGTCCTCACTTTGCACGGCGTGTTGGCGTTGTTTGCGTAGGTTACGAGTAATTAACCAAGCGAGAATCAGGGTGATGAACAAAGTAATCAAGCAGATTACTCCGACCTGTATGGCCACGGCTTGCCACGCCTGATCGGCTTGTTGCTCGAAACGATACGAGGCTTGTTGCACTTGCTGAGTGATTTGATCAAGAGAGTTTTCAATCGGCAAAAGGGCATTGTCCAAGGCCTCAGCCAATAATTGGGTTTCTTGTGTGAATGACATTTTTTGATACAACTCGCCCATCAAACTTTGTGGCATAAAGACAAAGCTAACGTCGTCCTGAGCATACTGATAGCCATCCCCATAAAGTACGGTTTTGAATTCCTCTAGCTGACGAGCAAGGCTGTCAGCATAGGCTGGGTACATTGCCTGAATGGTGCTGATGGCGTCTCCAAGCATCAATATGGATGGTGTAACCAGATTGTCACTGATCTGGTCTATTTCCATTTTTTGCTCACTGTATAGCAAGGCAAATACACTGGAATCCAGCATAGCAATGTTTTCTAAGACGATGACCAAGGCCTTATCTAGTGGGCTGTTACGTAAATTCTGGTAATACTGAATTAAGCCATCTTGTGGGTTCGTGGCCGTGTCGTTCGATGCGTTAAGCTTACTGACTTGCGTTTGGCGATATTGGTTATTGAGAGCATTTGCTAAACTGCGCAGGGCGTCTATTTTGAGCTGTGCTTTCTCAATGAAGCTTTGAAACTGACTTTGAGCAGCAAAATCCGCCTGTCTTTGACGCCAGTTTTCGATGTCCTGAAACAGCCTTTCCGTCATCATTCCTTGTTGTTGGACTTGTTGCCCAATGGCAAGAATTTCTTCATATTGAGTGGCGTTTGCCAACAGATTATCGACTGTGATTCGGTATTCTTTCAACCAAGCTTGGTTGTCCGGCTGGTGTGCGTAGTCTTGCTCGACAAGGTGCTGTTGAAGGTTATTATGTTTGTCGGGAACTATGTCACCTAGATGCGCAGTAGAACGCAATATGATGTTTTGCTGTTCCATAAGGGTTTGTTGCTGAATTCGTAATGTAGACAGGGTACTCAGCATAATGAATGCACTAACCACAATGGCCAACAGAATAACAACAGTCATTCCCCAGACTAACAGTGAACTCGTATTTTTAAACCGCTTATCTATTCGCATATTCACAACCTGATCAACAATCGATATCAAACACAGTAAGGAGGGAGCGAAAGCGTTAAATAGACTAACGTGGAAAAAACTCACCTCATTCAATATGGGAATAAGGTTAATCGAAAGCCGAGTAAATCTCAGACGGAGATGTGTCATGATGTGTAAGATTGGCCGTCGGAATGTTGCGCACTTTTATCCAGCGGATACGGAATGTAAAAAAACAAGGAAAAAAGAGACGTCTAAAAAATAAACAAATTGTCGTTTTAGACTGGACATATCTTCGCGTCACCAGCCTTGTCTTACAGCATCGGTCAATACTTCAAAGGAATGGCAGCCGACAACGAAAATGGCCAGTTAACCGGTGCGCAAGAAAGCGCCCACGTCTTAGCGCATGGCATCCTCGCTGCTGCCGTCGCCTCAGCGGGTGGCAACGACGCCACCACCGCAGGTCTTGCGGCCGCCGGTTCCGAAGCCGCCGCGCCCGTATTGAAAGAATGGCTCTATGGCAACACCGATCCGAATGACTTAAATGAAGACCAGCAAGATACTATCGTAGCTATCCTAAGCGCCGCATCGGCAACTGCGTCCGTTGCGACTGGCGGGGATGCCAGTGATTCGGTTGCGGCAGGGCAACTGGCTGAGAATGCGGTGGAGAATAATTTTCTCTGTGGAGGTGCTTGTGTTGGTGCTGGTTTAATCGGAATTCTTGCGTATTTAACGTCAGAAGGTGAAGGAAGTCCTGCAGAAGGCGCCATGAAAATTGGTCGAGGTGAAGATACGATTAGTGAAACGCTTGATGATATCAATGAAGTTGTTGATGCGGCCGCGTATGAAGTAGCACCAGAACTTACCCAAGCGGTAGCGGATGTTAAGGCGGATATAGGTTCTTTTACTAATGAAATGGTGACGTATGTCGATGAGAAAACAGGTAAAACTGTTAGTGGTGCGTGTAATGAACTGGATCCCAAAACGCAGGAATTTTTAAAAGGAAGCGGTATCATATTATCAGTGGTGGTTCCAGCCGCGAGAACCGCTTCTCTTACAACGCCGGATGTAGATTTAAGCTTAAATAAACATAGTGGCGATGGTACGGGCTTGTCTGGTAATAATGGTTCGTTTGAGGCTGAGAGTGATTTTGGACATTTAAACCAAAAAACTCCTCAAGTCATTGTAGGTACTCAGCCGAATCAAATTAACTTATCTAATGAGATTGTAATTTATTCAAATCCAGAGAAAACTACAACTATTTTAGGTAAGTACGATTATCAAGGTTCAGGTACAAGAGAAACGTTAGAACTTTTGGACTATCCAAAAACTTATGATATAGGTGAAAAAAAGGGAGGATTCAACTTGTTAAATATTCCTACGATACCAGCTACAGTTACTTATAAAGGAGATAGGTTTTGGGATGTATACAATAAGCCTCTCTTAGATGAGGCTATCAAGAGAGGTGATGACTTTGCGATTACAACAAAACCAACACCATCAACAAAAACTGATTTTGTTGATGATTTTGGTCGGCCTATTGGTATGTACGGCCAAGAACTCAAATTTTTAATTGAAAAAAATGTGAAACCAGTGAATATAAGCAACAAAGATTGGGAGGTGGTGAAAGGATGGTTTCAAGAGAAATAACATATAGAACTAGTATTAATGTTGAAGCAGATATTCATAATGGAGGAAGTTTTTTTGTTAAATATTTTTTCTTTGAAGCAGTTTTAAATGTAGGAAAAATAGAAATATATCAGTGTTATATTAGTTCTCGTGATGATGCTGCTGTAAATAAAAAAGTGAAGGAAAGCTTCGGTTTTTTTGTAGAAACAAATATAAGTGATGTCTACAGGCTTGATCTTGTGTCTGCTTATAATTCAAAATATATAATTTCTTCGAGTGTTATGTTAGCAGGAGATGAGCTCATTATTTTGAATCATAAAAATAATTCAGCCAGAATGTTTCTAAAAACTTAACGGATTCAGGCTTATATTATAAAAGAAATAATACAGGACAGGCATAACTTAGTTGACTGGCTAAAAAAAGTAAATTTAACAAGACACCCACCTTAAGGTCTTAATATTTTCAACAAGTAATTTAACAAGACACACACTTTAAGTTCTTAACCTTTTCAATAAGTTAGAAACCCCTTTAACTTCTTTTAGGGCTCAATCTAGCAATTGAGCCAGTTTAAATTTTCTCAAATATCATCACAGCTTTTATTCCTTTAAACAATGTGCGGTTAAAGTGACTGGTTCTCGTGTTATTACTGTAGTTAACTCTAAAAAGAAATAGCCATGAGTAAGCAAGAAATAAAACGTATAATTAATAGATTTATCACTAAGAAAGATGTGTCCATTGTTTTAGCGAATGAGATTGAGGTTGCTTTAGATGATTCGTATCCTGATGATGAATATATACAAGATACTGTAGAAATGCTTGCAACCTATCGTCCAGGGGGAGGAGACTTCTTATATGATGAAGAGACTGTTATAGCCCGTCTTAAGAAAGTGATGAAAATGTTGTAGCTGATATAACATTAGTGGTTCGCCTTTTGGCGCTCCACTAATTTTACAAAAAACGCAGCGAGTAAGTTAAATGATGTTGTTACAAAGTATAATAAGAATGATATTCATCACTTGTTCGGAAGAGGTGGAGATACTCCCACAAAACTATTGGATAAACTTGGCTCTCCCGAAGCGGCGTTGAAAGAACTACAAAAATCAGCGCAAGGCATTGCCAATAATAACTATCAAACTGGCTCATGGGTGACGGTAAAGGTTGGTGATACTCCTGTAAGCATTAAAGGCAAAGTCATCGACGGCGTATTTAGGATATCAACCATAGCCAAAAAGGAGTTTTGATTATGTTGAAACAACAGGAAACGCTAGCACTTAAACTTATTTTTCGTAGTGAAAATGATCTAAGTATGGCTATCAAAGAGCGCATTTATGAAGCAGAGAGTATCGATTGGGAAGAAACAGGCGTCGGTTTTTATTCAACGATAAAATTAAAATCATCACTTGCTAAAGTACCGGACATTCGCATGTGGGAATATAATTTTAGCCATCCCGACTTTCCTCATGGAGGCTCGTTTATGTGCACTGTGGTTAGTGAAAATAAATTGGAGTTGGAAGCTGTAACTATAGGCGGGGTTGCTTGGCCATATCCTAAAGATCCTGAACAATTTAAAGATCTAAAGTGATGATAAAACAGCTCTTATTCCTTTAAACAGCGAGCGGTCAAAGTGGCTGGTGGGCGTTAATTGAGTTATTAACGCCTGCTAAGATAGCTTGGTTGGAATAGGTTAACGCCACTGTTGTAAACGGGCCATTTGCAGATGTCTTTCATGTTCTGCCTGATCGATTGTAACAGGGGTAAATTGGATGACATCGCCGGGTTTCTTTTGTGCCAGTAACGTACCACCAAAGCGGGTTATGCAGCCCATTTTGGGGTAGCCACCAATGGTTTGTCGGTCGCGCAGTAAAACGATGGGTTGGCCGTCTTTGGGGATTTGCACTGAGCCATAGGCAATGCCTTCTGAAATAATGCCTGTGGTGTCCCCTTGTATGGCATTGCCTTCTAAACGATAGCCCATACGGTCACTGTTTGATGAGACTTGGTAATCACTGGAGAAAAAGTGTGCTCTTTGTAAGTCCGAAAAACTTCGATACTGATAAGCCAATACCAGTGGAATGTCGGATTGACTGTAATCGGGAATGGCCGCTCGAGGAACAGATCTTTGCTGGTGCTGATCACTTGCATTAAACGGCAAGATATCGTCTTTTTGTAATTTATCGCCTTTGCCGGTTAAGCCGCCAATTTTCTCCCGCATCACGGTAGCGACACTACCAAGAGTGGTTTCACATTGAAAACCGCCCTTCACCGCCAAATACGCGCGTAATCCCCAAATGGGTTGTTGAAAATTCAATAGGTCGCCTTTTTTCACTGGGTAGGTTTGCCATGGCGTCAGGCTTTTACCATTCAGTGAGGCACCCAAGTCGGCACCGGTTAAGGCGATGCAGGTATTGGCTTGGGCTTCTAAACTCAGTAAACCGAAGGTAATTTCCAATTGCTGGGCATTGTCGTCATTGTCTAACAAGGCATTGGCCCAACGAAACGCCAGTTCATCCATGGGGCCGCCAGTGGTGACGCCTATGGCTTGATGTCCATAACGACCCAGATCTTGTAGTAAGGTGAGCATGCCAGGTTTGATTACTTTAAAAGCCATCCAGCGAGCCTCCTTGTGCGATAAATTCTTTACGGGAAATGGGTTCAAAACGTACTTTGTCGCCCATGGCAATCAGGGCTAGGTTCTCGCTGCCCCAATCGATCAATTTGATCGGTGTACGACCTATGATTTGCCAACCACCTGGGCTCACACTGGGGTAGATCGCAGTTTGGTTTTCAGCAATGGCGACACTGCCAATGGGGACTTTTAAACGTGGCGTGGTTTTACGCCCAATGTGCAGTTGTTTTGGTGTATTGCCAAGAAAAGCAAAGCCGGGGGTGAAGCCTATGACTAACGCTCGATAGGTTTGCGCACTGTGACATTCGATGACTTGCTCTTTGGTCATGCCGCAATGGCTAGCCACTTGGGCCAAATCTGGCCCGACATCGTCGCCGTAGTACACAGGAATAATGATGTCGCGCACGTCATCCAATAAGGCATCGTTAGGGTCTATCTCAAGGATGAGCTGACGAATGGCTTTGCAAATGGCATAGCGGTCAAAATGGTCGCCATCGAATACCACCAGTAAGGTGGTATAGGAAGGCACTAAATCAATAATACCAGGCAATTTGCTCAATTTATGACTGACTTGGGCGATGCGATCAGAAATGGCTTCGCAGATGGTCTGGCTAAAGGTCAGCAGACAGGCATTATCACTGACCATTTCCATGTCAGGTAATAAGGGGGAAACGGTTTGGTTCATGATGTTGTCGTGTTGTTTTGTTGAGTGGTATTGACTAGCTTGCGAATACGTTTTACTGCATCCACGGCATGGGCGCCGTCACCATGCACGCAAATGGTGTCGGCGTGAATGGTCAAGGTCTTTCCTGATGCTGTGGTTAGGGTGCTGGTTTTACATAATTGTTCTACTTGTTGTTCAATGAGCTCGAAGCTGGCATGAACGGCATTTGGTAACTTACGCGGCGTGAGACGGCCTTCGTCTGTGTACAAACGATCAGCAAAGGCTTCAAACCAAACATTCAAGGCGTATTTTTGTGCTAACTGTTTGACTTGTTCCGCTTCCGGAATCGCCATCACCATGAGCGTCAAAGAGGTGTCCAGTTCACTCACGGCTTGCATGACGGTTTCCAAAATGGAAACGTCTGTCATCATTTGATTGTACAAAGCGCCATGGGGTTTAACGTAACTCAGCTGAGTCTCGTGACTTTGGCAAATGCCTTGTAAAGCGCCGATTTGATATTGAATCAGCGCTTTCAGCTCGGCAGGTGCAACGTCCATATTGCGACGCCCAAACCCTATCAAATCTGGGTAGGCTGGGTGTGCGCCTATGGTGACCCCATGTTGTTTGGCCAGTGCCACGGTTTTGCTCATGGTCAGTGGGTCTGAGGCGTGGAAGCCGCAGGCCACATTGGCTTGATCTACAAAGGGCATGATGTGCGTGTCTTCGCCCATTTTCCAAGCACCGAACGCTTCGCCCATGTCGCAATTCAATTTCATTTTAAGCTGTCCTTACATTCATTACCGCGAGTCCATTAATTGCGTGACATGGTCGCTGGTAGATAGGTAACAATTTCTGGAAACACACTGATTAAACCAATCGCTACCCCAATCAATAGGAAGAAGGGCAAAGCCGCTTTGGCCACATACAGGATGTTTTTTCCGGTTAACGCTTGTATAACAAAGAGGTTGAAACCAACAGGAGGTGTGATCTGTGACATTTCCACCACGAGTACGATGAAGATACCAAACCAGAGTAAGTCAATATGGGCGGCCTCTACCATTGGCATAATCACCGCCACAGTGAGTACCACGACAGAAATGCCATCAAGGAAACAACCCAACACCACGAATAATACGGTGAGGTATAAAATGAGCTCCATTGGTGACAAGGAAAGACCGCCGATCCACAAGGCTAAAGCTTTTGGGATACCCAAGAAGCCCATGGCTAGGGTTAAGAAGTGCGCGCCAACCAAAATGAAGCCAATCATACAAGAGCTTTTCACCGCGCCAAGTAGGCTGTCGATAAAGCTGCTGCGACTCAATGAGCCGGTCATGGCCGCCAGAATAAGTGCCCCAGTAACGCCCAGCGCCGCCGCTTCGGTTGGTGTGGTGATGCCACCATAAATGGAACCCAATACGAAACCAATCAGACCCACTACCGGCATGAGTTTACGCAATGCTTTGATGCGCATTGACCAGCTGGTGTCGTGCTGACTTTTTTGTGGCAGCTCGTCTTTGTGTAAATAGCCCCACACCATGGTGAAGCCCATGAACAAACTGACGAGTAACAAGCCTGGCAGTGCACCGGCGATAAATAAGCGGGCAATGGAGACTTCTGCCGCTACGCCATAAACAATCAAAATGATGGAGGGCGGAATCAACAGGCCTAAGGTGCCTGAACCGGCTAAGGTGCCAATTGCCATGCGTTCGCTGTAGCCTTGTTTGCGCAATTCAGGCAAGGTCATGCGACCTATGGTGGCCGCTGTTGCGGCAGAAGAGCCGGATACGGCGGCGAAAATACCACAGCTTAAAATATTGACGTGTAAGAGTTTGCCCGGCACGCCGTTTAACCAAGGAGACAAACCCTTGAACAAGTCTTCTGACAAGCGGGTGCGGAACAGGACTTCACCCATCCAAATAAAGAGGGGGAGTGCGGTGAGTGACCAAGCTGTACTGGCCCCCCAGCTTGAGGTGGCAAACAGTAGGTCAACTTGATAATTTTCCGATAAAATCAGTCCCAAACCGCCGATGGTGATCAAGGTGAAAGATACCCAAACACCGAGTGACAATAGGGCCAATAGAGCAAAGGCTAATAGAATAGCAATCCACATCATGTCCATTAGATTTCCTCCAGTTCTAGAGCGTCTTCATGCTCACTGTAGCTGGGAGTGTTGCCCTTTAAGACACTGATAAAGGCATCCAATACGGCCAAATTTAAGGCGATGGCACCTACGGCAACGGGAATTTGTGGAATCCATAATGGCACGGGAACATAGCCATAAGAGACTTCATCATAGATGTAAGATTCGTACACCATATAAGTACATGAATAAGATAAGAAACTGATTAGAGCAAGAGAAAGGGCGAGGATGAGGCCTTCTTGCCACTTTCGTGAAACGGGGGAAAAGCGCTGTATCACTAAGGTTACGCGAATGTGACCGCCCTCTTTAAAGGTGTAGGCCAAGCCAAGAAAGGTGGATGCGGCTAAGGCATAACCAGCAAAATCTTCCGCAGACGGCACAATGAAACCGAATAAACGTCCGACAATTTGTGCTAGCAGCAACAAGGTAATGAGAAGGATACAGAACCCAGCCAGCAAGCCGGAACAGAGATACAGTTTTTCTTTTATTTGGTTCATAGTGTTCACTTTTGATAGAAAAGACACCGTCTAGTGGAAGCTAGACGGTGTGGGAAGATCGAATACAGCTTTGAGACGATCTTCAGAAAATGCTTAGTTTTGGTAACGGGTTAAGATATCGCCCACTTCTTTTGGCGCTTCGGCTTTCCATTCCTCTATCATAGTATCACCAATGGCTTGCAGTTCGTTTAACAATTCTGGTGAAGGGTCACTCACTTGCATACCATTTTCAATCAACTTAGCTTTGTCATTCGCAGCACGTTCCGCGACTTTTTCCCAGCCTAGGGCTTCGGCATTTTTCGCCGCTGCTAAGATGGCATTTTGAGTGTCTTTATCAAGACGGCGGAAGGCACGCTTATTAACGACGACAATGTTCTTAGGAATCCAAGCTTTCACATCTGTGTAGTAGTTTACGTAATCCCAAGCTTGACTATCCACACCAGTAGAAGGTGAGGTGATCATGGCTTGAATAATGCCAGTACTAAAGGCTTGTGGAATATCGGGAACTTGAATTGTAGTAGGTGTGGTACCCATTAGATCGGCTAAGCGCGAGGTAGATGGACTGTAAGCACGCATTTTAGAACCCGCCAGGTCACTTAATGTATTGACAGGCATCTTGGTGTAAAGACTCTGTGCAGGCCAAGCCACTGCATACAGCATTTTCATGCCGCTTTTATCTAGCTGTTGTTCCACTTGTGGTTTAGCGGCTTCCCATAATTTCTTAGCGTCTTCGAAAGAAGTCGCCAAGAAGGGAATATTGTCGTGTTTAAATACAGGGTGCTCGTTACCCAAAATACCGATGAAGACTTCGCCTATTTGTACCTGGCCGGTTTTTACCGCGCGAGGAATTTCGGTGTGTTGTACCAATGAGCCAGCTGAGTGGACATTAATTTCTAAGTCGCCACCGGTTTTATCTTTGATTTCTTCTGCAAATCCATACGCGATTTGCGTAGGTAGGTTGCCGTCACCGTAAGGGGTTGGCATGTGCCATTTAGCGGCCAATGCGGAAGTGGACAGTACACTGCCCAGCACCAGAGCGGTTGTGAGTTTTTTCATTGTTCCTTATCCTTTCGTTGAAGGTTAATGTTGTTTTGAGTGCGTTATAAAAACGCCACCTCGCCTGGGAGAGAAAGGCAGCGAAAAGTAATAGGGTTAGTGCACAGCCAAGTCAGTATCGAGTAGATCCGTCACCAGCATTTTGCCGGGGGCATGGGTGATACAAAATGGCGGTTTGGCATTGCGAATCGCCACTTGAGGCGTCACGCCACAGGCCCAAAAAACGGGTACTTCGCCTTTGTTTATGGAGACTGGATCACCGAAATTGGGTTTGCTCAGATCCTTAATGCCAATGTCTTCTGGTGTGCCGAAATGCAATGGCGCGCCGTGGGCTTTGGGAAAGCGCGTGGTGATTTGAATGGCGCGAATGGCGTCTTTTGGTGTGTAGGGACGCATGGTTACCACAGTGTGTCCAAAGAAGCGGCCAGCTGGTGTCATTGGAATGGTGGTTTCAAACATGGAAACATTGACGTTTTCGGTAATGTTGCGAGGGGTTAGGCCTGCTTGCGATAAGGCATTTTCAAATGAGAAGGAACAGCCTAATACAAATACCACCAAATCATCACGCCATAGGTCGGTAATGTCGGCGCGATTTTCGATTTTGGCCCCATCCCGATAAACATAGTATTCAGGTACATCATGACGCATGTCGATGTCTTTGCCCAATTCGGGTAAACGATAGTCGCCTACTTCCGAGACACCGATTAGTGGACAAGCAACCGGATTTTTTTGACAAAATAAGAGAAAATCATTTGCCCAATCAGCTGGCAAGATCACAATGTTGCCTTGCATCGCGCCAGTGGCAAGACCACTGGTAGGACCAGTGTGCGTTTGATTGCGAATGGCTTGACGCAATTCATACGCTTGTTGCGCTAATGGCTTAGCTGATGGGGTCATAGGAGGGTTCCTTATTTTTGCACATTTCGTTTTTTCTAGAGTAGTGTCCCTCAGAGTAAAAAGTCTAATTGTGTTTTTTTTGGTTATTTGATCAATTTATTTTATCAAGCAAGTTTTTTTCGTATTTTTGAGCGGCTTCTATGGCCAAATCCACGGCCATTTCCGCCAAAGGATTGAAAGGTTCATCTGAGTAAGATGCGGTGAATTTCAGATCATGCGGCGTCCATATGGTGTGTATTTTGCGCAGCATATTGTTTTCTAATTCCTTGCCAATCATGATGTCCGGTAAAGTGGCGATGCCAACGGCATCTATGGCTAGGCTGCGGATGGCGGCCAGTGAGGTAGAGGCATAAAAGTTTGCCGGTTTGCCTTCTAAGTTGCGAAACTTTTGAACAATTTCCGAATAGGGTTTGGTGGATTTTGCGTAGATAATGATAGGCCAAGGGGTGAGTTCCTCGAGGTAAAGCAAGCGCTCTGGCAAGGCCAATTGTGGGCTGCAAACCCAAGAAAGTGAGAAGGTACACAAATCATGATTGACAATACTGGGTTCCGAAATAGGCCCCATTAACAGGCCCAAATCCAAGGTTCGATCTTTCACGCCAGTGGCGAGAACGGTGGAAATGTCTACGGTTAATTCAACGTTTAAATTGGGCGATTTGTTGTGCAAGCGTGCTAAGAAATCAGGTAACCAAGTATTGACTATGGTTTCGGAAGCGCCCAAACGCAGCACCCCAGAATAGGCTGTGTTTGCCTCGGCGCGTTTGCGCAGTTGTTCCGATTGAAAAAGTATTTTTTCTATATAAGGCAGTAACTCTTTGCCTTTGGATGTCAAAATAATGGGGCTGGAGCCGCCTTCTCGCTCGAACAACTTCACACCTAGCTCTTCTTCCAAGCCAGAAATACGAGCAGAAATGGCCGGTTGGGTGGTGTGTAAGCGCTCCGCCGCTTTACGGAAACTGCCTAAGGTGGCAACCCAAACAAAGGTTTCGAGGCGTTTATAATTCAAGGTTGGCTCCAGTGCTACGACATCATGGTTAAATTTATTATGCAGCCAGTATAAAGCTCAAACGCTTTATGTCACCTATCGTATTATGGTTACCCCAGTTTTTTTGCGAAAACGCAGTGCCGCAATGAAGAGACCACACAGTGAATATTTTAGCCCTTTAGGGCGGCCTATTTTACTGTTCGTGAGACGGCTCTGTTGTTACTTATCAATTGATGCATAGAGGTCTTTCAGCGCTCTGTGAAACGAATTACATTCCTCGTAACCTCTGCTTTGAGGATTGGGCGCACCCGCTATGCAGTGGGATTGGGTTTGCTGCGTCCCGTAATATAGAGGCAAATAATGGGATGACGAATACATAGGCGTAGAAGCAGCCATGCGTTTGACGCTCATAGTGTGTATTTGACGATATGAGCGGGTATTCAGTGCCAAAAAGAGGACTCATTTGGTGATTGGGTAAAACTTCTTTATCATGCCTTCCCTTGTGAAACTGAGCGAGTACTGACAGATAATGGCAAACCAAGTTATGGTGATCGGAGCTGGCCCTGCGGGGTTAATGGCAGCAGAAATGATGGCTGCTGCAGGTCATCATGTGGCCGTGTATGATGCCAAACCGAGCGCCTGCCGCAAATTTCTACTGGCCGGTGTGGGTGGCATGAACATTACGCACTCTGAAGCCTATGACGGTTTTATACAGCGTTACTATGACAAAGCCGACTGGCTATCCAGTGCGATTCGCCAATTTGATAATCAAGCCTTATGTGACTGGATTCATGGCCTAGGGGTAGACACCTTTGTTGGCAGTTCTGGTCGTGTCTTTCCAACCGATATGAAAGCCGCTCCCTTGTTACGACATTGGTTGTCGCGTCTGCGCGAAGCCGGTGTGGTGTTTCATATGCGTCATAAAATGCTCTCTTTAACATCAAACAGAGCCACCTTTGACCATCAAGGTGAGACAGTGACAGCGCAAGCGGATGCGATTGTCCTTGCGATGGGCGGAGCCAGTTGGCCAAAACTGGGTTCAGACGGTGCTTGGCAGTCTGTTCTTGCGAAAAAAGATGTTGATTTATCGCCTTTGCGCAGTGCCAACTGCGGTTTTTACAGTCGTTGGAGTGAGCATTTGTCCAGCAAGTTTGCCGGCAGTCCACTGAAAGGCGTGGCGTTTTCCATGACGCTTGCTAACGGCCAAATTGTCGACAAAAAAGGCGAATGTATTGTCACGCAAGATGGCATGGAAGGCAGCTTAATATACGCTTTTTCAAAATACCTACGAGATGACATTGAAGCGCAAGGCGAAGCCAGTTTGTCCATCGACTTACTAGCCGATGTAAGTGAACCTCAGCTGGTGGCCAAGTTGTCTTCTCGAAAGTCCAAGGAATCCTTTAGCAAATACCTAAAGCGCAGCATAGGATTAGGCGGAGTCAAGGCCGCTTTGTTGCATGAAAGGTTTAGCAAAGACGTGTTGTCGACTCCTGAGACATTGGCTCATGCGATCAAGCATTTGCCTGTCTCTTTTTATCAAACCAAGCCGATTGACGAAGTGATTTCCAGCGCCGGCGGTGTGTGTGAAGCCAGTCTCAATGAAGATTTGATGTTAAACAAGATGCCAGGTGTGTTTTGTGCTGGAGAAATGTTGGATTGGGAAGCACCCACCGGTGGTTATTTGCTGACGGCTTGTTTTGCAACCGGACGTTTAGCTGGTTTAGGGGCATGCCGTTGGTTAGCGGCAGCTCATCCCAGTAGTCTCGGCCTAAAATAAGTTGACAAAAAAAGCCCAATCTAAGATTGGGCGTGCCGGAATGCGGTTCGTTTTTTGGCAATGATTGGGAGGCTTGAATGCAGGTGGTTTACGCCTGATTGTCCGAAATCACGGCAACAACACGACGGTTTGCTTGGCGATGCTCGGCGGAGTTGTTGTCGAATAATGGTTTATCTTCACCGTAACCTATGGCGCTAACACGATTTTCTGTAATGCCGAAGACTTCTACCAAAACATCCGCAATGGCATTGGCACGTTGTTCTGATACTTTTTGGTTATATCTGGCGGAACCTGTGTCATCGGTGTGTCCTTCAATAACCACTGTGGTATTCGGGTTATCCGTCATATAGGTCGCTAGCTTTTCAACTTCAGGATAGAATTTTTGCTGTACTCTTGTTTGATTGCTGGCAAATTGAATGTTTAGCTTTATCGGAGGTTGTGCCGCGACAACGGCCGCTTGTTCTAACACACTGGGTACTTTGCCATCAGCAGAAACAGGTGGCGCAGGAAGTGGCTCTTGTTGTTTTGAGTTGGTTTCAATTGGTTGCGTTATCATGGTTAAGTCTACCACTTGAGAATCCTCTGTTATGGTTTCTGGTTGTGTCTCGGTAATGCTTTCTGATGGTGTTTCTGTGATGCTTTCTGGTTCTGTAGCAGGTGATGTTGCCACCAGATTTTCTGTTGCTTGGGTGTCTTCTTGCTCAGTCTCGATAGGTTGAAAGCGCCTATCTTGTCTGGCTAGCCTGTTGTTTTTACCGCCGAACGTCATTTGTAAGCCAAACGAAGAAACCTTATCTAGATGCTGATCTTCTAAGTCATTGACTAAGCGGAAGTCTGCGCGCAGAGCAAGGGTATCGGTTAGGGCGTATTTCACACCACCACCGGCATTGATTTCCATCTTGTTGTCAGAGTCGGAACTGAAGTCTGTGGTGCCTACACCTGCGGCTAAGTATGGGGTTAGGTGGTAGGAAGAGACAGTTGGCAAGTGGTACAAACCATCTAAGCGATATTGATCAACATCGACTTTATTTCCGCTTAGTTTGGATTTGGTGTCGGCATTGAGGTAAACAAATTCGACCGCCCATGGGTTATCAAACTGATAACCTAAGCCAAGAGAGTAAGCCGTATCATTTTCTTCATCGCGATCGTTGTCCATATCATAGTGGCCAATACTTGGCGTGATGGTAAAGCCTGATTGAGGCTGCGCGACAGCAATGGATGAAAAGGAAGCCGCAGCGACAAGACTGCTGATTAATGCATGTTTTGTAAAAGTAAAAGACATGGTATATCTCCTGATAAGTGTCTGGGTTGTGTTGTGCTGATCACAACAAGCGTTGTGCTTTTTTCAGAATAAGCGGCTTTTTGAACCCAGAAAAGTCACCCTGAAATTCCACTTAAGGCCTTTAATTACGTGGGATTGCACTATCATGACGGAGAGTTTACCGAACAAGCATTTTTAACACGTATTGAAGAAAAATTGGGTCAATAAATAGCTAGGAATGAGGGGATTTATTACAGGACTTTTGCATTGTTGTTTGAGTTTTTCGAATCAAATAGCCTGTATCTTGTTGAAGTGGATTTGGTTTAACTCTTGCGAACTTATAAAAGCGAATGAAAGTGAATAAAGCAATTCGAGCCAGCGTAACGATTACTGACAAAAACTGACTGTTCTGCTGTTTAGTATAGGGAATGACAGATATAGGCTGTAAAGCATGTCTGTTTGTATTTGATTTTAATGAAGGAGAAGTAGGTGGAACTCTCAAATTTTCCGATTTTTTATGTGGATGATGTCCAAGCAAGTGTGGATTTTTATCGTCCACTTTTTGAGCGAGATCCCGTGGATCAGCAAGACAGTTTTGCGCTTTTTGTTAGTGAGTCTGGCCATAAATTTGGCTTATGGGCTTGGCCGGATGTGGAACCAACAACTGATAAAGTAGCGTCAGCCTGTATGGAAATTGCTCTGGAAGTTAGCAATCTCATCACCCTACAGATTCATTACCGTAAATGGATTGAGTTGGGCGTAGAGATTATCCAAGATATTCGTGAGATGGATTTTGGCACCAGCTTTACGGCATTGGATCTCGACGGACACAGGTTGAGAGTCTTTTGTTACGAAAAATAAATTAACGGAAATACTGCCTAGAATAGCTCATCTAAGCGTGGGCTTTTTTGAACTTAAATGAAATGTCGAAAGACTTTTTCTTTCAACCATTTCGTATTTGGAAATTATGGATTAACTGAACACGTATTGATCAGTTTAGGGCTCAAGCCTAGACTGAAGGCAATTCCACTGGTTAGTTCGCATGAGTGACAGCCAGTTAATCCAAGATACGAGGTGTTGTTTATGTTACCGACTTATTTTATTTCTCATGGTGGTGGCCCTTGGCCTTACATGCCTGAAATGCGTGCTATGTTAGCGACCTTAGAAGCATCGTTAGCCGCGATGCCTGAACAGTTCCCAGAAAAGCCGAAAGCCATTTTGATGATTTCAGGTCATTGGGAAACCAAAAAGCTGGCGGTTCAATCCAGTATTGCTCCCGGTATGGAATACGATTACTACGGTTTTCCTGAGCATACTTATAGCGTTAAGTACGCCTCGCCCGGTTCACCGGAAATCGCTCAAAGAGTGGCAAGCTTATTGAATCAAGCTGGTTTCCCAACCGATCTAGACAGTAAAAAGGGCTATGATCACGGTGCTTTTACGCCCATGGAAATCATGTATCCCAATAAAGACATGCCAATGATTCAATTGTCTTTGCAAAACAATCTAGACCCGGCCGAGCATTTGGCCATTGGTCGTGCTTTGCGTCCGTTACGTGAAGAAGGGGTATTAATTGTTGGCAGTGGCTTGAGCTATCACAATTTACGTTTATTTGGGCCGCAAGCAAAAGAGCCTTCAGCACAGTTCGATGCTTGGCTGCAACAAACCTTGATGGCGTCAACGCCTGAGCAAAGACGTGCAGGCTTGATCGCATGGGAACAAGCTCCATACGCTCGAGTCAGTCACCCTAGGGAAGATCATTTTATTCCTTTGATGGTGGCTCTAGGGGCTGCCGAAGAAGGTGAAGCGCGCTGTGTTTATCATGATGAAAATGTGTTCGGTGGCGTCACTGCCTCCAGTTTTCGATTTGATTAAATAATAATTTAGATATTGAATTTTTATCATATAGTGAATTTTTTTGAGAAAAAATGTTTCATATTTAAAGCCAGCTAAAAGCTGGCTTTTTTATTTTTTTCAATAAGTTATGAATTTTTTAAAGGGCTTTGGAAGGGTGTTTTAACGGCTGGCATAGGCTTTGCTCGATTATTAGAAACTAAAAACAACAATAAGGTGAGCCAATGAAAAGTTTGTACCTCGAAGTGGAAAACATAAATGTGCGTTATCAAGATACGGGAGGAAAGTTACCTGTTTTAGTTTTGTTTCACGGTATTGGGGGGTCATCAGAGCTTTGGCAATATCAGTTGACCTCTCTCGCCTCTTCTTTTCGTGTCATCGCACTAGATCTTCCCAATCATGGTTTGTCGGACATAAATGAAAAAGCCTTTGATGTCATTGAGTACGCAGAATTTGTTTGGGCGTTTTTAGACAAGTTGGCCATTTCTGAGGTGCACTTGGCGGGCAATTCGATGGGCGGCGCAATTTGCGTACATATGTCAGCTTTACAGCCAGACCGCGTGAGTAAAATGATACTGCTTAATGCTGCGCTACTAGGCAAGCAGACCCCACTACCCTTTAAGCTGATGTCCTTACCTGTCATTGGAGGTCTTTTGGGGCGTCCGAACCAAGTTGCAGTCGATCAACAAATAAAAAGTATTTTTCTGAAACCTGAAGAGGTTTCTGAGGAGATAAAGCTCATCATTCATCGCAATGTAATGCGAGATGGCGCACAAAGTGCTTTTTTGAAAACGCTGAAAAAAATGGCTAATTGGTCTGGACAAAAAAGCGTGTTATCCCAGCTTACCTTAGCAAGGCTCAAGAATACCTCTTGTTCAGTGTGTTTTGTGCATGGTCGTCAAGATGCCGTATTGCCATACAAGCATTCTGAAAATGCGCATCAAAATACGCCTGGAAGTGAGTTGGTCATTTTGGAGAACTGTGGTCATACACCTCAAATAGAGACGCCCGTTGAAATTAATGATCTTTTCCTACGTTTGTTAAAATAAGGTTACGAATATTTACAAAGTCTTTTCTATAAAAGGATACATGTTCGGTAAAGCTCGACTAAGGTTATTGGTGTTGTTAGATAACTTGCAAGGAGCATGGCGATGAAACAGGACGCAGACAAAGAATTAAAACATCTAACCCAGTTGCTTGAAGACTTAGAGCAAATATCATTAGATGATATTGCTCTGATTCCCGAAGACAAACAGCACCTTATGGTGGAGAGTATTGAAAGCCTACAAGATCAGTTAAAAGAGGTCATGAGTGAAAACCGCTTGTTACATTGATTTTCATGCAATGAATACATCTCTTCGTAGTCTGTTTTATAAGCATCAGACCCTATAAAAAAAGACCGGTATGGAAGCCGGTCTTTTGCTTTTTGCCTTTCTTGATCAGCTATTCCCAAGACCTCAATAATTCCTCGTTTATTAATTGAGAATAAAGGTAATGTATCGCAAACCGCTAAACTGGCAGGGGTTAGCCGTAATACTGTCTACAAATACGCCAAACAGCAAGATGAGTAGAGAAGTAGGATGTGATTTTGCAATCCTGCTGTGGAAACGGTAACGTCATAGGTGCGGCTATTCTTTGGGAGGCTTTATGTGCAAGCGTATAAGTGTTTGGTTTTTGGTGGCATGGTTATTAAGTGCTTGTGCATCAAGCAATAAAGAGCAAAATGCTGCACTTGGCTTAACCCTATTTAAAGCTTGGCATGATGGCCATCAAGTGTCATATATCACCACAGATGTTTCCGATGCTGGTATGGCGAAAGAAATGGGAGCGAATTATGCGCCCCGATTGCGTGATGCGATTCCGCGTTACCCCAAACCTCCGCAAGTCAAAACCGTATTAGAACGTGTTTACGGTTTCCCTAATAAAGAGCAGCAAAATGTTTTTGCTTCGGCGCCTTCACCACTGGGTTATCAAAGCAAAGATCGCCATTATTCTCCTCTTTGGTTAATGTATTGGGTAGTCTGGCAAGACCCTGCACAGGCCTATGAATTGACGTCAGAAGAGGCCATTCTATCCGCTGAAGAAGCGGGTTTATTGACCATTGAACGCAGCAATATTGTGGTGAATTGTCCAGTGTTACCTTTTGAACCAAGTCGTTAAATCATTTACGTAAGTTTTCTTTGAGTAGCATCAGCAAAATTGCTATATAGTAACATTATATGGAAATGAAGCCGCTCTTCTATAGAGGAGTTGGTAGTTTGTTACTTATATGGCATTATGCGTTGGAATTACACTTTATTACAATAAGGCTTTGGATAAGATGGATTGCAAAAATATAAGAGGGAAAAATGCTTAGCAGTCTTAGTGCGCTGTTCCCTTCCAGGAAGCATATATTGGCTTTATATGCAGTTGGTTCTATTTTCTGTTCAATTTTATTATTTGCATTTGGTTTGTATTGTTATCTGTTAAGGGACGTTAGTTTACGCTCTGATCAGGCGCATCAAGCATTGACTCAGCAAATGGAGATGATTTTTGTTGAGCTGAAGAATATTTCAAAAGAGGCTCAGTTAACCTGCAGTAAAGAAGACGTTAAACGCCTTAGAAGAGCGATCTTTTATTCTCCTATTTTTAAAGAATTTGGTTTATTCAATGATGATTACCAAGTTTATTGTACCAATCTTGGCCCCCGTGATTTCTCGATTTTCTCTAGTATTATTGATCGAATAGAGGCGAGCCCAACCAGGCGAACGGTTTCTTTGGTGAAATCCCATACTTTAGGAGACAGTACTTTTTTGGTCTTTTATAAAGGCGAGCATAGTATTGGTGTGAATGGTTTAGCGCCTCCTAAGAGTTTGGGTAATTTTGTTAATCGCTGGTTGCCGTCAGGTTATGCTTATGAATTGACCTTAGGCACAAAAATGGTCGTTGGAAATGAAGCGGATATTCATGGTTCCATCTTGGATAAACAGGTTCGTAGTGTAGACGATTGGGCCATGGAACTGGCCGTGTATTTGCCTGAACGCTATTACTGGCAACGCCTTCATGAATTGTGGCCTTTCATTCTATTATCAAGCTTAACTTTGTTCTTGTTATTTTGCTTGGTGCGATGGAGTTTTCTATATTATCGTCGTTCATTACCCCAATGCATTAAGCGAGCGATTCTTAATGATGCAATGGAAGTGTATTTTCAACCTATTATTTCATTGGATGAAACGGCCACTCATGAACTAGAAGCGTTAATACGCTGGTATTCTCCTTATCACGGTCAAGTTTCGCCTTTGTCGATAGTGGAAATTTCAGAACGCTTGGGTCTGATTGATGATCTAACCTGGATGGTGATTCGTAAGGTTGGGCATTTTTATCGTGATAATCCAGAGTTGCTGAAAGACATTCGTATCTCGGTCAATGTGGATCGACATAGTTTAATTCATGAGGATTTTGCGTCTAAGTTGGCTGACATTATGACAGAATGGCCTGAGCTAAAAGGACGTTTAGGGTTAGAAGTGACGGAAACCACAGCGTTAAATTCTATTGAACTGCCTTTAATGGTTAGTCGTTTCGAGCACATTAAAGCCTTGGATATTCGTTTGTCAGTAGACGACTTCGGTACCGGTTATGCTGGATTGGACTTCTTACGTCGTTTTCCATATGACACTTTGAAATTGGATCAAATCTTCATTGCCAGCCTGAAAGATGACCAATTTACTCGGCAAGTACTCACCTCGGTAACCCGATTAGCCAAAGAATTAAAAATGGAAGTCGTTGCGGAAGGGGTGGAGCGAGAAGATCAACTGGAAGCCGTACGAGAGTTGGGTGTAGAAAGAGTACAAGGTTACTATTTTTGCCGACCTTTACCTGCGGATCAAGTGTTGGACTGGTTGCGTAAAGAGCAAGAGTAAAAATAGCATTGTGTTCTCTGTTGCCATCTCTTACCCTTGGCAGTCATTAGTCTTCATAGAGTACCTAATATGGCCACCTTGGTGTTTCGATTAAAAAACGTTCCCGACGAAGAGGCAAATGACATTCGTCAGTTGTTGTCGGAACACCAAATTCATTTTTATGAAACCAGTGCAGGGCGTTGGCAAATTTCCATGGCGGGTATTTGGGTAAAAGATAAAGAGCAGGCATGGCGAGCGCAACAACTGATTCGTGAAGATCAAATTGAGCGTAGTCGTGACATGCATATACCAAGCACGTTGGATTACCTAAAAGGGGGATTGCAACAGGCTCGACAAAACCCCATCGAAGCCTTGTTTACGCTGTTTGCCATTGGCTTCATTCTGAGCCTGTCCATCTTGCCTTTTATGATTTGAGCAAGTTTGACCTGATGTTTACCTTCACTCTTTTTGGATATCCTTCCTTACTTGCGATAATTGCTTTCGGTTATACTTAACCCTACTCCTCTCTGAATAATGGCAAATTTGTGACTCAAAAACCGCATTTAAGCAAAGGCAAACGCAATAAAAAATTGGAATTGCATTCTCGTAATCCGCATCGAGCGCGTTATGACTTTGCTTTGCTGGCAGATTCTTGTCCTGAGTTATCTCATTACATCAGATTAAATAAGTATGGTAACGAGTCATTGGATTTTGCTGATCCTTTAGCGGTAAAAACCCTTAATCGTGCTCTACTCAATCACTTTTATGGCGTGGCGTTTTGGGATATTCCTGCGGGCTTTTTATGTCCGCCGATCCCAGGCAGAGCCGATTATATTCACTATCTAGCGGATTTATTAGCGGACAGTAACAAGGGGGTGATTCCTCGTGGTAAAGGGGTTAAGGTTTTGGATGTGGGGGTGGGCGCAAATTGTGTTTATCCCATAGTCGGGCATCAAGAATATGGTTGGCAGTTTGTTGGCTCGGATGTGAATCCGACTGCGGTTGCTACTGCTTCAACCATAGTGAAATCCAATTCTTGCCTGAAAGAGGCGATCAGCATTCGTCAACAAGCGAATCAAGAACACATATTTGACGGAGTCTGGCAAACCAGTGAACGTTTTGATGTGACCATGTGTAACCCTCCTTTTCATACCAGCGAATCGGCTATGCAACAAGAGTCGCAACGTAAATGGCGAGGGTTGAAAGGGGGGAAATCCTCGGGCAATGTCGCACACAATAAGGGTCTGAACTTTGGTGGTATGGCGGCCGAACTTTGGTGTGAAGGCGGTGAAGTAGGTTTTATTAGTCGTATGATTAAAGAAAGCCAAGCTTTGGCGGATCAGTGCTTCTGGTTTACTTCTTTGGTTGCACGACACAGCAATTTGGATCTACTGAAACAAGAACTGCGAAAGATTGGCGCAAAGCAAGTGAAAGTAGTTGAAATGGCACAAGGGCAGAAAATTAGCCGATTTATCGCATGGAGTTTTCTTGGCGAGGATCAAATAGATTATTGGCGAGATTATTATTGGCAGCATTAAACTGCCAATGTTTTTTAGCAAAGGGCCTTGATGGTCATTGTCGCCTCATTTTCGCTAAGGCGACAAGCATCCTCTAGTGTTATTAACCCTTAGAGCTCAGTTGCAATTTGAGCCGCCAAACGTGCGTTATTAAATACCAATTGAATATTACTGGCTAGGCTGTTGCCTCCTGTTAGCTCAGCAACGCGAGCTAACAGGAAAGGTGTGGATTCTTTGCCGCCAACCCCTTGCTCTTCCATTTCTCTTAAAGCTTGAGTAATTGCTGTGTCGATGGCGTCTTTATGCATAGCAAACTCTTCAGGAATCGGATTAGCGATAACCGTTCCCCCTTGTAATTGCATATCCCATTTGGCATTGATGAATTGTGCAATCTCTTTTGCGGATGCCATGTTGTAATCGACGCTTTGATCGCTCTCACGAGTATAAAAAGCTGGCAGGGTACTTGTCTGGTAACCCAGAACAGGAACGCCTTGGGTTTCTAGGTATTCGCGTGTTAAGGCCAAATCCAAAATAGATTTGGCCCCAGCGCAAACAACCGCCACATTGGTTTTAGCCAGTTCTTGTAAGTCTGCTGAAATGTCGAAACTTTGTTGCGCGCCACGGTGAACACCGCCAATGCCACCGGTGGCAAATACGCGTATGCCTGCCATGGCTGCAATGATCATGGTAGCAGCAACTGTGGTTGCACCATGTTGTTTTTGGGCCACCACAAAAGGCAGGTCACGACGTGAGCATTTGGTGACAGACAAACCGGCTTTCGCCAAAGTATCAATTTCTTCACTACTTAGACCGGCTTTCAAGCGACCATCAATGATGGCGATAGTGGCAGGTACGGCGCCATGGTCGCGAATGATTTGTTCTACCTGTTTGGCGGTTTCCGCGTTCTGAGGCCAAGGCATGCCATGGGAAATAATGGTGCTTTCTAGAGCAACAACAGGTTTGCCTGAAGCGATGGCCTCGGCGACTTCTGGGTGAATATCTAGATATTGATTCATAGTGATTGTATCCATTGAGTGACTTGCTGAACACTGAGTTCAGGATGATTAGCATGTGGGCTTTCTAGTGTTATGGCAGCGCAAGCCAAAGCAAAAGAAAGTCTCTTATTAGTATCTTCAAATTGGTTACAGGCGGTTAAATAGCCTGCTAATAATGCATCGCCTGCACCTGTGTCGCTGACTGGTGATGTCGGATGACAGCTTTGTTGATAACAACCAGAAGCATCAGCGAATAATAGTCCTTGACTGCCTAGGCTGAGTAATACCGATTTTACTCCTTGTGCGAGTAATCCTTGTGCTAATGCTTGTGGGTCTGTTTGTTGGCATTGCAATAAGGCACGCGCTTCGTCTTGATTGACTTTTAATAAGGTTAATTGATTTAGCAGTGGTAAGAGCTTGGGCGCTTTAGTCGCCGAGACAGCATCCGCAATTAACTGTCCTGTTAAAGACTGTTGTGATAGCCAATCAAGACAAGCTACAGACAGGTTCGCGTCTACAACAATGCTTTGCGCACTTTGTAATAGTGAGGATGTAGACGCTAAGCGCTGTGCTTCTAGTGTGTCCACGATACGCATATCAGCAATGGCCGCTTGTAACTGGCCTTGCTCATTACTGATAGCAAGGTAGGTTCCTGTCGGTAAATGGTTATGTCGCAACATATGATGTATGTCGACACCACTTGCCTGTGTTTGTTCGATTAACCAATCCCCCCGTTGATCTAATCCTACTGGTGCAATTAAGTGCACTTTTTCGCCTAAACGCGCTAAGTTTTCAGCAATGTTGCGCCCAACGCCGCCAGGACTTTGGTTGATAAAGCCAGGGTTAGAATCATGTGCTAACCAAGTGCCAGCACTATGGCCATTGATGTCGACGTTAGCGCCACCTATAACCACATAAGCATTTTGTTGAGCTAGCAAATAGCCCTTACCTAAGATGTAACCTTGTCGAGTCAGTTGCATAATATGACTGGCGACGGATTCACGAGTCATATTGAGGCGCTCAGCTAGGGATTTTTGTGAGGCTAAAGGATCCGCTTTTATTGCGTTATAAACTCGTTGTGTTTGCTTCTTCATAATGATTTTTTAACAAATGTTTATAGGTATAACTTATGTTATGTGCAATTCTGAAGCAAGCCTTTTATCGACTATGGCATTAATCTTGTATTCACCCTATTATTCAAGATCACGTCAATTTACAGATGTTAGGGGACTTTTACTGTGTTCAGGAGCTTTCAGGCGCGACTGATTTTATTTGTTTTGTTGTTATTGGCGCTTGCACAGTTGGGTACGGCTTTAGCCGTGTTGTCGTCATTAAAAGCAGACAATTATCGTCAAGGCGTCCAGTCTATTGATGTGTCCCGCAATGTCTTTGATCTCCTCTTGGAAGCACGCGCCGAGCAATTAACCAAAGGCGTGGAAATTCTCACTTCTGATTTTGGTTTTAAACAGGCTGTTGCCACGAAAGAAACCGCGACCATACGTTCTGTCTTGGAAAATCATGGTGCACGTATTAATGCGGATGTCTCTTTGTTGGTATCACCAAATGGTCAAGTTATTACCATGACACGAGAGGGGTTAATTGCTGACAATACCATTTCCGATTTAGTGTCTGCGGCGCGACGCTCGGGTGGTTCGTCAATCAGCACTACAATCGCTTTTGGGGATTTGGCTTATCAATTGGTCTTGGTCCCCGTTCGCTCTCCTAACATTGTGGCTTGGGTTGGCATGGCGTTTTTATTGGATCAGTCCTTGGCGGAGGAAATCAAAGGCGTTACGGGTCAAGACATTAGTTTTGTTTACGGCAAAGAAGGCGGTTCTTTGATGTTCGGTGGCACAACCCTTACTTCCAATGAAGGGCAAAAATTACTGAGTGAAATTCAGCATCCAGTCGAAATATTACAAACTCCCGCTTTTTCTAATGATGAAAAATATTTGACGCTCGCCGTTGATCTTGGGATTGAAAATCAATGGGGTATGATTCACCTACCTTATGACCCTTGGAAAGAAAGTTATAACTTTACGCGCAATCAATTATTGGGCATTTTTGCTGGCGCGTTGGCTCTCGCCCTTTTGTTGGGGGTCGCTCTGGCGCGAAATATGACACGCCCTATTGGTCATCTGGTGGAATTTGCGACCAGTATTGGTAAGAGCGTACAAAAGGCCGAGTTGACTGTGCCAAAAATGACGGGTGAGTTTGGGGTGCTATCGAACACCATGAAAACCATGCAGCATTCCATTTTAATGCGAGAAGAAGAACTGACTTATCGAGCTTCCCATGACATGTTGACAGGCTTAAACAATCAAAGTGCCGTTGAGTTGTATTTGCAAGATGCCTTGCCTGCAAAGGACGGCGGATTATTGCTGCTGAACATTCGTCGCTTTCGTGACATTAATAATATGTTGGGATTTGATCTGGGAAATATTTTGCTCGGCAAGGTGGCCAATCGATTACAAGCGTGGGACCGTCAGGCCGATATGATTGCGCGTTTGGGAGATGATAAGTTTTTGCTTATTTTTTCTCAAAATATTACGGCTCAGGATTGCTCTGACCTGAAGGAAGTCATGAGTGATGAGTTCGAAATTGAGCATGGCTCTGAAATTCGTATTGATGTCAGTATTGGTGTTTTACCATTGGAACTGGCCACTAAAAGCGTAAACACTGCGATTCGTCGTTTAGACATAGTGGCGGAAAAAGCCAAGTCAGAGAGCGATGCCTATGCATTTTATCAACAAGGTGAAGACGAAAGTCACCAGCGTCAATTGACCATCATTCGAGATTTACCTCACGCTTTGGAAACCAATCAATTGTTTGTGGTTTATCAGCCTAAGGTCTCTGTAGAAACGCAGGATTGCCAAGAAGCAGAAGCTTTAATTCGTTGGATTCATCCTGAATTAGGTTTTATTCCACCGGATGAACTGATTGCGTTATTGGAACATGCAGGCGGTATTCAAGCTTTAACAAAATGGGTTTTGAATACAGTATTGGCACAACTCAGTGAATGGTGGCAGCAAGGTCAAAAGATACGCGTGGCCATCAATCTATCAGCGCACGATTTGGTAGACGAGGAACTGCCTCTGATGGTGTCACTTGCTCTAGAAGCCAATCGGTTACCAGTTGATGCTTTGGCCCTAGAGGTGACGGAAAGTGCCGTGATGACGGACAGAAACAAAGTGATCAGTGTGTTGCATGCGTTACAAAAAATGGGCATTCATTTGGCGATTGATGATTTTGGTACGGGTCAGTCTTCGTTGGCATATTTACGTGATTTGCCAGTAAATGAGGTGAAAATAGACCGTGCCTTTATTCAGCATATTGATACCAACGAAGATGATGCTGCTATTGCGAAGAGCAGTATTAACTTGTCCCACAGCCTAGGTTTTGTGGTCACCGCAGAGGGCGCTGAAAACCAAGCCAGTGTGGAACTGTTAAGGCAATTTCAGTGTGATAAAATACAAGGGTATTTTTATTCTAAGCCATTAAAATCTATAGAATTTTATGATTGGCGAACAGCGTTTAATGATAAGTCAAATAGATCTGTTTAATTGCTAAGGTGGAATAAACTATGTTGTTGCTGTTGATTCGGATGGCATTGCTATTGGTGTTGGTAGTACTGGTAACCTTGTTAGGTATTGTGTTTTGTTTACTGACCTTGAGCTCAAAGAATCGCGTTTATCACCTTGGGAGAGTGTTCGCTAAAGTGGGCCCTTTATTTGGGCTGTCAATATCTGGGCGAGTGTCAGAAAAAGCGCAATTGGTGCCGCAAGCAGTCTATGTGGCGAATCATCAAAATAATTTTGATCTCTTTACCTTGGCTGTTGTGGTACCGAAAGGGGTGGTGACGGTAGGTAAAACCAGTTTGCGTTGGATTCCATTTTTTGGACTTTTGTATTGGTTTAGTGGCAATATTTTGATTAATCGAAACAATCGTAAAAAAGCCATCGCTACCATAGAACAGGTGGTTCACAGTATGAAACGTACCGGTTTGTCTATTTGGATGTTTCCAGAAGGTACGCGAAGTCGTGGTCGTGGTTGGTTACCCTTTAAACGTGGCGCTTTTCATGCGGCGGTGCAAGTTGGAGTCCCTATTATTCCTGTCGTTTGTAGCAGCACGCATGATCAAGTCAAACTCAATCGCTGGAATAATGGTAAGGTCATAGTGGAAATGCTGGATCCTATTTCTACAGAAGGTCTTCATGAAACCGATGTGGTAAAACTGATGAAACAATGTGAAGAGCAGATGCATCAAACTCAGCAGCGTTTGGATACAGAATTGGCTGTTAAGTAATTAATCAATAGTATCTGCAATCTGCTGTAAACAGATTTCCACATCGCTTTGTATTGGACTGTCTTCCTTATACCATTGCGGGTGCTGTCTGGCTTGTTGGAAATAGCTTAACAGAGGCTTGATAGTGTCCATATTGCTTGTCTTATCGCCATTTACTTTTACGCTTTGCTGAGCGGCGTGACCGCGTCGATGTAAATGAATAATGGCTTGTATCCCGCGCAATGCCAATAGTCCCAACGTGACATCATCAAGACAAAGGTAATGGCGCTTGGTCAGTTTACTTTTTATGGTGTCTTTGTAGTGCTTACCGGTTTGCCACCCTGCCCCTAATAAAGCGCCAATCCCTGTAGCCGTACCCAAGCTAAGACCAGCCGACATGACGTCTATGCCAGCACCAATGGCAGCCCCAGTTAAAACGCCACTGCTGGTTTCAAGCCCCCATTCTTTAAGCGTGCTTTTGGCAAAAAGATCTTGTTGCCAGACAGTATTTTGAATAGCAAGACGATCTAAATACACATCCTCTGAGCGAAATTCATAAAGTGCTAAAAGGCTTTGGATCAAACCTTGCTCTTGTTGATTGATGGCTTGTTCAAAAGCGTCTTGTTGTAGGGTATTAGGCGGATATTGATTCACCAAGAGTCGATAGCTGGCGGCATTGATAAGCAGTTGAGCAAGTTGGTGAGTGGCGGATTTAAAACGCAATTGAGCTGCTTGATGACGACGTTGGATAAAGTGCTCTAGTCGCTCATAGTCTTTGGGCATGAGACTTTGAATACTCTGATATAAGCGTTTTTCATCTTCAAAATAAAATGCCACGGAATCGTATTTTACTAAAGTATGCAGGTGACGCTCTGCTAACACCTGTTGCCATTTGTTGATATGAGGTGTTGGGCTGGCGCTGAAATTCAAAATCGGCACTATGGGCTTGTTAGCGCAGGCCAAAATATCTAATTCATTTAGATATTTACCAAGCGGTGCTTGGCGCACATCGATGACATACAAGATAATGTCGGTTTGTGTTAGCTGGGCAAGAATTTTGGCTTCTTGCTCAAACTCTTGTTGAGCATACTGGCTTTGGCAAAAGTGGTTAAGCCAGTCGCTTCCTTTGAGCGCTTGAAAAGCTTCCTGTTGCCTGATTTGCCACAATCCAATGGAATCCTCGAAACCAGGTGTATCGGTTAATTGCATGATTTCCTGATCAGCTAATCTAATGGTCACTGTTTCAATATGACGGGTGGTACCCGCTTGATCTTTCACCTCTCCAAAGTCATGACGACGCAACAAAGTGCGAATCAAAGAGGTTTTGCCTGTGTTTGCGTGACCCACCACTAAGAGTTTAATCGACACTGTCTATTCCTCTGGTAAGTATTTGGGTTCGGTGAGTTGCAACTGTTTGGCTAGGTCAATCCAAGCAGTATCAAAATGACTTGTCTTGGTTTTTGATAGTACCATCTGGAAATCTGCTTGTTGCGCGGCCAAATTGCTTAGAAAACGCAACGTGCCACGGTCTGGGCTGTGAGCATTGTTAACCAAAAGGTAGGTGGCTTGACCATGAGTGAGTGGCAAAAAAGCGTGTTGTTGCGTTTGGTCATTTATCAGCTGGGTAGTGACTTCTTTGAGAGTATCAGGAATGTCATCACTCCATTCATATAGGCCCCATAAGCTGTTTTTGTTGATGCGACAAACGGGTAAGGACTGCCTTTCATTGGAAGTGTTTTGCGGTCGCTGAAGGTGGTCTGGATCAGTGATGCGCTTTTTATGCGCCTCTTGTTGCGCATAACGATTCATGATGATCTTTTCTTGAATACTGGGTTTGCGATTTATCAATTTGAAACGATACACAGCCATGCACAAGATTAACAAGAAAAGTCGTGGTAGCAGACCATATACGAACAAACTGGCGAGCAAGAAATTGGCCCAACGTTGTCGTGTAGCTTGGTCTTGCAGTGTTTGATCAATTCGGCTTGAAAGTATGTCGGCTTGAGTTGGTAAATCCAATCCTAACCAATCTAATGGCTTACTTAGCCATTGGGTTAACGATAAAAAACGACTGTCGCTAAGTAGTGTGGTTTCCCAAATAAAACTCACCTGGTTGGTAAGTAAAAGCAGTAATGTTATCAATAGCCCAGCGCTCAGATAACCTAGCCAAACCCCCTGAGATAAGCAGCTTGCCAGCCAAGTTTTATTTTGTGGTGGGCTTTGCCAATGCCAAAATGCTTTACTAACTTGTACATCAATGGCAAGCCACTGACTCATTTTATGGTGTAAGAATGATACTGCGCTGAGTAATAAGGAGCTCTTACTAGAGTTGGCTCTTATACTTAACCAAACCATACTCGCTATCCATAACAAAAGATTAAGACAATGCAATCCCAGTAGGGTGAGCAATAGCCAATAAATGTTGATGTGCTTTTGTTCATTGACGAGAAAACTGCTGGGGGTGACCAAAAGCCCGATCACAAAACTAACCATCATCAAAACCAAAATACTGCTGCGGAAGTAATTTTTTAGGCGAGCGTATTGCTCCGAATAGTGTGTTGTTGTGGCGTTCTGGTTGAGATGGTCCTGATCAAGTGCTTGTAAGGCTTGATCTAGATTGCTGGCAGATGCAGGCAGCGTAAATTCTGAATGGCTTTCTAAGTAAGCGGCTAGCGCCAGCTTTTCATCCTGTGGTAGCAAGGTCATACCCAATCTTGTCTCATGATAAAAGCATTATAAAGGAAGTATCCTTATCTTCCCTAGGAAAGATAAGGATACGCCTTCTGAACATCCTTCTACGCGAACTCGCTGGCAAAGGCTGAAATAGAAGGAGCGACGCCTGAAAAGGTGTCATAGTGTCCATTTTTATTGATGCTTTGGTTGCTTATAGGCTTTTCCTATTTTTCCTTATGCATGTTCTTATATCATTGTTCTTTATAAAGTTATTTTCATTGCAATATTATAGGGTGATAACGCAACCTTTTTGGTGTTGTAGGTAAAGTCCTACAGTATTCGTGTGTGCATTTGTTAATCCTCATTGAAGTGTGCAATGCCAAAGACCTAGTATTGCCGACATCGTTAGACGCGTTAGTCTGGGAGGTTGGGTATGCGTTTAAATTCCGTGAGGGTAAAAAGTTCTTTACCTGTTGTTGTGATGTCCGTGACATTCATACTAGCGCTAATAGCGTTAGGATCCATTATTAACCAGTTGAAAGCGTCTTTAAATGAGCATACTAATCATTATGAAAAGGCCATTTCAGTTATTTTGAATGCCGACCGTGACGCTTATCAAGCTAAATTGGCTGAGCAGCGCATTGTGACGGGTCTTGGTGACGCAGAAAGTGAAGAAACGGACCGTACCGAAAATATTCAACAAGTTAGAGATCGCTTTGACTTGTATCTTGGGTATATGTCAGTTGCGCCAGAAGTGGTCGCTAAACTGGGGGATTTTGATCAAGCTTTCAATGCATGGGTGGCTGCTTCTAATGCGGTAGTGGCGCTGGATGTGAGCATGGCAAATTATGCTGAGGCTGAAACCTTATCAAATGACACCTTTGGTGCGATGCGGGACATCTTGGATGTCGCTGGCGAGGCCATTAATGAGCACTCAGCACAAGAAAAGCTGACGTTGGAAAGCAAACTGGCGACATCCGTTCGACTTGCAACTATCTTGGTTCTTATTGGTGTCTTGATCGCCGTTTGGTTCAGCTACAAAACACCGAAAACCCTTACCGATCAAGTACGTTACTTAGGTCAACGTATTCGCGAAATATCGCAAGGTGATGGTGATTTAACGCAGCGTATTGAATTTAAAACTCAAGATGAGTTGGGCGATTTGGCCGCAGAATTTAACGGTTTTGTTGAGAACTTACGAGGCATTATTGCGAATATTCATCAACAGGCCAGTGCGCTTGGTCAGGTGACTGGGCAGCTGAACAATGCCGCCTCACAAACTTCAAAGATTACTGGTTCGTTGGCAGGTGCCTCTGCTTCTATTGTGAGTGCAGGCCATCAAATGGATATGTCTAACCAACAACTGGCCAATGTGGCTCGTGAAGCAGCAGAAGAAGCGGATAATTCGAGCAGTCTGACGCAAAACGGTATTACCGCAGTGAACAAGTCTCATTCTGCGGTAACGGAATTAGTAACCGATATTGAATTGGCTTTGGGTCGTTCTGATGAGTTACAAAAGAGTTCCGAAAGTATTGCCTCTGTACTGGAAGTGATTCGAAATATTGCTGAGCAAACCAATCTGTTGGCACTCAACGCAGCGATTGAAGCGGCACGCGCTGGTGAACAAGGTCGTGGTTTTGCTGTCGTTGCTGATGAAGTACGAACGCTTGCTACCCGTACGCAAGACAGTACCAATGAAATAGAAACCATGATTGAACAGCTGAAAGTGAATGTAGCGGAATCCTCAAAAGCCATTCAAAACAGTCGCAACAATGCGGACTTTACCGTGAACAACTTTGGTGATGTGACAAAAGCTTTCCATGATCTGCAAGAGTCTTTTACGAAAGTTCAATCCATGGCCTCGCAGACTGCTCAAGCGACTCAAGAGCAATCTTCGATGACAAGTGATATCAACCAAAACATGATGTCGCTGAAAGAGCAAACGGATTCTGTGCAGTCTGTTTCTGATAATATTAAGAAACAATCACAAGATATCTCTGAGTTATACAAAGCTTTGGATAAGCAGGTGAGCAGCTTTAAGGTTTAAGCAATTTGGGATGTTAAAAACCGCTTTAGCCAGCATTGGCTAAAGCGGTTTTTTTATATTGGTAAATAAATTACCTTGGTTTTTTAAGTGGCAACGGAGCGCTGGTTTTTACCGAACGAATGGCAAAGTAACTTTGCAAATCTTTCACATGAGGTAAAGACTGGATGCGTTTTAAGATGCTTTCATAGTCTTGTAAATCGGTTGCTACCACTTCTAATTTATAATCGGCTAAGCCAGACACCAAATGTGCGCTGATCACGTCTTCCATTGCTAAAATCGCTTTTTCAAAATCAAGATGATAGTCATCCGCATGATTTCTGAGTTTCACCTCGACAAAGACTGTCATGGAAAATCCGGCTTTTAAACGATCAATCCTGGCATGATAACCTTGAATCACACCTTGGGCTTCCAATTGTTTTACGCGCCTTAAGCAGGGTGAAGGTGAGAGGTGAATTTCTTCCGCTAACGCCACATTAGTGAGGCGTCCGTCTTCTTGTAAATGAGCGAGTATCTCCAGATCTGTTTTGTCTATGTTGGCATCTTTCATAACTATTTAGTCTTAAGGTGAGTATATGTGCTAAAAAATAGAGGATAACTGGGTGAAATAGCAAGGACATGCTCGCTGAATTGCATAGATAATACAAATTAATATTATCTGGCGAGGTGCGTATGGCTCATTCTGCAACACAAGACTATTCCGAACCTGCTTCCAATCCGCAACCTGACTATAAGGTATACGCAACGGGTTGGGGCTTTAAACTGGGATTGTTGGCGGCTTTTGTCAGTATTCTGATTTGGGCCTCTTGGTTGGTCAGTATGCGTGCAGGTGTGACCAATACACTCACGCCTTTTGATTTGGGGCTGTTACGTTTTACGCCGCCAGCTCTTCTGCTCTTGCCCATTCTTTGGCGTGGTCGAGAAAAGATCAAATCGGTTTCCCCTATGCTATTGCTTGGCATTGTGTGTGGTGCTGGCGTTCCCTTCTTCTTTCTAAGTGCCACAGGCTTAAAGTATGCTCCAGCGTCCCACGCCGGGTTATTGATTCTAGGTGCTTACCCATTCTTTGTGACTTTGTTGGCGGTGATTTTTTATCAGGAAAAAGTGACTCGGGCGCGCAAGATAGGTTTGAGCTTAGTCTGCACTGGGGTGATTGTGTTGCTGAGTCTGTCCATGCTGACCGCTGCACAAGGGACTTGGAAAGGGGATTTATTACTCTTGGCGGCTAGCATGTTTTGGGCGATTTATACCGTAAGTTTACGCATAGCTGGCTTACCCCCATTGCTTTCTACCTCGCTGATGGGCTTTGTGTCATTTGCCATTTTGCTGGTGCTTTGGTCAACCGGTTTGGTATCCAGCGGACTTTCGCAGGCGTCTTGGGACATGATTGCGGTACAGTTGGTGGTACAAAGTTTGTTGGTTGGATTAATGACGGGCTTCACTTATGGCTATGCGGTACAAAAGCTTGGCGCTGAAAACATGGCGGCCATTGGTGCCTTTACCCCAGTTTTAGCCTCTATTATCGCCATTCCTATCTTAGGCGAAACCCTAGAAGCCTACTCCATCGTGGGCTTAGGTCTGGTAGCCACAGGCGTGCTGCTGGCCAGTGGTATATTGAAAAAGCATTGAGCTAAAAAACGCTTAATCATACGAGTCATAGAGCCCTCTTTACCTAGGTAAAAAGGGCTTTTTTATGCATGAAAATTGAACTCTCGTTAAGAAAAATTTGGATTTCAAATCTTGCGGTTCACAAATATTAATGGTGTAAGCTAGGGTGAGTTGCTGCTAAGATTCTTGAAGAATTTTTTAAGCTTGCCAAGGCGCGAATTGCTAAGTTTTCTAACAGGAAGTTTCAGATGATCAGAGTGGCGTTACCAAATAAAGGGGCTTTGTATGGGCCTTGTATCGAGTTATTGACCTCTTGTGGTTATAAAGTCAAAAAACCAACCAAGGGGCTTTACTTTGAAGATACTAAAAATCAGGTTGAGTTCTACTTTTTAAGAGCGAGTGATATTCCAATGTACCTAAATAAAGGGATTATTGATTTAGGTATCACAGGGGAAGATTTCCACCATGAGAAGCAAAGCCAAGCCAGTAAAATGCTGGATTTACCCTTTGGCCATTCTAAACTCTGTATTGCCGCAATGGAAAGCACAAGGCTTGACGATTCAAATCAAGTTAAGTCATTAAGAATTGCTACCTCATTCCCTAATTTAGTGAAGCAGCACTTTCATTCTACTGAGTTAGATCTGGTTGAGTTAGACGGGGCAGTAGAGATATCCATCAGTTTAGGTTTGGCAGACTGTGTGGTTGATATTGTTGAAACCGGTGCGACACTTAAATCTGCAGGTTTAAAAGTCGTGGGGGAGCCGATATTTACATCCAATGCGGCGTTATTTTCCGCATTGGAATCGAAAGACAAAGAAGGCGTTAAGCGCTTTGTTGATAGGGTGAATGGTCGCTTAATTGCGTTGGAATATCAGATGGTTGAGTACGATGTGCCAACCAACCTATTGGACAAAGCCTGTGAACTAACC
The DNA here is from genome assembly GCF_056161265.1 of Marinomonas sp. ABL3_031. Classification (NCBI taxonomy): domain Bacteria; kingdom Pseudomonadati; phylum Pseudomonadota; class Gammaproteobacteria; order Oceanospirillales; family Oceanospirillaceae; genus Marinomonas; species Marinomonas sp. ABL3_031. The sequence continues at coordinate 129,973 of NZ_JBSWYU010000009.1, forward strand.
CCAGGCATTGAGTCGCCAACAGTCAGTCAGCTTAAAAACAATGCTTGGTGTTCTGTGAAATCCATGGTCAAAAAAGAAGAGGCCCACCATATATTGGATCAGTTGAAGGCAATCGGTTGTAAGGCCATTCTCTTAACGAATATTGAAATGGCAAGGATGTAAGGTTTGCATTGCTGTGAAGCATTTATTGCAAGGGCTTATAAAGTTAAGAAAAAGGCCAGCTACAGGAGCTGACCTAAAAACTGTCAACCTATTTTAGGACGACGCATCAGAAGCGATAATTTGCTCTGGCCATAAAGTTGCGGGATGGGCCATAGAAATTAAACGTAGCCGCGCTGCCGACACGTGAGTAGTATTTTTTATCGAACAAATTGTTTACGTTTAAGGATAGGGTTAAGTTTTCGGTGATATCTTTACTGATATTGGCATCAATTGTTGTGTAACTTGGAGCTGCAATCGTTGTAGCGCCGCGGGTTAATGAAAATTCGCTCATACTGGTAATGCCTAATCCTAATTCGGTTTCGTTTAGAATAGAGTTGTTTATTAGTGTATAGGTGCCCCAAATATTAAGTGTATGTTTTGGCATTAGCATGAATAAAGTGTTTTCATCACCTTCTAAATTTTCGGTATCCATGTAAGTGTAACCAGCGATCATTTCCCATTGATCATAGTGACCACTTAATTCTAATTCAACGCCGGTCACACGTGTTTTACCAGTTGCTTCGGAGTAGCTTTCGCCGTCGACATTGGTTGCACGATTGTCATCAGTGAGTCGGAATAGGGTAAAGCGACTGTTGAGCTTGCCATTTTGGTAGCTGCCTTTAATACCAAGTTCTAGCTGATAACCAACGCGAGGGTCAATCATTTCGCCATCCTCCCCCACGTCCGTTTGTGGTTTATATACTTCAGAGTAACTTGCGTAAAAGGAGTGTAATGGGTTGATGTCATAGACCAGTCCACCGTAGGGGGTGAATCGAGCGTTGTCATGGTAACTGCTAGAAGTTACATCTCCTGACGATAGTGTGGTGGTGTCGCTTTCCAAATCGTACCAGCTGAAGCGGCCACCACCAATTAAGGCTAGGCTGTCAATTGGACGAAAAGTCATCTTGGAATAAGTGCCCATTTCTTTTTCGCTGGATTCGATGCGTGAGCTGTAAGTCGGATCTGTGTAGGCTATTGAAGAGGAATCAAAGTTATTGACGTTAATGCTGCTAACGAAATTTCGTGTCGTACCATTTAAATAGTCTGTATCGTAGTTTTTGTAGTCTACACCAAGTACAAATTCGCTGACACTGCCTAAAGTCTCAAATGGTTGGCTGTAACTGGCATCAAGAGCAATGGTTTGCTGCTCTAGGTCGCGCTGTGAGGTGTTAAGAGAGGTTGTTCCATCATCGGCAAGTGATGATCCAGTAAAGGCGTAGTAATAGTCTGTTGCTCTATCTGATGTGCGTACGGCAATTCGACCGTAACCGCCATTGTCAAACTCATGTACTAGATCCACAAAGATATCTGTCATTTCATTGTTGAAGTCATTCCAATCCGCTCCTAAGAAAGTAGACCTATCCCAATTTGCGAGTGAACCGTCAGAATAAGTTGGGTAACCGTTTGCAGGCGTGATGTCTTTTTTCTGGTGAAGTACGGCCACTGAAAGTTCTGTGGTGTCAGACAAGTCCATATCCAGTGTGGCATAGATGCTTTGGTCTTTATTTTCATTGCCATCAATTTCATTAGGCATGCTTTCTTCTGAAAGCACCAATCGACCCCGTATGGATTCGTTTTCGTTGATAACGCCAGATACATCGGTATTGAGTTGATAGCGATTCCAGCTTCCCAATCCAGCAGAGATAGAAGCTTGTTTATCATAGGTTGCACGTTTGCGAACCAGATTAATGATGCCGCCCATTTCGCTGGTGCTATTGAATAAGCCTGATGGCCCTCGCATTACTTCGACACGGTCAAAAGCAGATAAAGAAGGTAAAGTGCCGTTGATAGAAGCCATTGGGGCAGGAAGACCGTCTACATTATATTCATCGTATTCATAGCCACGAGAATAGATTGACGAACGTCCACTGTCGTTTGAAAGAGTGCGCAGTCCGGGGGTTAATTTGGCGATGTCATCGAGATGAGTCAGGTCGCGATCTTCTATGTAGTCGTTGGTTAAGACAGTGATAGACTGTGGAATGTCTCGTAACGCGGCAGGTGCTTTTGTTCCAATTGTGGCCGAATCAACACTATAGCCCTCGGTACTTTCAGAAGCCTCCATATCATATAAAGCATTTCCTTCGACCGTTAAGGTCGGTATTCGGTTTGCATTGACGATGCTTTCGGCAATAGCTGTCATAGGAGGCGGTAGCAATAATGTCATGCTAATTAAAGCGATTGGTTTCATAGAATATCCCCAAGAGATATGTTTCCTAAAAGATAATGATTTGCATTTGTGTTTTAATGCTCTCATTATTTCACAGCCTTGTTGTCCATCGCCTATGCGAATCACGCACATTGCTATGCAAGAAAATCAACTCTTAAGAAGGTAACTGTTCTCATCTTTTGAGTTGGTTAGGATAGTTCTTAGGAGAAGTCATGTCGCAGGTCACCCGATTAAAAGATCAAGTTGTGCTCGAAACTGAGTTGAGATCGCATGCAACAAACGTCAATCAATACCAATTATCTGTTTCTAAGCAGTGTAAAAAAGCCGGTGAAGCACCTGTTCATACAGCTTCCCATCCGGTGCTAAAAGGGGCGATTTTGACAGAAAGGAGTGAATCGGATGTGGTAATTCATATGACAAATGCGGTTGCTATGCAGGACATTATAGTGGATACCCAAATAGAACCTTGCGTGCGGATTTTGCTGTTTTTTGAAGGAGAGAATCGCTTTCGATATGGTACTCGTTCGGTTGTTTTTACCAAGGACAGTCAATGTGCAAAGGTGATCACAGTAAGTGACACAGCACCTTGTCATATGAGTATAAATAAAGGTGACCGTCGATGTGGTTTGTATGTTTCAGTTTCTCCTGATTGGTTTACCAGACATAAACTGAGTAGTGTGGTTTTGAATAAACGCTTGGCAGAACATTTATCAGTTACGGACTGGTCTTTACCAAGATACTTATGGTTACAGGCGCGAAAATTATTGGATTTTCCTGAGATCAGTCCGATTGGGAAATTAGCACGTGAAGCTTTTGCCTTGTCATTATTGACAGCATGGTTGATTTCTTTAGAAGAAAAACGCGCGAAGCAAATGGGCTATGACTCACGACAAGGGTTGCGCTTTTGTCAGTTGTTAGCGCAAGAGGAAAGTTGGTTAATGTCGTTAGATCAAATTGGTCATGAGTTGGGCATGAGTGCCGCTACGTTACAACGTTACTCCCGAGACCATTTGGGGATGAGTCTTACTCAGTACTTACGAAAACAGCGTTTAAATCAAGCTTGTAAAGCGTTGTACAGAGAACAGGTTAGCATTACTGAAGCAGCCATTATGGCGGGCTATAACCATGCGAATAACTTTAGTGCCGCGTTCAAGCGTCAGTTTGGTGTTTCTCCGAATGAAATTCACCAGTATTCCTTGAATAGGTTACTGACCCGTCATTAACTATTGAGGCAAAAAATGTATCGATCTTCACTTCGCCTGTTATTAAATTGTTTTTATTGTTTCTTTGGAAGTTACATGACGCAAGTTATCGCACAGACAATTTCACCCGCTCATTCTGTCACCTTTATTTTGCCGAATAGCTATTACGTGGATTGGCAGCTGAAAGAGCAGAACCTACCGTTGCGAATTTTTGTGTCTGTCCCTGAAGTAGATGCGCCAAAGGATGGCTTTCCAGTGGTGTATTTATTGGATGGAAATGCCTTCTTTTCTACTGGCGTCATGGTGAGTAAATCGTTAACGCATGAACGATCGGGCGGCAAACAACCAGCCATCATTGTTGGAGTGGGCTATCCGATAGAAGGTTTGTATGATGTAAAGCGTCGCTGGTATGATCTGACTCCTCCAACAACACAGCCTCCAAAAGTACCACAGCAACACATGGAGAAATTTAGCGATATTCAGTATGGCGGTGCAGCATTATTACAAAGGTTTTTAATTGACCAATTGCGTCCATGGTTGTCAAAACAATATCCAATCAATGAAGATCAGCAGCTGTTATTTGGCCATTCGTTAGGAGGCTTGTTTGCACTTTATACACTGAATACAAGGTCTAACGCTTTTTCCGCTTACGGAGTCGTCAGTCCATCCTTGTGGTGGAATGATGGATATCTCAAAAAACGATTGGAAAACCAGCCCTCAGATGACAGAAAGAGAAAAGCCGTGATGATGATTGTCGGAAGGGAAGAGAAGGATTTTATGCTTTATGATGCCAAACTCGCACAGGATTGGTTTCTGCAACAAGGAATAGAAAGTGAACTACGTGTCTTACCATTTATGAATCATGGCTCTGTTTCTTTGCCAGCACTGACCATGGCATTAGAAGCCTTATTACCCAAGGCAAGAAAGTGAGTTATTTCTATATATGAGGACTATGCTCCAACAAAAAAACGCTTAACTTTCGATAAGCGTTTTTTTTATTTTTTTAAGCTAAAAACTTATTCGCGCCGTCTCTTAGTTAAGCATCGATTTTTTTGTACTTAATACGCGTTGGTGTCGCGTCGTTACCAGTACGTTGCTTGTAGTCCGCTTCGTATTCTTGGTAGTTACCTTCAAAGAAGACAGCTTTGGAATCGCCTTCGTAGGCCAAGATGTGCGTTGCGATACGGTCAAGGAACCAACGGTCGTGGGAAATCACGATAGCCGCGCCTGGGAAGGCCAATAAAGCGTCTTCCAATGAGCGCAAGGTTTCTACATCAAGGTCGTTGGTGGGTTCGTCCAACAGTAAGACGTTACCGCCTTCTTTTAGCAGTTTTGCAAGGTGCAAACGGTTACGCTCACCACCAGACAGGTGCTTCACAAATTTTTGCTGATCCGCCCCCTTGAAGTTGAAGCGGCCAATGTAAGCACGAGAAGGCACCTTGTAGTTGTGCACTGTGATCATGTCCTGACCGTCGGAAATTTCTTCCCATACGGTTTTGTCACCATCCAGTTCACGCATCTGATCCACATACGCCAATTGCACGGTTTCACCCAGTGTTACTGTGCCTGTGTCAGGTTGCTCGATGCCCGCGATCATTTTGAACAGGGTGGATTTACCGGCACCGTTACCACCGACCACGCCGACAATTGCGCCAGGTGGCACCACCATGTTGAAGTCTTCCAGCAGCATTTTGTGCTCGAAGCTTTTGCTTACGCCTTCGATTTCAATCACTTTTGAACCAAGACGAGGGCCAGGTGGAATGTACAATTCGTTGGTTTCGTTACGTTCTTGGAATTCTTTCGAACTCATTTCTTCAAAGCGCGCTAGACGTGCTTTGGATTTAGACTGACGACCTTTGGCGTTCTGGCGAACCCATTCCAACTCAGATTTAATGGCTTTTTGGTGCGACGCTTGTTGTTTGGCTTCTTGTTCCAAACGTGCGTTTTTCTGCTCCAACCAAGAAGAGTAGTTGCCTTCGTATGGAATACCGTTACCGCGGTCAAGTTCCAAAATCCAACCGGCTGCGTTATCGAGGAAGTAACGGTCGTGGGTAATGGCCACAACAGTACCTGGGTAGTCTTTCAAGAAACGCTCTAACCAAGCAACGGATTCCGCGTCCAAGTGGTTGGTCGGCTCGTCCAGTAGAATCATGTCTGGCTTATCAAGTAACAAACGACATAAGGCCACACGACGACGCTCACCACCAGATAAGTGTTCTACACTGGCTTCCCAAGGCGGTAAACGTAGAGCATCGGCGGCGACTTCTAGGGCACGTTCTAAGTTGTGACCGTCTTTCGCTGATATCAGGTTTTCCAACTCTGCCTGTTCTTTTGCTAGGGCATCAAAGTCTGCGTCTGGGTCAGCGTAAGCGGCGTAAACTTCATCAAGGCGCGTTAGGGCTTCTTTCACATCAGCCACGGCTTCTTCAACGATACCGCGCACGTCTTTACTTGGATCCAGCTCTGGCTCCTGAGGCAAGTAACCAATTTTGATGCCGGGCATAGGGCGAGCTTCACCGTTATATTCGGTGTCTACACCGGCCATGATGCGTAATAAAGACGATTTACCTGAACCGTTAAGACCCAACACACCAATTTTTGCGCCAGGAAAGAAAGACAAAGAAATGTCTTTAAGGATTTCGCGTTTAGGTGGAACGACTTTTCCAACGCGATTCATGCTGTATACAAACTGAGCCATAATTAAACCAACTTATTACTATGGTTGAGACACGCGCCGCGCAACTGCTTTTAAATGGAATCTGCAAGTGGATGGCGCACTGTAAAAAGTGCCGTAAGAATAGCACATGGGGTGGCAATGGAAAAACACAACAGGCGATAAGAATCGTAGATTGGCTCGCAGAAAAATAACTTAAATTGGGCGCTAAAGCTGAATAATCAAAGCAGCACCAAGTACCACTAGAATGGCTCCGATCCAAGCCCCAATGGCAGGACGTTGCCCCGTAGTTATCCATAAGCCGGGAAGGATCAGTACGGGAACGGTGGCTGACAAGGTCGTTACTATGCCAACGTTAGCATTTCCAACTCCCCAGACTAATACGCTCATGCCGATGACCATGCCAATGGTCGCCAGCGTCGCAATGCCAAGCAAGTCTTTTCCGCTCAGTTGTTGTAAAGAGAGCGCTGTTTTTGGTTGACGGTGACGATAATAGAGACTGTATGCCAAGATTAGTGCGATGGCGCCGGTGGTGACGCGTAAGGCGGATACAGCAATAGGATCTGCACCGCTGAGCAAGGCTGGTTTCGTTAATAAAGCACCACTGGCTTGCCCTAGTGCGCCACCTAATGCCATTAAAATGCCAAACCCCAAATGCCCTTTGGTTTGCTCCCAAGCGTGAGCGTTTTCTCGTTTGCCAAATAAAATGGCGATGATCACACCGATTAACACCAGAGCGCACGCAAAGAGTTGCCACCATGATAAGTGCTCGTTGAGAAACAACCAAGCTAATAAAATGGACATGGGCGCATTCATCGCGAAGAGTACGCCAGCGCGTCTTGGCCCAAGTCTGTGAACGGCAGTAAATAACATGGTGTCGCCCAGAAAAATCCCCACCAGCCCAGAGAGCATAATCACATCAGCGTATTGCCAAAGTGTGGTGTTAAAGCCTTGCGTGAGCCAGCAAATGACCAACAAGAGGCTGCTGGCGATGACAATGCGAAAGGTATTAAAGCGCATGGTGCCAAAACGCATAATCAGCCTTGGTGCCATTAAGCTGGAAAGGGTCCAACATAGGGCGGCAACGAGTCCTGATAGTTCCGCGAACGGCATAACTGTCCTTATTGTTCTAGTCTGGCGGGGCAAATAACGCCGCTTGGTGGCTATATCAGAATGGGGTTGGTATGATTTCCGCCCTAATGAACAAATATTTTTACACCAAAACTGTGATATTGGAAGCGCTATGCGATGCCCATTTTGTGGAACTCAAGATACGAAAGTAGTCGATTCTAGACTGGTGTCAGAAGGCGCGCAGGTTCGACGTCGTCGTACTTGTATTAAGTGCCAAGAGCGTTTTACCACTTTTGAAGTGGCGGAATTGCAGATGCCAAAATTGATCAAAAGTGACGGTAGTCGAGAATCTTTCGATGATGACAAGTTGCGTAATGGCATACTCAAAGCCATAGAAAAACGTCCTGTTAGCATGGAAGAAGTAGAAATCGCCATTACTCGTATTAAAGAAAAAATGCAGGCAACTGGGGAGCGTGAGTTGCCATCCCGTTGGACGGGGGAAGCGGTAATGGATGAACTGCAGCGTTTGGATCAAGTTGCTTATGTGCGCTTCGCTTCCGTTTATCGAAGCTTTAAAGACATCAGCGAATTTCGCGAAGCCATCGACCGTTTGGAAAATCATACCGACCGCGATGCGTCACAAAAAGAAGATAAGACCGACAATGAATAATCATGAATACTGGATGGCGCAAGCGGTGCAGCTTGCTAAGCAAGGTTTGTACACCACACACCCAAATCCAAGAGTAGGTTGTGTCTTGGTTCATCAAGAACAACTAATTGGTAAAGGTTTCCATCAAAAAGCGGGTGAAGGTCACGCAGAGGTGAACGCCTTGGCAGATGCCCAGCAAAATGCCGCGGATAAGATTCAAGGCTCAACTGCTTACGTCACTTTAGAACCCTGTAGCCATCAGGGTAAAACCCCACCCTGTGCTGACGCACTGATTAATGCTGGCGTCGCGCGAGTCGTGTTCGGCATGCAAGACCCAAATCCACAAGTGGCGGGGAATGGCCTAGCAAAACTTAAAGCGGCAGGTGTTGAGGTAATTGGCCCAGTCTTACAAGCCGATTGTGAGGCTCTGAATCCTGGTTTTAACAAGCGCATGCGCGAAGGTTTACCTTATGTTCGTGTCAAATTGGCCATGAGTGTGGATGGTCGCACGGCCATGGAGTCGGGTGAAAGTCAGTGGATTACTGGCGCAGATGCGCGTCTTGATGTGCAAAAGTGGCGCGCCCAAAGTGATGCGATTGTAACTGGGATTGGCTCTGTGTTGGCAGACAATCCGAGTATGACGGTGCGCATTGATAATGATGATCAAGCAACAGACGCTAAAAATGTACGTCAGCCGTTGCGTGTGGTTATGGATACCGCCCTTTCCATCGTGCCTGAAGCGAAAATTTTGTACCCCAGCTCAAAAGCCTGCTTATTCGCTATTGAAGACGAAATCGAAGCGGAGCACCTTGAGGCATTAACGCAAAAAGGCGTGACGGTGAAATTTGCTCAGCGTGGCGAGGATGGTCGTTTGGATCTGGTAGACGCGATGGAGCAAATAGCGGATGCTGGCATTAATGAAGTCTTGCTAGAAACCGGTGCCGAACTGGCGGGTGGTTTTTTGCAAGCCGGTTTAGTGGATGAAATTATTCTCTATATGGCACCCAAGTTGCTCGGCTCAGCAGCTCGACCACTGTTTCAATTGCCCTTAGAGGAAATGGCGGAAGCCGTTGATTTAAAACTGCAATCGGTGCGACAAGTGGGCGACGATCTGCGTTTGATCTATCAGCCGCTTTATCTTGAAGAAGCCTTAGAGGAAGATGAGGCAGATGCTTGATTTGCCATTGGGCCCGTTCTCTGACTCATTGCTTTTACAGGCTTTTTTATTGAGCTATTAAAAACCTTAATTTCTCAGCAAGTTTTCGCTAAGTTTGCCGAGAAACCTAGGATAAATCTTGTTATAATCGCCGCCCAAGATGAATACTATTCTTGCGCTCTTTAACTATTCTGAAGAAGGGCGTAATCAATCAGGCTGCAAGCGTGCACTCATAAGGTGGCGAAGTCTGGATAACTGAGGCAAAAAATGAGCGAAGTGGATACTACAAACGAGCAAAACCCAGCACCGCAGCGTAAGGCAAAAAAGCCTTCACGTTCACAAATGCGCAGTGCTTCACGTCGTTTGGCATTACAGGCCGTTTACCAATGGCAAATGAATCATACTGCGGTGAGTGAGATAGAGACCCAATTTGTGATGGATCAAGACATGGGGTCTTGTGATAAAACTTACTTCCGTGAATTATTGCAAGGGGTGACGGTCAGCGCGAAGAAGCTAGATGCCTTGTACGAAGCGTTATTAGATCGTCCTTTTGCGGAATTGGACCCAATTGAATTGGCGGTATTGCGCATCGGTGCTTTCGAATTGTCCGAGCGTCTTGATGTGCCTTATCGTGTTGCAATCAACGAAGGTGTTGAATTGGCTAAAGGCTTTGGTGCCACTGAAAGTCACAAATACGTTAACGGTATTTTAGACAAATTGGCACAACGCGTTCGCCGTGAAGAGATTGCTGCTCGTCGTAATAGCTAAGCGTTGCCATTATTGATTTGAAAAAAGCCCCTAACATGCTTCATGTTAGGGGCTTTTTTGTGCCCGTATCAAATTAGCTTTGGCTTGCATAGTCATCTGAACCTTATTAGGGTTCTAATGGACCTCTTTTATCTTCCTTGACTAGCAATTTCTCTCACCCTTTTTCTTGTTGTATTTTCGTATGCCGTTTGTGGTCATAAATGTGGCGTAGGAAGTAGTGAATCCTGAGGTGTATCACTATACATTTGCGAGTTTATGGTATGGAAAAGCTGCCATGAAATAACGGGTATTGCTTGTTGTAAACGAATTTGATGCGACACATAGTGGCTTAATCCTTTATTAGGAGGGAATTTTATGCTCAATGTACTATTAAGGGTTTGGGCATTGCTGCTTGGTATTGTGCTTATCATGTTAGGCAATGGTATGCATTTCACACTCATTGGTTTGCGTGGTGGTATAGAAGGGTTTTCTTCCGCTGAATTGGCCGTCATCACATCTGGCTATTTTGTCGGTTTCCTTTCTGGTGCGCGACTGACGCCACGCTTAATTCGTCGTGTAGGTCACGTGCGAGTTTTTGCGGCATTGGGCAGCTTTATTTCAGCGGGTCTAATTGCCTATCCATTGGTGACAGAGCCTTGGGTGTGGACCATATTGAGACTGCTCATTGGTTTTTGTATGTCTGGAATTTATGTGGTCGCAGAGAGTTGGTTAAATGATTCCGCTACCAATGAGACTCGAGGCAAAGTCCTATCAGCCTATATGATCGCACAAACCCTAGGAATTATTGGCGCGCAAGGGTTATTAACCTTAGGGGATGCCGCTACTTCAGTGTTGTTTATTTGTGCATCGATACTCGTTTCTATTTCATTTGCTCCCATTTTGCTGTCCGTGTCCTCCGTACCGGCTGTTGATGTGGCGCGCCCTATGGCGTTAAGTCAATTATTTAAACGTTCTCCTCTTGGCACAATTGGCATTTTCTTTTTGGGCAGTGCCTATGCCACACAGTCTGGTATGAGTGCGGTATTTGGTAGCCAAATTGGTTTATCGGCGAATAGTATTGCTTTATTTGTGGCGTCACTCTTTGCTGGTGCACTGGTGTTACAGTATCCGATAGGTTGGCTTTCTGATCGAATGGATCGGCGCAAATTGATTTTTTGTGCGGCCTTTGTTGGTGGTTTGTCTTGTGTTATTGGCTGGGTCGCAAATGATGGTATCGGGTATTTGCTCGCCGCTGCGTTTTTGGCTGGTGGCGTTACCACCCCTCTGTATGCCTTGTTTTTGGCGTATACCAATGATTCTTTATCGACCAGTGAAATGCCAGCAGCCTCTGGCGGTTTGGTGTTTACCTTTGGATTAGGTGCGATTACTGGACCTTTGGCAACAGGTTGGGCCATGCAGGTTATGGGGCCATTCGCATTTTGGCTGGTGCTCAGTGCTATTTTCGCCGTCATATCAATTTATGCTATTCATTGCATGGCACAGAAAGACTCGGCTGTTCCCGCAGAGGAAACGGAAAGTTATCTTGGGGTTGTACCAACCTCCTCTGTTGTTGCTGTAGAAGCGGCTGGTGAGTGGGCGGTTGAACACGCTGAAGCCGAGCGAGAAGCAACAGATACTCATCCATGAGGCTTGGTATTAACAGCAAAATAATGAGTCGGTTTTGATCAGATAGATGAATTCAATCTATGTCGCTTTGCTTCTGACATCCTACCGACAATGCGGTATCCTCTCTGCTCATAAACAGTTTTCTTTGCAATTTTTCATGAAATGAAAAAATTGCAAACTAAGAGGAGATGGTGTTGCAGGAATTTGAATTGATTGAAAATATTTTTCAAACCTCTGTGATGGCCAGCATCCAAGGGCGAAAGGATATTTTGTTAGGTATTGGTGACGATTGTGCACAGGTACAGGTGCCATCAGGTCAGAGTTTGGTGTTTTCTATGGACACCCTAGTTGAAGGTCGCCATTTTCCTTATGATGCTGACCCTGTCGACATTGGTTATCGTGCGGTAGCAAGCTGTGTGAGTGACCTTGCTGCCATGGGAGCGAAACCTGCTTTCTTTACCTTGGCATTGACCTTGCCGCATTCTGATCCACAATGGTTGGCTGGGTTAGCAGAAGGCATGGCAGAGTTGGCTGAGCCAATGGGGTTGATCTTGGTTGGTGGGGATACCACCAAAGGCCCCCTTACTATTAGCTTACAAGTACATGGTTATGTGGAAGCGAAGCAGACGCCTTTGCGAGCCAATGCTCAAGTGGGGGATGATATTTATGTCACCGGCTGTTTGGGCGACGCCAGTGCCGCTTTGGACATCATCAATGGTGAAGCACAAGTGTCTAGCCAGCGTTTTGACTATTTTTATGAGCGCTTTTGGCGCCCTGCTCCGCGCTTGATTGCCGGTATGGCGCTAAAGCGTGTTGTGCATGCCATGATGGATATTTCTGATGGCTTAGCGCAAGATATTCAGCACATCTTGTCAGCTTCTAAAGTCGGTGCGGTATTACATGCGGAGCAGATTCCTATTTCTGCAGAGTTACGTCAATGGCGACCAGACGAAGCGTTAGAGCTGGCGCTTACCGGTGGCGATGATTATGAACTCTGCTTTACTGCTCCGACATCGCAAGCAGCAGAAATTGCCTTAATCACTCAGACGCTGGGGTTACCCTGTTGTAAAGTAGGACAAATAACCGCTGCGGATTTTAGTATTCAAGGCTACGATGGAAAGGTTACGGGTTGGCAACACTTCTAGTTCATAATTACGACAAAACATGATTAATTAGTAAGGTTTAAAGCATTATGGCAAATTCTGCCCCTGCCTCAGTATGGCGAAATCCGATTCATTTTCTGGCCTTTGGTTTGGGGTCGGGCGCCGCTCCGAAAGCCCCGGGCACTTTTGGTACCTTGGCGGCTGTGCCTTTGTTTATTTGGTTCCTGCAAGACCTATCCCATCTTGAATACCTAGCTGTACTGGTAGTGACTTCTTTATTGGGAATTTACCTTTGCGGTAAAACCTCCAAAGACATGGGAGTACATGATCATGCTGGTATTGTTTGGGATGAATTCGTCGGTTTTTGGATTACCATGTGGATGGCGCCGGCAGGCTGGCTCTATATTGTGTTAGGCTTTGTGTTGTTCCGCTTATTCGATATTTTAAAACCCTGGCCAATTTCTTGGGCTGATCAAAAAGTACATGGCGGTTTGGGTATCATGCTAGACGATATTTTGGCAGGTCTGATGTCATTTGTGGTATTACAAGCCATAGTGCATTTTGTGGTTGAGCGTTTTTAATCCAATTACTTTGTGAGTGTTTCCTATTTAATAAAAAAGCTCAGCGTGAATCATCATTGCTGAGCTTTTTTGCGAACAAAACTTAGGCCGCTAGCTTGTTCATTAAGACGCTACTGCATCCGTTTGACCGGCTTGCGAGGTTTGCATACTGGCTAAAATAAAGTAGACAAGCGCCCCTGTGAAGGCACCAGTAAACCAGCCATAGTTATAGAACCAACCTATTGCAGATACGTTTAAAGCGACCAAAGTAATGACCACAGGCACAGCAAAAGCGATTAGACCCGAAGTATTGAAAGCTGGGTATAAGCTGGATGGGGTATACAGAGCGACTAAGTCCAAATGCTGACGTTTGATAAGGAAGTAATCCACAATCATGATGCCAGCAATAGGGCCGAGCAGACTGGAGTAACCAAGCAACCAGTTAGAATACATACTTTCGACACTGACATCCGATTCCAACCAGCCCATTTTCTTCAGCAATTCCCAGCCCATTAGTAGGATGCCAACCAGACCCGTTAGCAAAGCACCGCGAGTGTGGTTAATGATTTTTGGGGCAATGTTTTGGAAATCATTGGTTGGTGAGACGACATTGGCAGCGGTGTTTGTTGACAAGGTGGCGATTACAATGAGCACCATAGCAATGGCAACCCAGAATGGGCTATCGATTCGACCAATCAAAGAGATAGGATCCGAAATGGTTTCACCCACCAAAGTGGCCGATGCTGCGGTAAGCACGACACCCAAAGCGGCAAAGAAGAACATGGTCACTGGTAGACCAATGATTTGACCAAGTACCTGATCTTTTTGCGTTTTTGCATAACGACTGAAATCTGGGATGTTCAAAGACAAGGTTGCCCAGAAGCCCACCATGGCGGTTAGACCGCCCAAGAAGTAGCTCATAAAACCAGCATCTTCAGGACGGTTTGCAGGTGTTGCCAAGATTTCTGTAAAAGACACCTTGCCGCCAGCCCAAATCATTAAGCCGATACCAACGATTAACAACAATGGTGCCGCTAAGGTTTCTAACCATTTAATGGACTCAGCACCCTTGATGACCACGTACATGTTTAAAGCCCAAAAAATAAAGAAGCCGATTACTTCCCCAACACTGCCTAAACTTGCCCAACCATCTGAAATAGCGGATAAGAAAAGATGAATAGCTAAGCCACCAAACATGGTTTGGATGCCAAACCAGCCACAAGCCACTAGGGCTCGAATCAGGCTTGGAATATTTGACCCTATCATGCCAAAGGAAGAGCGTAATAACACTGGGAAAGGAATGCCAAACTTGGTGCCAGGGTAGGCGTTGAGAGTCAGTGGAACCAGCAAGATCACATTGGCGATCAAAATGGTAAATAAGGCTTCGGTTACGGAGAGACCGAAGTAGGCGGTCAATACACCACCTAGAGTATAGGTCGGAACACAGATGGACATGCCCACCCAAAGGGCAGCGATATTCCATTTACTCCAAGTTCTTTCTATGATTTTAGTCGGTGCAATGTCGTTGTTATAAGCGCTGCTTTCCATTAGGTCGTCCCCGACCTCTAACTCATAAAACTCACCTTGCTTAACAGACTTGCTGGTCATTTTTGCCACCTCTTCTATGTTAGGTTGATCATTATTTTAATACTTCATTCAAGGTTCCGGCTGATACTTTGTCAGCCTTTGTTTTGTCTGCCAATGAGGACAGATGTTCAGTCTTGTGTTGCTGTGCGATGCGTTCACTGGCAGCCAGCATAGTATGTAGGAGTACATTGGCACCCGCTGCGCATTCTTGTGGTGAACTGTATTCTGCCTCGTTATGGCTTATGCCATTTAGACAGGGCGTAAAAATCATGCCTGTGGGCACCAAATCCGCCATATAGCAGGCATCGTGTCCAGCGCCTGCATAAATGTCCATGTGGCTATAGCCAAGCTTTTCGGTGGCGGCTTTGACGTCATCTGACGCACTGAATTCCACTGGTTCAAAATACCAAATGTGGTCGCAAACGACCTTGATGCCTTGCTCTTTTGCAATCCTTTGGCAAATCGATTCTAGCTCTTGGTGCATGATTTTAAGTACCTTGGCATCAGGGTTACGTAAGTCAGCACTGAAATTCACTTTGCCAGGAATGGTGTTACGTGAATTAGGCCACACATCCATATAACCGACCGTGCCTAACGCATTGTCATGGCGTTGGGTTAGGTCATTAATTTCTTTTACTATACTGGCGGCGGCTAGCATGGCGTCTTGGCGAAGGTGCATGGGTGTCGTGCCAGAATGGGATGGACGGCCAATCACTGCTATGTTGTACCAGCGTATACCTTGCCCTAGACGAACAATGCCAATGGCTTTTTGTTCATCTTCAAGAATAGGGCCTTGCTCAATGTGGGCTTCAAAGAAAGCCCCCATATGACGACTGCCTAATTCCATGTCGCCTAAATAGCCTATGCGTTCTAGCTCATCACCAAGACGAATGCCATTGGTGTCGGTTTTATTCAGTTCGGTCGCTAAGTCAAAACGGCCAACATAGGTTCCTGAGCCTTGCATAGCAGGCTGAAAACGTGAACCTTCTTCATTGGTCCAGACCGAGAACTCCATCGCGGTTGGCGTTTGTATTTGGTTTTCATGCAGGGTGCGCAATACTTCTACCCCTGCTAGCACGCCAAACACACCATCGAATTTACCGCCGGTTGGTTGTGTATCTAAATGACTGCCTGTACCAACGGCGGGTAGGTCGTTATTTTGTCCTGCTCGGCGAGCGAATATGTTACCAATTTTGTCAATGTCAACGCTGCAGTCGCATGCTTTGCACCAAGCGACAAATAAATCTCTCGCTTGTTTGTCTAAATCACTTGCCGCTAAACGATTGCAACCGCCTTTTGCCGTGGCGCCTATTTCCCCCATGGTCATTAAGGTGTCCCATAAGCGCTGTTCGTTAATGCGCAAGTTTTGCATGCGTATCTCCTATAAACCCCTGCTTGCTAAACAGGTGATGAACTTGTCTTTTTGGTCAGCAATAAATAGGCCAATTTTTAAACAGGCTTGATTTTGCGCCTCTTAGATAAAGGAAAGAGGGCCCAACAAATTTATATAAAAACAGAGATAAATCTAATTTATTACTTTTTAAACAGCGACTTAGTTAGAAAAATAATGTTTGCCTCATGGCCAGTTTGGTAACCAGTAATTGGCTTTAGTGCAAAATGAAATGAGGGGATTAGCTTTTGATAGCTTGCAGTCTTATCAGAGAAAGAAGACTAGATGAGAACAGTTTTAGTGCATTTTTGCACTGTCTTGGTCAACTTGTAAACAGCTTAATAACATTCAAGCTGAATACCTAGGTTGCGATCATACATAAAACGAGAATTGCCATGCTTTCTTTATTAGCTAAGGATAGTAAGAGCAATTCTGGCAACTTTGCTCTGATTTACGTTGTTTTCTAATCACACTTCAAAAGTGTAAAGAAGTTGACATTAATCTGTTTTGGATATATTGGTATAAAGTCTATACCAATAGACCAATGATCATTCTCTCAATAAAAGGAATAGCCAATGAAGCCTAATCAATTATCTACAGCGGGTTGTCTGGAGGGCAAAACAGCGTTAATCACCGGTGGTGCCAGTGGTATTGGCGCAGCCGCCGCTGTGCAATTTTCTAAGCAAGGCGCCCGTGTTGCGGTGTTGGATATACAGGAAGAAGCCGGCAATAAGGTGGTGGAAGCGATTAAGGCAGGTGGCGGTGAGGCAATATTTGTTCCCTGCGACGTATCGCTATCTGACTCAGTTGAAAGAGCCATCGACGAGGTGATTTCAAATTGGGGAAAAATTGATGCTTTGTTCAATCATGCAGGCACCATCATTGTAAAACCTCTACATGATTCGACAGAGGAAGATTACGATCGCCTGATGAATATCAATGCCAAATCTGCATTTCTAGTCTGTCGCAAAGTGGTGCCACACATGGTCGAAAATGGGGGTGGTTCGATAGTCATTACCTCTTCAATTGGTGGCGAGAAAGGATTTGCATTGGAATCCATCTACTGCATGTCAAAAGGGGCCGTTTTACAGCTTGCTCGTACGATTGCTATTGAGTACCGAGAGCAAGGAATTCGTTGTAACGCCGTGTGTCCGGGTTTTGTTAAAACCGCACATGGGTTGCGTGAAATCGATGAGTTGGATGGCCTTGGGCAAAACTGGGACGACTCAGAATTAAAGGGCGCTCAGGTACGAATTTGTGAATCGGATGAAGTGGCATCCGCAGCAATGTATTTGTTATCGGACAGTGCCAGTTTCGTAAATGGAACGGCTCTGTACGTTGATAATGGTTGGTATGCGAAAGGCTAACCAGCTCAATCTATGACTGAAAAAATAATTAAAAATTAGTCATCTCTTAATCACAACACAAAAGGACAAACAAATGAAATCAATTGCATCAACATTAGTCGTTGGATCATTATCTTTGGTCGCTTTGCAACCAGCACATGCGTTTCAACCAGAATCAAAAGAGCCAATTAAGCTCATGGTAGCTGACTGGACGTCCATGCTTATTAACACTGAAATCATGAATATTGTCTTATCGACTTATGGTTATAACGTCGAGAAGGTGATTGCGGATGATTCAGCACGTTACCCAGGTTTTGAATATGGTGATTTACATATTGCTATGGAAACGTGGCAAACCACTCAGGAAAAAGCGCTAGCAGCCTCACTCGCTACAGGTAAAGTATTGGATCTTGGTGAGACGGGCATGCTTGCTAAGGAAGATTGGTGGTACCCCTTGTACATGAAAGAGCGTTGCCCTGGATTACCAGACTGGAAAGCATTACAAAGCTGTGCGGATGTCTTTGCAACGGCTGATACGGCACCCAAAGGACGTTATTTGGGTGGCCCTGTAAGCTGGGGTGGAAATGATGAAGAACGCATTGTAGCTCTAGATTTACCGTTTGAGGTGGTCCATGCTGGAACAAATGCAGGTCTGACGGCAGAGTTGCGTTCCGCATACGAGCGTAAAGCACCGATTGTTCTTTGGGTGTACGAGCCAAATTGGGTGTCAAATGCTTTCGAAGGGGAGTTTGTTGAGTTTCCTAAGTATGAAGAGAGTTGTACGACCGACGCATCTTGGGGACCGAACAAAGAGTCCACCTTTGACTGTGGTAAACCTGAAGGCTGGATTAAGAAAATGGGTTGGGCTGGTGGCGAGAAAAAATGGCCATGCGCTTATGAAATGGTGCGTAACTACACCATCGATAACGCAACCATCAGTGAGTTGGTATACAAAGTGGATGTCGACGGAGAAAGTGTTGAGGACGTAGCAATGGAATGGGCAAAAGAAAACGAAGCAACATGGCGTGGTTGGGCCTCGTGCGCTGCTGAGTCTTAATGGGGTTGCTCCTACATGACAATATGCGTGTAGGAGCACTCTTTATTCTATAAAGCTCTCTCTAAGGATCTTTCATGGCTAAAGCACTATCAAAACAGCCACAAATACCCGCTGTGTATATTTGGCTTATAACCCTTACCTTTGTTGTCATGAGTTTTGCTATGACGGGTTTGGGCAATATAAATCATGTCATCAACAGCGATTTACAGTTACCTCTATCAGCATGGCTGGGAGAGTATGTTAATTGGTTTGCACGAGAGGCGGCGATAGGCCCTTTCTCAGTACAAGGTTTCACCCGGGGCATTGCTGAATGGGTAAACTGGCCTATGTCTTTTCTTAATATGCTTCTGGCGGAAGGTGTTGTAACTGGTGCTGGGTTCAATAAATCTCAAATCGTTCCACCATTATCGTGGCTGGGTCTTGCGTTGGCGTTGTGCTTGTTAGCGCGACACATTGGCGATAAAAGACTCGCGTTAATGTGCGCGTTATGTTGTGGATATTTGGTTTTCTTTGGACTGTGGCCAAATGCCATGACGACACTCGCCAGTGTCATCATGTGTGTAGTGGTAGCCCTTGGTCTGGGGTTGTTTATCGGTATTGTGTCCTATCGCTCAGAAAATATTGAAAAGTGGGTGCAAGCGATCATGAACGTCATGCAGACGGTGCCTATTTTCGCATACCTATTACCCACCTTGTTATTGTTTGGTTATGGACCGAGTGCCGCATTATTGGCAACGGTTCTTTATGCGCTTCCACCTATGGTACACGCAACAATTTTAGCGTTGAAATCGGTGCCAGATGAAATTCGCGAATATGGTTTGATGGCCGGCTCTACTAAACGACAGTTACTCTGGAAAGTAGAAATCCCAACCGCATTGCCTATGTTGACGGTAGGTTTAAACCAAGTGGTGATGATGTCATTAAATATGGTGATTATTGCCTCTATGATCGGAGCAGGAGGCTTAGGTTACGATGTTTTAAGGGCGCTGCGTCGATTGGATATTGGTGGCGGGTTAGAGGCAGGGCTTGGTATTGTGGTGTTGGCTGTTATGCTGGATCGTATCACTCAGGCATTGGCCACTAAGCAATCCTCCGGCCTTGATCATAATGTTCGGGCACCTCGATGGTGTATCTATGTTGTCCTGATTTTGCTGCCAACCTTGGTAAGTCTAATGCTGCCGGCCCTTAACCAATGGCCGAAAGCATGGACATTGACAACCGCGCCATTTTGGGATCAAGCAATTACCTTCATTAATCAGCATTTCTTTGAGCAAATGGAAGCAATTCGGACGTTCGCTTTGCTTAATGTGATGACGCCATTCCGTGATTTTTTGGTGGGATTACCCATTCCTATGGTGACACTAGGCTTGTCATTGATAGCTTGGCTGCTAGCAGGATGGCGCTTGATGGTTACCGTATTGTGTTTGGCAACCTTTGTTGCGCTCACGGGTTTCTGGCAAGCGGCAATGATTTCAGTTTATCTAACCACCTGCTCCGTGGTATTGGCGATTCTCATAGGTTTCCCTGTTGGGCTTTGGATCGCATCGACACCCTTATTGCATAAACCAGCCAATTTAGTGCTCGACACACTGCAAACACTGCCCACTTTTGTTTATCTATTACCTGCTGTCATGCTGTTTCGAAATGGTGATTTCTCCGCTTTGATTGCGATTACATCTTATGCCATAGCACCCGCGATTCGTTACACCATACATGGTTTCAGAAGCGTGCCATCGGGCCGTATTGAGGCCGCGACAATGGTGGGCTGTAACGGGTGGCAGACGCTTCGTCACGTGCGTTTTCCAGCGGCGTTCCCGACACTTATTTTAGGGTTAAATCAGACTATTATGATGGCGCTTTCTATGCTCGTCATTGCCGCACTTGTTGGCACTCGAGATTTAGGTCAAGAGGTCTACATTGCGCTCACCAGAGCAGATGTTGGCACAGGATTAGTAACGGGCTTTGGTATTGCGGCGATTGCATTAATTGCAGATGGGCTATTAAAGGCTTGGGCCAAGAATAAACAGAACAAAATGGGGGGCTAATGGCAACTCAGCAAAAGGAACATATTATGAATAATCAGTCTACACTTGAATCTCAATCCCCCATCTTATCAGTGAGGGGGCTATGGAAAGTGTTTGGTGCCACGGAGCACGAGTTTGAGGCGGAAAATGGTCATGCTTTATCGGATGAGCAAATTGCTGGTCGTGGTTGGACTGCGGCGGTAAAGGATGTGTCGTTCGACATTATAGAAGGCGAAATCTTCGTTATTATGGGGCTCTCAGGTTCCGGTAAGTCGACGCTGATTCGCAGTATGACCCGACTCAATGAACCGACTCGTGGTCAATTGGTGATCGCGGGTCAAGATGTGACCAAAGCAACGAATAAAATGCTACAAGGACTGCGGCGCAAATCACTTGGCATGGTCTTTCAACATTTTGCTTTATTACCCAACCGAACTGTACGTGAGAACATCTCTTTTCCTTTAGAGATTCAAGGGGTTACAAAGCACGAATATGAAGAGAAAGTCGAAGACTTGATTGCAACAGTAGGATTAAAAGGTCGTGAGGACCACTTTCCAAATGAATTGTCAGGTGGGCAGCAACAACGAGTAGGCATTGCGCGTTCTTTGGCGAATGACCCTAAAGTTTGGGTAATGGATGAGCCTTTTTCGGCTCTGGATCCGTTGATTCGCAATGATCTACAAGATGAGGTACTACGCCTTCAGGAAACACTTAAAAAGACGGTAGTGTTTATCACCCATGATTTGGATGAAGCGATTAAAATCGCTGATCGAATCGCCATTATGGAAAATGGTCGAATCGTACAAATTGGCACGCCGGAACAACTGGTTGCTCATCCTGCCAACGAATATGTTAAACGTTTTGTGAGTAAAGTCCCTCTGTCTAAGGTGACCCGCTTAAAACATATGATGAAACCCATTGTCGAAAACGTGTCTGGGGGGGTGCGACTGGATGCCAATGCTACTGTGTCTAGTGTTGCTCCTATGGTTGTAAATTATCATACTTTAAGTACTCTCAAAGCAGGCAAAGATGCGGCAAACAACCTTACATCTGTGCTGAATGAGCATAACAAGTCATTTATAGTCACTGAAAATGGTCATGCCATTGGGCAAGTTGAGTTGGAGGACTTTATCCGCGTGCTAGCTGGTGTTGACACCTAGATAGTCTAACTACTATCTAGATGTCTAGCTCGTAATTCAATCTGACTTGTGGCACATTGGTGATCACTTTAACGCCTTAATATTTTTTAATTGTTCTTTAGGATCATAATCTCTATGAGCGAGAAGCATTCACTTAATGGAAAAATAGCCCTTATTTCTGGTGGGGCCAATGGTGTTGGTGCTGCCAGTTGCCGTTTGTTTTGTGAGGCTGGAGCATCGGTTGTTTTTCTGGATCGTGATGTAGAAGCGGGTAGGGCATTAGAAACGGAACTCAAAAATAATGGCTACACAGTAGAATTTATTGCCACTGATGTGTCACAGCTTGATCAGGTGCAAGTGTCTATTGAACACATTAAAGAGCGTTATGATCGAGTAGATATTTTATTCAACCACGCAGGTATTATGTTGGTTAAGCCATTTTTAGATATTTCCATTGAGGAGTGGGATGAGCAATTTGATAACAATGCTAAAAGTGTCTTTCTAGTCACACGAAAAGTTTTACCAATGATGCTTGAACAAGGACATGGTGTCATCGTCAGTACCTCGACCACAGGAGTAAAAGCGGTAACACATCTAGAATCTGTCTATTGCGCTTCGAAAGCTGCCATGCATCAACTTACTCGAGCCATTGCGGTGGAATATCGAGATCAAGGTATTCGTGCGAACACCATTTGTCCGAGCTTTATTAGAACGCACCACGGCGAAGATGAAATTCAACAATTAAGACGCTATGGTGTGTTCGCTTCGGAAAATGACTTAAATGTTATGCAAGGCCGAATAAGTGAACCCGAAGAAGTCGCGAACGTTGCGTTGTTTTTAGCGTCTGAAGATTCCAGCTTTATCAATGGTGCTGAAATTTTTGTCGATAACACTTTTACGGCTATATAACGATGCTTTGGGGATTAAGACCTGTTCAACAGCAGGCAGCTTATGGATTAGCTGTCGAGCGTATTAAACGTCAAATTCACATGGGCTTTATTGAGCCGGGTGAGCGTTTACCAGCAGAACGAAAACTGGCTGAAGAAGTAGGACTATCGCGTGTTACGCTTAGAGAAGCTCTACGAGTATTAGAAGCAGAAGGCTACATATCGACCCGTCGCGGCGCCCATGGCGGTGCATTTGTTGCCGAGCAAATTATTTTGGATGACCTAGCTTACAAACGCTTAATGCTTAACCCTTCTAACTTTATGCGAGTTTTAGAGTTCCGCGAGGCCAATGAAATGACCGCGGCTAAGCTGGCTTGCGGGCGTTTAGCATTACCTGAATTTAAGCGTATGAAAGCCGCTTTGGATGTGATGTGTAATAGTGACACCAGTGCAGGCTTTAAATCTTCCATATCTCAATTTACATTGGCTCTAGGAACCGCTTCACATAATAGCTTTATTGAGGAGTCAATTGAGCATGGTTTGTCTCAAACATTCTTTCCGCTTCACGTATTTAATATTGGTGATTTGAAAGGCAAGTTGCTTAATGGTTATCAAAATGTAATGACGTTTATTGAGGCTCAGGATATAGCTAATGCTCAAAAGGAAATTTGTCTCATATTGAGCTTATATCGTGAAATCGCCCGAAAAACCATTAATCATGATCTTAAATAGATATTAAATGCCCATAAACGGAGTATATAAAGGTTTGAACTAGCATACTTAAGTCGGCAAGAATATTTCATGTTGCCGACTTAACCGTATGTTCCTTAAAGCAGAATATAGTAAATTGGCTTGATTATTTTTTGACTTCAAAGTCATCAGAAAAAGGGGCTCGTGTTACTAGTTCTAGTTTTGGTTTTAATTGACAGGTTTCTTGATTGGCATCTTTGGCAAAGGCCGCGTTTTCATAATAATACGCTTCGGCTTCTGTTTCAGAACGAGGTCGAGGAGTAGATGGTTTTAACTTGATGACCCCACCATAAGAATAGTATTCATTTAATCCTAGTTGTTTGAACCAACGATCTAGTTGAAATGATGCTTCTTCGGACCAGGCTTTAATGGTTTTCTTACCTGCCTTTTGTTTTTCGACAAGGGTGACCCCAGGCTTTGTATTGTGGCTATTTTCGATAAGCAGTTCACGTTCTAAACGCCAGCATCCGACAACTTCATCCCAGCTAATTTCATCAGTAAAGACTTCTCCATATAAATACCTTGGGCTAATCCATCCATGCCGCCCTTCTTCTAATGGGTCATAAGGATAGTAACTATTGCCTACACCTTCATCATTAGGGTTGATGATGCGATGAACTATTCTTTGCATGGTATCTAAGTCACAGTAAGGTCGATCTAGTTTAATGGCATAAATATATGTAATCGTATTGCTTGGGTGCTCGAATTCACAAGGAAAGAAAATGGCACCTGCAATGGTTTTTGAAAGACAAACGCAAGTGCGACCATCTAGGTTATCTATTTCGCCACCCATCTGCCATGTGACGCCAGACGTCTCTCTAGCGGACAAATTTGATTTTTTGAGTTCTTCTGGAGGACGGTGATCACATCGCCAAAAGAATGTGTTTTCTTTCTGAGTCTCTGGATATAGATTGCAGGTTGGCTTTATGGTCGATAGATTAATTTCTTCTTTATCCATTTTTGGATCGAGTATTACCTTTTTTAGATACTCTTTTATAAGTGCTTCATAAACAGACGGCATAATGTTTCTTTTAGGCACGATAGCCTCCTATGAATAATTTTCCATTTTGGATCTTGTATAGAAGGCTAATCATGAACGGTGGAGCAATTTTAGGATCGTTGAATAATAGGATTATTGCGGGTGAAAGAAGAGAGTTATCAAACGTACGGCGAAGTAGAAAGTAAGTGAAGGATTAGAATGAAATTTTGTTAGATTTATCCAAACCTTACTAAATGATTTTTGATAATAATTTCAATGTTTTATCTCTTTTATACTTAATTTATTAGTGATGATCATTGCGCCGTAAATGTGCTTCAAAAGCTCGAATAAGTAACGACAAGCTGAGGGTCAGAGTAAGGTACAAAAAAGCCACTACATTATAGGTTTCGAAAAACTGGAATGTGGATGAGCTATAGACTTTGGCAAGTTGGGTAATATCTTGCACGCCTAGTACGGAAACCAAGGCGGAATCCTTAATCATAGCAACGAAGTCATTGCCTAGTGGTGGTAGAATTTTACGCATGGCTTGCGGCAAAATAATCAGACGAAATCGCATCCAACTGGATAAACCGAGAGATTGCGCAGCTTCAATTTGCCCCTTACTGACTTCTTGGATACCAGCGCGAAACACTTCTGCAATAAAAGCACTGTAACTGATGGATAAAGCTAAAATAGCACGCCACAGCATACTGAAATCACGGGTGCGTGCCTTATCGACCCAGCCGGCTTCAATCGGACATTGTAGCGCCCAGTTATAGAAATTTATGAGCTCTCCAGCGCCAAAAAAAGCAATGTAAAACAATAATACTAAAACTGGAATGCCACGAAAAATTTCCACATAAAAACGTGCTATTTCACGCAATAAGCGCCATCGAGAAAATCCTGCCAGCGCCACTAAAAGACCGATTAAACTGGCTAACAGGAAAGCCACTAAGGTCACACCTATGGTTGTCAGTAAGCCATTGCTCAATGCCCCAGCAATTTTTTGGTAGCTTTGATTTGCCACCATGTTCCACATGAGCACGGTGCCAATAATGAGTGTGGCTATGAGCCACCATGGTGTGCGATCTAGGGTCTTTTTTAAGGGCATAGTATAATGGGGTTGTGCGATCTACCTGGGTGGTGAATGAAGAAACCGATAATTGCTGAGCCGTTATCGGTTTCGCTTTATACGAATGGGTTGCAGAACGTTTTATTGATTGTAATCAAAAAACCATTTTTTGTTTAACACATCTAATGTGCCGTCGGCTTTCATGCTGCGTAGTGCGGCGTTTACGGGTTCTACCAAATCAGAACCGGGGGTAAAAATAAAACCAAAATCTTCTGTACCTAATGGGCCACCAACGATTTTGAAGGCGCCAGGGTTAGCGCCAATGTAGCCGCGAGCAGAAGTGGCGTCCATTAAAACGCTGTCAACATCACCTGATTTAAGCGCTTGTACCGATGCGCCGAAAGTCTCTAATAAGGTAATACGAGGGTTGTCTTCGTTACCATCTAATACGTCATAAACGGCAACGTAAAAGTTGGTGGTACCGGCTTGAGCACCAAATAATAAATCCTCGTTGGCAGCAAAACTTTTTGCGTCGTTGAATCTGTCTTCATCAGCGCGCACTAGCATGAATTGCTGGGATGTCATATAAGGAATGGAAAAATCGATTTGCTCGGCCCGTTCAGCGTTGATGGTGATGCCATCCATACCGATATCATATTGGCCTTGCTTAACAGCTTGGATCATGGCGTCCCAGCTGCTTAGATGCCATTCAATCTTGGCGTTCAAGCGTTGACCAATTTCATTCATTGCATCGTATTCCCAGCCAATGCCTTTGCCCGTTTCAGAGTCAACAAAGTTCAATGGTGTGTAGGCATTTTCGGTAACCGCTAGAATGGTGCGACCTTGTAAATCGGGTAAAGAAGCCGCTTGCGTCAAGCTAGCAACAAGTAGGCTGACAGCCAAAGTCATACGCGACAGCAATGAAAGCATGATGAATACCTTATTAAGAGAAGTGATTGAGATGGCATCATCTCATTAAAATAAGAGAGTGATTATACACATTTGCCATAATCGTCACTATGGTAATCCATTTCTCTGGTAAGGCCATTGGCTACGGCAATGGTTTCTGCGTTGTTCTTACTTTCCATCTTCATGTGGGAGTTAGCACGCGACTCTCGATTATTGCCACCTTCCCTAGCATCTAAGCATGGAAAAGCGTATATTCTTGTAAACTTATTCGTCAATATCGGCTTCCTTATCCTGTCATGAATTTATGAGTAACAGTATTCGCGAACTTAATACACAACAAGCGTTTCAAATCCATTGCTTAGCTCAAATGGGTGTGGTGACTTGGTTGTCAGGTTCGCAAAGTATTATGGGAAGGGTGTATTTTGATGCACAACCTTGGCAAGCTCATGGTGAGATGAGTGTTAATTCCCCGTCTACATCAGCTGTACAGGCTAACATGTCTGATCTGAGTGCTGGTTTTGCCGAAGGTGTAGAATCGCCTGTTGTAAAATTGCCGCCGCAAGAAAAGCAGGAGTCGGTTTCTTATCTGCGTCAACAACTTAATGCCGCACCTGAAATCATAGTAGAAGATTTGCAGCCCATTGAAGAACGAGCGGTGGATATCGAACCTCAACCTGAGACTGGTGTTACTCAAGTGACTCAGTTAAATGTCTACGCTTTTGCATTGGCAGAAAAATTATTAATCATTTCAGATGTCCCCGTTTTATTTACACAACAAGGAGAGATTGAACATTTGGCTTTAAAAATGGCTCAAGCTTTGCTCAAGGATCCAACAGATCATTGGCAAAGTTACCATTTAAGTTGGCCAGGAGAATTGAAAAACCCTCATTTTATTATGCGAACGGATTGGCTTTTGGGGTTATTAGAGTCCTCTATTAAACGTTGGACTCAATCCTTTTCATCGGATGTTTGGTTGGTCGTGGCGGGCGCTAATATCGCGCAATTAATTGATGATTTACCAGCCGACAGTCCTTTAAAATCGTATCCGACCGCGCGGATCGTCAGTTTGTCAGAGTTACATCGAATCCCAGAATTGCGGAAGGAAGCTTGGCAGACGATGCAAACGAGCTTCTTTTCGTCCCGTTAATCCAATAATAAAATGTGGCGTTACCCTTATGAATTCAACCTACTTGATTCGTCCCACTGTTGAATCCGATGTATTAGGTTTAGAGCGTTTGGACACACAATCCAACCCTCATCCGTGGGGGAAAACATTGATTTCAGATGCTTTAGCTGTACGTTTAAATTGGGTGGTATGTGAGGTACAAAATCCGCAAACCATTGCTGCTTGGCTTACGGCTTCGCGTGCGGTTGATCAATCAGAACTAGAATTGATTTTGGTAGATCAGCGTGTGCGTCGTCAGGGCTTAGCCAAAGCCATGACATTAAATTGGTTGCAAGAATTGACAAACAAAGGGGTGAAAGAGTTCTTATTGGAAGTACGCGAATCCAATATGGAAGCGATTCGTTTGTATGAGAGCTTGGGTTTTGAACTGGTTGGACGCCGTCATAATTATTACAAGACGGTTGCAGGTAGAGAGGCTGCTTGTTTATACACTTTAAACAGAGCCAAATAATCTTGAGGAAAAAACATGGCGACAGTATTGGTTCCCGTTGCGAATGGTAGCGAAGACATTGAAACCATCACCATTATTGATGTATTGCGACGTGGTGGCGTAACGGTGACGGTAGCCAGTGTGCATGATGATGTGCAAGTGACCTTGTCCAATGGTTGTCGTTTGATTGCCGATTGCTTGATTAGTGAGCAATCTGAACACATGTTTGACGCTATCGCCCTACCAGGAGGTATGCCAGGAGCAGAGCATTTACGCGATTGCCGAATTTTGATTGATATGTTGGAAAAGCACGATATTCAGGATGCTTTGTTGGCTGCAATATGTGCTTCGCCTGCGGTTGTATTCGGTACACATGGTTTTGTAGTGGATAAACAAGCGACTTGTTATCCTGGGTTCGAGTTAGGTTTAACGGGAGCGGAATTGCTCGCTAATGAACCTGTGGTCATGGATGGTAATGTGTTAACGGCAAAAGGGCCAGCCGTTTCCATGGTATTTGCTCTTACCTTGTTAGCCAATTTGAAAGGTTATGAGGTAGCGCAAAAAGTCGCCGACGCTTTACTTTGCTAAGAAAATATTCTTGACCAAAAGGTTAATCAAAAAGCACGAAAATAGGCGATTTTTAGCCTTTTCCATTCCAATCTTAGGTGGACGATCTGAGTAGATAAGAGTAAAATTAGGCAGATTTTTTGAACGCGAGATTCATCTTGGCAGAAGAGATGAATAGACGGCAAAAACGCAATTACGAAAAAGCGAGATGGGCCGCCGGCTTATCTCGCTTTTTTGCAACCTGATAGGCTCTAAATGGGAGGTTCCTTTGGCAACATCAGCGATTCTAGCTCTGGAAGACGGCACAATATTCAAAGGCGTGTCGATCGGAGCGAATGGCTCCTCAACCGCGGAGGTGGTATTCAACACCTCAATGACAGGTTATCAAGAAATTCTTACAGATCCTTCCTACGCTCGACAAATGGTCACTCTGACATATCCACATATCGGTAATACAGGTGTCAACTCTGAAGATGAAGAATCCGATCAAGTGTGGTGCTCGGGCTTAATCATTCGAGACCTTCCTTTACTGGCCAGCAGTTGGCGTAAAGAAGAAACTTTATCCGCTTACCTAGAGCGTAAAGGTGTGGTCGGCATTGCCGATATTGATACGCGAAAACTTACCCGTATTCTCCGCGAAAAAGGTGCTCAAGCGGGTTGTATCATGGCCGGTGAAAATATCAATGAAGAAGAAGCCATTGCCGCGGCACGTGCGTTCCCTGGTCTAAAAGGCATGGATTTGGCCAAAGAAGTGACAGTGCAAGATTCTTATCAGTGGACTGAGTCTACTTGGGATCTGGTGAAAGGTCACACGACACCAGAAAACGCCGAATTTCATGTTGTTGCCTATGATTTCGGTGTGAAACGAAACATTCTACGTATGCTTGTTGAGCGTGGTTGCCGCTTAACCGTCGTGCCAGCCCAAACGCCAGCAAGTGATGTGTTGGCTTTGAACCCAGATGGCGTCTTCCTATCAAACGGCCCTGGTGACCCAGAGCCATGTGACTACGCGATTGCGGCGATTAAAGCAATTCTAGAAACCGAGATTCCAGTATTCGGTATTTGTCTTGGTCACCAGTTGTTGGCGTTGGCCAGCGGCGCTAAGACCAAGAAAATGAAGTTTGGTCACCACGGTGCCAACCACCCAGTTCAAGACATCAAACAAGGCACTGTGATGATCACCAGCCAAAACCACGGTTTTGCGGTAGACGAAGACAGCTTGCCAGCCAACTTGGAAATGACTCACAAGTCTCTGTTTGATGGCTCTTTGCAGGGAATTAGTCGAACCGATAAGCAAGCGTTCAGCTTCCAAGGTCACCCAGAAGCGAGCCCAGGGCCACATGACGTTGCGCCTTTGTTCGACCAATTTATTGACAACATCAAAGCCTCAAAAGCCTAAAAGGAGCGGAACGAAAGATTATGCCAAAACGTACTGACATAAAAAGCGTCTTAATTTTAGGTGCCGGCCCAATTGTAATCGGTCAAGCTTGTGAGTTTGACTACTCTGGCGCGCAAGCTTGTAAAGCCCTGCGAGAAGAAGGCTTCCGCGTTATTCTGGTAAACTCTAACCCAGCCACCATCATGACGGATCCTGTGATGGCCGATGCGACTTACATCGAGCCGATTGAATGGAAAACCCTTGAAAAAATCATTGAGAAAGAGCGTCCAGACGCAGTATTGCCAACCATGGGTGGGCAAACAGCGCTGAACTGTGCACTGGATTTAGAGCGTCATGGTGTACTGGAAAAGTACAAGGTTGAGATGATTGGTGCGACTGCAGATGCCATTGATAAGGCAGAAGATCGTCATCGTTTTGATGAAGCGATGAAGTCGATCGGCCTAGAATGTCCTCGTGCGGGTATCGCTCACAACATGGAAGAAGCCTTGAAGGTTCAAGCTGAAGTTGGCTTCCCTTGTATTATTCGTCCTTCTTTCACCATGGGGGGTACTGGTGGCGGTATCGCTTACAACATGGAAGAGTTTGAAGAAATTTGTACTCGTGGTTTGGATTTATCTCCTACCAATGAATTGCTAATCGATGAATCATTGATCGGTTGGAAAGAGTACGAAATGGAAGTGGTACGAGACAAAAATGATAACTGTATCATCGTTTGTGCCATTGAAAACTTTGATGCCATGGGGGTTCATACGGGTGACTCTATTACCGTTGCACCGGCGCAAACTCTCACAGACAAAGAATACCAAATCATGCGTAATGCCTCTTTGGCAGTATTGCGTGAAATCGGTGTCGAAACCGGTGGTTCTAACGTTCAGTTCGGTATGGACCCAAAAACCGGCCGTTTGGTGGTCATCGAGATGAACCCTCGTGTATCACGTTCTTCGGCTTTGGCATCGAAAGCGACCGGTTTCCCGATTGCGAAAATTGCCGCTAAATTGGCGATTGGTTACACCCTAGATGAGTTGCAGAACGACATCACTGGCGGTCAAACGCCAGCAAGTTTCGAGCCTGCAATTGACTACGTGGTAACGAAAATTCCTCGTTTTACTTTTGAGAAATTCCCAACCGCGAATGACCGTTTGACCACACAAATGAAATCTGTCGGTGAAGTCATGGCGATTGGCCGTAACTTCCAAGAGTCTATGCAAAAAGCCTTGCGTGGTTTGGAGACTGGTTCTGACGGTTTCAATCCTCAGTTGGATCTGGCGGAAGAAAACAGCAAAGAGAAACTGTCTCACGAACTGCAATCTCCTGGTGCCGATCGTATTTGGTACATAGGTGATGCTTTCCGTGCCGGTATGACGGTTGATGAGCTTTACGCGGTAACCGGTGTTGATCCTTGGTTCTTGGTGCAGATCGAAGACATCATCAAAGAAGAGATGGCGTTGGCAGATAAAGGTCTAGCGCACATGACTTATGATGTAATGCGTCGTCTAAAGCGTAAAGGTTTCTCCGATGCGCGCCTAGCATCTTTGTTACAAGTGACGGAAAAATCTCTTCGTGAACGTCGTTACTTATTGCAGGTTCACCCAGTTTACAAGCGTGTGGATACCTGTGCGGCAGAATTCGCGACCAATACCGCTTACATGTACTCTTCCTACGAAGACGAATGTGAAGCCGCACCGAGTGATAAAGACAAGGTTATTATCCTAGGCGGTGGTCCAAACCGTATCGGTCAAGGTATTGAGTTTGACTATTGCTGTGTGCACGCGGCATTAGGTTTGCGTGATGACGGTTACGAAACCATCATGGTGAACTGTAACCCAGAAACCGTATCTACTGACTACGATACGTCTGATCGTTTGTACTTTGAGCCAGTTACCTTGGAAGACGTATTAGAAATCGTACGTACCGAGCAGCCAAAAGGCGTGATTGTGCAATTCGGTGGTCAAACACCTCTAAAAATTGCTCGTGCGCTACAAAACGAAGGTGTGCCAATCATTGGTACGTCGCCAGAAGCCATTGACCGTGCGGAAGACCGTGAGCGTTTCCAAAGCATGATCCAGCGTCTTGGTTACAAGCAACCGAAAAACGCGACAGTACGTTCAACCGAACAAGCCATCGTTAAAGCGGCTGAAATCGGTTATCCGTTAGTGGTTCGCCCTTCTTATGTATTGGGGGGCCGTGCTATGGAAATCGTTTATAACGAGAAAGAATTGACGCGTTATATGACGACCGCCGTTAAAGTGTCTAATGACAGCCCAGTGTTGCTTGATCATTTCCTGAATGCCGCTATCGAGATCGACATCGACTGTGTGTCTGACGGTGAGCAAGTGGTGATTGGCGGTATCATGCAACACATTGAGCAAGCCGGAGTTCACTCTGGTGACTCGGCGTGTTCTTTGCCTCCTTACTCTTTGTCTGTCGACATTCAAGATCAAATCCGCAGCATGATTAAGAAGATGGCGCTGGAATTGGGCGTAGTGGGCTTGATGAACACTCAGTTGGCTGTGCAAGATGGTGAAATCTACGTTATTGAGGTGAATCCTCGAGCTTCACGTACTGTACCATTCGTATCTAAGTGTATTGGTCGTTCTTTGGCACAGGTAGCAGCCTTAGTGATGGCAGGTAAAACCCTTGCTGAGCTAGGGTTCACCGAAGAAATTATTCCTGCTTATTACAGTGTGAAAGAAGCGGTATTCCCATTCAACAAGTTCCAAGGTGTTGACCCAATTCTTGGGCCAGAAATGAAATCCACAGGTGAAGTCATGGGCGTTGGTGATAGCTTCCCTGAAGCCTTTGGTAAAGCCGTACTAGGTGGTGGTACAGTATTGCCAACATCTGGACGCGCTTTTATCAGTGTTCGTGATATGGACAAAGAAGGTGCGGTTGCTGTGGCTCGTCGCTTAGCAGAGCAAGGATTTGATTTAGTGGGTACGGAAGGTACGGCAAAATATCTTACTGAACAAGGTGTTGATGTACGTAAGGTGAATAAGGTGAATGAGGGTCGTCCGCATATCGTTGATATGATGAAAAATGGCGAGATCGATTACATTATTAACACCACTTCTGGTACTCAAGCGATCACAGATTCTTCTTTGATACGTCGTACAGCATTACAGCGCAAGGTTTGTTACACTACAACATTGGCTGGCGCTGAGGCGACAAGTTTGGCAATTGGTTTAACTGGTGAAACCAAAGTCAGAAGATTACAAGATTTGCACTTGGGGAAATAATGAATAAAGTTCCAATGACAGTTGAAGGGGAAGCTCGTTTAAGAGAAGAGTTGAACCATCTGAAAAGTGTAGTGCGTCCACGTGTGATAGCGGATATTGCAGAAGCTCGTGAGCACGGTGACTTGAAAGAAAACGCAGAATATCATGCTGCTCGTGAAGAGCAGGGCTTCACTGAAGGTCGCATTAAAGAGATTGAAGGTAAGCTGGCTGATTCTCAAGTAATTGATGTGAAGTCAATGACGGCTACTGGCAAGGTTGTATTTGGCACGACAGTGACTTTATATAATGTTGACACAGAAGGCACAGTGACTTATCAGATCGTAGGTGATGATGAAGCTGATGTGAAGGAAAAGAAAATCTCTTATGCTTCTCCGATCGCCAAGGCCATTATTGGTAAACTAGAAGGCGATGAAGTGTCGGTGAAAATTCCAAGTGGCGAAGCTGTCTACGAGATCGAAAAAGTCGAATACATTTAAGTTGTATTAAGGTATTGGATAATAAAACCACTCAGTGAATACTGGGTGGTTTTTTTTGTGCTTATATGGAAAAGGGGAGCCGTAAAATTAAAAGCGCTACTGTTGTAGAATCATAGCCTGTACTAAAAGTGTCTTTTATGCTTTTTAATTGGTGACACCTAACAAGTTCGTATTTGAAGAGATGTACTTCTTAAGATCATTTATTTTTAATGGTTTTGAGAAGTGATAGCCTTGGAAGATATCACAATGTAAATCGGCCAGAATTTGTCTCTGTTCGTCCGTTTCTACCCCTTCCACCACTGTGATGATATTCAATCTTCTTGCGATCGCAATGATGCCTTCTACCATGGCCAGAGTATTGCTGTTAGTGGTGATATCATCGACAAAACTCTTGTCTATTTTGAGTTCATCAATGGGTAATTGATTTAGTAAGCTCAATGACGAATAGCCAGTGCCGAAGTCGTCTAAAGAAATGCGGATCCCCTTCTTACGTATTTTGGTCATGAGTTGTTTAATGCCAATCACATCATCAATAAAGAGGTTCTCAGTGACTTCCAGAACAAGCTCGACATAGATAAAGGAGTGTTTTTCTATCAAATCTATCAACCTATCGAAGAACTCATTATGCTGGAATTGGCGAACTGAAATATTGATGGAGACACTCACAGATAAGCCTGTTTCTTTTTGAATCTCTATCATGTCAGTAAAGGTTTGGTCGATGATAAATTCGCCAATTGGCAACATGAGACCACAAGCTTCTGCAACAGGAATGAATTTATCTGGCGGCACATATCCTAGTAATTTGTTTTCCCAACGTACCAGAGCTTCTACGCCAAAAGAGTTGCCATCAATACTGATTTGCGGCTGATACATCATGTACATTTCATTCTGCAATAAGGCTTTTTTGAGTTCTTGTTCTAGTTGCGAGCGATAATGGTAAGCTTGTTTGAAATCTTCGCGGAAGAAGGTGATGGTATTGCGTGTTTTTTTCGCTTCATACATGGCTAGATCAGCAAAGCGTTTCAGCTCATCCAGATTGTGTCCATCTTCAGGAAAAGCAGCGACCCCAATGCTGGCACTTAATACAAAGCGAAAATC
Source organism: Marinomonas sp. ABL3_031 (assembly GCF_056161265.1). Classification (NCBI taxonomy): domain Bacteria; kingdom Pseudomonadati; phylum Pseudomonadota; class Gammaproteobacteria; order Oceanospirillales; family Oceanospirillaceae; genus Marinomonas; species Marinomonas sp. ABL3_031. The sequence goes on from NZ_JBSWYU010000009.1 coordinate 164,661, forward strand.
GCCAATCGTAGTCGGTAAAGCCAAATTATCTTGGATGGCTTTACAGAAGAAATGGATGTTTTTTTCATTTTTGCTAAACATAATGATGATGAATTCGTCGCCGCTATAGCGTACCAAAACATCCAATGGACTGACTAAGGATTGCAGTCTTTCTGCCACAAGGCAAAGTACCTTATCACCGATTTCATGACCATAACCATCGTTGATGGCTTTGAAATTGTCTAAATCAATGAAAATAAGATAATACAGTTTGTCTTTTTCCATTGAGATAAGCTGTTGATCCAAATAAAACCGATTGTTGAGTTTGGTTAGATAATCATGATTGGCTTGATGTTCTAAGGCATCTTTTATGCGTTTTTCATTGCTGGCAATGCCTCTGAATAACAAATAAATTAGCAGCAATGAACTGGCAAAAATGCCAATAAGCACTTGTAACTCTTTGAAGAAGAGACTCATTACGTAGTTGTCATCTAACTTAAGTTCGGCCCACAAATCGTATTCAGCTAAATAACGGCTTACAGCTTTGCTAGTTGGACCCGGTAGCACACTGGTGGTAATCACTTCCAGTTCATTCGTTTTAATGTCTTCAATGCTTAGACCTTTATTTTGCTCTAATGCCCGAAAGGCTTGATTAATGTTGGCTTGAGGGATTTGATAGTTGTAAATCTCAGGATCAAACTGATTATGAGGCAAGACTATTTGCAAGTAATTATCACTGCCGCGATAAAGATAGAGGTCGTCGTTGTTTTGATTGCTTTCGCCCTCGAAGAAAAATTTAAAACCTTTCGAAATATCGATTACGGTGGACAGTACGAATAAAACATTACCGTCAAGGTCGACAACAGATTTGCGTAAAGGGAAGGCGATGGTTTTCAGCACTTCGCTCTGGTAAGTACGCCCCATCACCATCTTGTTTGATGCTAGTGTTTGTTGGAAGCTTTCGCGATTTTCTGGTTGTGCGAGTAAATTAAAATTTGCAGGGAGTTTCACGCCGGAGGAAGCAACATACACATCGCCATGAGGTAAAAATAAACCAACTCCCAACATGGAATTATCCACCTCCACGACAGAGTCCATCACCTTTTGAATGGTGTCCTTGTCAGCTAATTCTCCATAGTAAATAACCTCTTTGGCCACCAGATCGAGCAAGACTTCGTACTGGCGTAAAATAGACTGCATGGAGTTGGCCGTTAACGACATTAACTTTTTTTGTTCGGATGTGTACTCTTCATAGACAGTTTGATAACTAACGAAACTGGCCGCAGTGAAAAAAATCAGCCAAATGACGGCAGTAAGATAGAAGGCCGCCCAGATATTTTTTTTGATTAAAGTCATTCAAGCCTCGCTCAGAATGATCAATTGAAACATGACACAAGTGATTGAATAGAAATGTGCTGCGACTATTTTCGAGCTCCTTTGCTGCCATTTTACGCAAGCATAAGGCTCGTTATGAGAGAGCTTCTATTTCAGTGTCAATATAAAAGTTTAGACTATGAACAACCACTTTATTTGGTTCGCTTGTTATGTGATTGTGTAAATTATTTGTTATGTGCTGTTAATAATGGAATCGGACGTTGGAAACAAAAACACCAGCCGAGGCTGGTGTTTTTAGAAAGGCTTGTGTCTGTGTTATGACTGAGCTTTCTTAAACGCGGTAATTAACGCTTGTGTGGAAGCGTCCAGCTCGCTGTTGTCACTGTCACTTACAAGGCGGTTGTAGATGTCTGTACCCAGAACTTTACCCAGTTCAACGCCCCATTGATCGAAGGAGTTAATCCCCCAAATGGTACCTTGTACAAAAGTACGGTGTTCATACAGAGCAATCAGAGCGCCAACGCTGGCTGGTGTCATCTTGTCCGTTAGTAAGGTGTTACTCGGTCGATTGCCTGGAATCACTTTGTGCGGTGCAATGGCGACGACTTGCTCTTCGTCCGCGCCTGCATCACGTAGTTCTTTTTGTGCTTGTTCTAGGTTCTTACCCACCATTAAAGCTTGTGATTGACTTAAGCAATTAGCGAACAGCTGAGCGTGATGATCCGCAACAGGGTTGTGCGTTGTTAGTGGCGCAATAAAGTCGACAGGGACAAAACGAGTGCCTTGGTGCAGCAGTTGATGGTAAGCGTGTTGACCATTCGTGCCGGCACCACCCCAAATGATCGGGCCAGTATCGGTTGTTACACCGTCGCCATTCACTAGGTTGGCTTTACCGTTACTTTCCATATCCAGTTGTTGGATGTGTGCTGGTAAAGCGCGTAAATAGTGATCGTAAGGAATCAAAGCATGGGTCTGTGCGTTGTGGAAGTTAATGTACCAAACGCCCAAGGTGCCCATGAGTACGGGTAGGTTTTCTTCTAATGGCGCAGTACGGAAGTGTTCATCCATTTGGTGTGCACCGTCTAAGAGTGCATAGAAGTTTTCCATACCAACGGCGATGGCAATCGGTAAGCCAATTGCTGACCATAAAGAGTAACGTCCACCAACCCAGTCCCACATTGGGAAGATGTTCGCTTCAGCAATACCGAAGGCAACGGCTTTCTTCACATTCGAGCTGACCGCCGCAAAATGCTTATGAATCAAGTTTTCTGGACCGCCATTGCGCAAGAACCAATCCCGAGCTGCGTTGGCATTGTAGAGGGTTTCTAAGGTGCCAAAAGACTTAGAAGAAATAACAAATACCGTGGTTTCAGGGTTTAGCTTTTTTAGTTTTTCGGTGATGTCAGAGCCGTCAATATTGGCAACAAAGTGAACCTTGATTTGCTGTTGAGTGTAAGGTGTGAGAGCTTCAGCAACCACTTTGGGGCCTAGATAAGAACCTCCAATACCAATGGAAACGACATCGGTGATGCGATGGTTGGAGTAGCCACGCCATTGTCCGCTTTGTAATTGCCAAACAAATTTTTCCATTTGTTTAAGGGTTGAACGAACTTCCGCTAACACGTTCACACCATCAACCATTAAGGTTTGTTGTGCTTGGCTAGCGCGTAATGCAACATGTAAAACCGAACGATCTTCCGTATTGTTGATGTGCGCGCCACTGAACATGTTTTCAATGGCTTGTTCCATGCCAGCTTCTTGTGCTAATTCTGTAAGTAGCGAAAGTGTTGTATCGTTGGCGCGGTTCTTTGCGTAATCTAATGTCCAGCCAGCAGCGGAGGCTTGGTATGTTTCTGCACGTTTAGGGTCAGCAGCAAACATAGATGTCATATCAACAGATGCCATTTGCTGTTGATGTTCTGCGAGTTTTTTCCAAGCAGAGAATTCAGTGGGTGAACGCATTACAATCTCCCTCGTATAGTGAAAGTGAATTAGGTGTTGGTGTCTTGAATGCTTAGATTCAAAACTTAGCCAAGCTCAACGCGCAAGTTATCAATTAAACGAGCGCTGCCTAGATGTGCCGCAGCCAAAATGACTAGGCTTTTCTCTTCCTCGGTTGGTGTTTGTAAATTATCTTGTGCGCGGATTTCAAAATAATCACGACGGAAGCCTGCCGCTTCAAGCTTCTGTTGAGCTTGTTCGCGGATTTCCTCGTGACTCGCGCGGTTTGCTATAAGCTGTTCTTTTGCCCATAGCAAGGTTTTGTACATTGTTGGTGCAATGTCTCGTTCTTGTTCTGTTAAATAGCCATTACGTGAACTCATTGCCAAACCATTGTCATTTCGTGCCGTGTCGACACCTATGATACGAACATTTGAGCTAAGGTCGCGTGTCATGTCTTCGATGACTTTCAATTGTTGAAAATCTTTATTACCAAAAATAGCGCAATCTGGCTGCACTATGTTGAATAATTTGGTGACCACAGTGGCTACGCCGACAAAGTGGCCTGGTCGAGAGGCCCCACATAAAATATCAGATAAACCCATGACTTCGATCTGGGTCTGGCTACGTTTACCATCTGGGTACATTTCCAGAGCGTCTGGGGCAAACAAGTAATGGCAGCCATTGGCTTCCAGTACTTTTTTGTCTTCCTCTAAGGTTTTTGGGTAACGCTCAAGATCTTCATTAGCAGAGAATTGCATTGGATTCACAAACACGGAAGAAACCACGATATCGCCTTCATGCGCTGCGCGACGAATGAGTGACATGTGGCCGTCGTGTAAATTCCCCATAGTGGGCACAAAAGCGATGCTTTTGTCTTGTAAGCGTAGGGTTTTCAGTGCTGCGCGTAATTCGACAATGGTATGAAACGTCTGCATTATGATTTAAATCCGTGCTCTGGTCCTGGGAAACTCGTGTCTTTTACTTCTTTGACATAAGCTTCAAAGGCTTGTGTGACATTGCGGCCGTCGGTTAAAAAGTTTTTCACAAAGCGTGGCGTGTGGCCAAGATTGATGCCTAGCATGTCGTGTAGCACCAGAACTTGTCCGTCAGTGTGATGACCGGCACCAATACCGATCGTTGGCACGGGGACGGACTCAGTCAGCATTTTACCCAGTTCAGTTGGAATGCATTCGTACAATAAAATATCCGCGCCTGCTTCCACTAGATGTAATGACTCTTCCAATAAAAGCTCTGCGGCATCATGGCTTTTACCTTGTACCTTGTAGCCGCCTAGCTTATGTACTGATTGGGGAGTTAATCCTAAATGCGCGCAAACAGGAATACCACGTTGGCTCAGTAGTTTAATGGTATCAGCAAGCCAACTTCCACCTTCTAGTTTTACCATATTGGCGCCAGCTTGCATGAGTTTGGCGGCATTGTCTAATGCTTGCTCTGGTGTGCTGTAACTCATAAAAGACATATCCGTTAAAATGAACGCATGGCTGTTGCCGCGTTTTACCGCTGCAGTGTGGTAGCACATGTCTTCAATGGTCACGGGTAAGGTGCTGTCTTGTCCTTGAATGACCATGCCTAATGAGTCGCCTACTAAAATGATTTCCACACCAGCCACATTCATAACATGGGTAAAGGACGCATCATAGGAGGTTAAGCAGGTAATTTTTTCTTTGTCTGCCTTCATTTGTTTCAAGGTAGAGAGGGTAACTGGCTTTGTCAGCTTTTTCTGAGAGTTGTCTGAGTACATATTTTATTCTTCTGTGATAATAACCAAATCGCTGGTATCAAGTTGGTGTAACTGCTCGGTAACGGTTGTGCCATTTGCCAAGAGCATATCAGGAGCAAGATCATGAAGCGGCTGGATAACAAAGCCGCGTTCAAGCATAAAAGGGTGTGGCACAGTTAGTCTTGGTAAATCAATTTGCTCGTTGCCATACAATAACAGATCTAGGTCTAAGGTGCGCGGTCCCCAATGGCGTTCGCGAACTCTTTGATGATCCTGTTCAATGCTCTGTAGAAGATCAAGCAAAGCCATGCTAGAAAGTGCAGTATCAAAGCGTGCAACAGCATTAACATAGTCTGGTTGATCTTGAGGCCCAACTGGTTTACTGCCATAAATATTCGACACACTTATATTGTGCAAACTGGGGTGTTTAGAAAGTGCCTTAATGGCACGACGAATTTGCTCAAGAGGTTTTTCTAGATTGCTGCCAAGGCCAATGTAGGCGGTTGTCATGCTATTACCTTACGCTTAATCTGGTTTGTTTTCGAGCTGTGGCCCATTGCTTTTGCGGCGGCGTCGAGGGCGGCGCTTTTTGGGCGCTTCTTTGTTGTTGGTGTGCTTATCAATTTGTTTAATTAGCTCACGTTGCTGGCTTTCGTTGCCAAATTGGAAGGCTTCCCACCACTCTCCTAATCCGTTCAGCTCAGTGCCGCTGTGTTCACGGATTAACAAAAAGTCGAAACCAGCGCGAAACCTTGGGTGCTCTAAAAGCTGGAAAGCGCGTTTACCATAGCGTTTAGGCAAACGTAATTGCATGTCCCAAATTTCTCTCATCGGCGTAGAGAAACGACGCGGAATAGCGGTTGAAGCTACTTGATTGTCCAGTACCATATTAGCGGCTTGGTGAAGTGCTGGTGTTACCGGCATGCCTTGAGCCATAAATTCTTCATGACGCAAAGCCACGCTCGGCCACAATAAAATGGCATAAAGAAAATAAGGTGCTGTACTTTTGCCGCCTTGGATGCGCTCATCGGTGTTTTTTAGACCACGTAAAATAAAGGCTTCAGGATCAATGTCCTGACGTTTCCAGCCGCTTTGCAAAAGTGCATCCGTATCAGGGAATAGGTAGCGGAATAAACCATATTCGCGCAATAGCTCGAAGGTCTTGATGCCGTTGCCACTGCCTAATAGTTTGAGTACCTCTTCAAATAGACGAGCTGGTGGAATGTGATCCAGTAGATGGGCCATTTCCTTGATAGGAGCCGCTGTGTTGGCTTCAATATCAAAGCCCAGTTTGCCGGCAAAACGAATGGCTCTGAGCATTCGCACAGGGTCTTCCTGATAGCGCTGACGAGGGTCACCGATAATGCGAATTTGTTTGTTCTTAATGTCTGCTAGGCCGCCGCAATAATCGTGAATACTGAAGTCTTCTACATTGTAATAGAGCGCATTAAAGGTGAAATCACGTCGCTCGGCGTCTTCTTCAATGTTACCGTAAACATTGTCTCGTAGAATGATGCCGTGACTGGAGCGAGCAGAGTCTTTGCCTTTTAGGGATTTTTGCTCTATTTCTGGTGCTTTTTCTTGTGACGTATTAGCACGGAAGGTGGATACTTCAATGATTTCTCGGCCAAAAGTGACGTGTACCAAGCGGAAACGGCGACCAATTAGGCGTGAGTTAGAAAATAGCGCGTGTACTTCTTCAGGGGTGGCCTTGGTTACCACGTCAAAGTCTTTTGGTTCAATGCCAATTAAATGATCCCGAATGCAGCCGCCAACTAGGTAGGCTTCATAGCCGGCTTTGTTAAGACGGTACAATACCTTTACTGCATTTGCGCTTAAGTCTTGTCGAGAGAGATTATGTTTATCGCGAGGTATGATAATTGGATAAGTCTGCTCTTGTGATGGGAGAAGTGCAGAAGTAGCTTTACGTACCAGAGATTTAAGTCCTGTGAGCATTAGATGACAATTTTTAAAGTTAACGATTGTGGCATTTTACACGCGATGGTGAAAAGTTACACGATTTATCATGCTGATTAGAGGATTTTGTTGGAGTTTTGAGAAAAGGAAAGGCAATTAGAAATAAAATAATCGCTTTGGATACATGAAGATACTAGTTCCGAAAACAATGTCCGCGCTGCTTTTGCAGTTCTACTTGGTCTTATTTTTATTTTTGCAATGTTTTCATCGCCCTAAGGCTTATATATCAAAAAAAATCAATTATCCAAAGCGATTTTCCATCCATGGCCTCAGATTTTATTTTTATTTTAAGAGGCCACGGTGTTCTTAGTTGTTATTTTTATTGTTAAGAACATTACATACGACGATTAACTTATTTTTATTTTTGGTCAATCTTATTATCGTTGTGCCATATATAAGGCATTAGTTATGCCAGAAATGCTAAGGTGCTGATTTTAATGGTTTTTGGTAAATTTCTGTACACTTTTTTTACAATTTTAATCTGTTTTATTGAGTATTTAGGTAACACTTGTTACTTTTCGGTTGTTACTTTTTTGGGGATTGCCAGTTTTTGTCTTCTTTCCCATAAGCTTTTTCGTGAGATGCCCAAAGAGTGTGCAAGCTGTGTTTCTGTCATTTTGTGCTGGTGCGTTAAAACAAAGTGTTTGAAGTAATCGTCTAATGTGGTGCCTTGTGGTAAGGACGCGGAGGTTTCCTCCTTTGTATTCTTGTTGTCAGCGTCAGTTGAGCTTTGTTGGCTTGCCAGTTTCAAATTAGCGGCTTCTACTCTGTCTAGTGGGCTTAAAATAACGGCTCGTTCAATGGCGTTTTCCAGCTCTCTAACATTGCCAGGCCAATTGTGCGCGCGAATGGCTTTATCAAAACTGCGACTATAAGGTAATGCTGGGCGATTGTGCTTTTGGCAAGTTTTTTCCAATAAGGCTTCGGCTAGAATTGAAATGTCATTGTCTCTTTCTCGTAAAGGTGGCAAGAGTAATTCCATCACATAAAGTCGGTAATATAGGTCTTCACGAAATTGTCCGTTTTTGACCATTTCAAAGAGGTTTCTGTGGGTTGCTGTAATGAGGCGAATGTCCACTTTAGTGGATTGTGTTGCCCCTACTCTGCGTATCTCGCCTTCTTGTAATACTCTAAGCAGTCGAGCTTGGGCTTCAAGGGGTAATTCGCCAATTTCGTCGAGGAATAAGGTGCCCTTGTCAGCTGCAAAAATGAGACCGTCGTGAGCTGCTGTGGCACCAGTAAATGCGCCTTTCTCATGGCCAAAAAGTTCTGATTCTATTAGGTTTTCTGGAATGGCGGCGCAGTTCACGCTGATGATAGCATGCTTGTGTCTTTGGCTAAGGTTATGCAGAGCTTTGGCAACCAATTCTTTGCCTGTCCCAGACTCGCCCCTTATCAGTACTGTGACATCCGTGCCAGCCACTTTGCGCATGTCCCTAAAGAGTTCCTGCATAGGCGGACACTGGCCAATAATGCCGCTTCCTAGCGTACCTAGGGGAAGGGTTTCCTCTCTGTCTGGTTGGGCAAATAAACGAGGTCCTAGAGGCGTATTGTCGAAGAGCTTGTGCGTGCTTTGTTGTTGATCGTTTTGCTCTAAGGTGTTTACCACATGCTTGAGTAAAGTTTCTGTATCTGTTGGTAAGGGTAAATAATAAACCGCACCTTCAGCCATACAGTTTACACCTGTGCTAAGGCTGGGTTTAGCGTCAAGTACAATGTGTTTTGGGGTGTTGGGGACCTCCTTGGCAGGGTCGCTAAGTTGTTCAATAGTCACCTGATCGACCAACATCAAATCAAAAGCAGAAAGATCATAATATTTATTGGCTTGTTCAAAAGATTGGCTGGTGTTGATTTGAAAGCCGTATTTTGAAAGCCACCTTTCTGATTCTTTGAGCAATGAATTATCAGGGCAAATGATCATGATGCTGTGCATTGAGTGTCACCTCTTGTAACCAGTGTAACGATTATACACATGCAGTTAGATTTGGGGGAATAGCTTAGTCAAATCTGTGTGCTGTAGGGTGAAGAGCCGAACTTATTCGATTAGGTGTCTATGTTGTTCCGCAAGGGTGATCTTACTCTGACCGAACAAGGCATGTTTGTCCCACATCAATATGGCTTTGTTGAGTGCTTCATCAATGTTGCTCGCTTGAATGTGCATGCCAAGGTAACTCAAGGCAATGAGCAAGGTGTCAAGATCGCCATTCTGAATGGCTTTAGCATGATTTTGTTTGCTTATCTTGTCACCAGCTTGATTTACCACTAAAGGAATGTGACTGATCTGAGGGGCTTCCCAGCCTAGTAAGGCGTACAGATGCAGTTGTTGTGCTGTGGTGTCTATTAAGTCTGCGCCTCTGACAAGATGGCTGATCTCTTGTCTATGATCATCCACCACTACAGCCAGTTGATAGGAGAAGTAACCGTCTTTGCGCTTCAGTACGGGACAATTGTTATTTAGATCATGATGAAATATCAACTCACCCTGAATGCCATCATGATAGCGATAAATGACATCGCTGCTTTTTAGACGCCAAGAATGAGGGTTAAGCTCGTTGCTTTGGCAAATGTGTGGGTGTCGACCTTGATGAGCTTGTAATGAGTGGCGAGTGCAGTTACAAGGAAAAATCTGCTCTTGTTGTTTTAATAGATTGAGATGATCTTGATACTCTTGAGTAAAGTCACTTTGTTTTATGGGGTTCTCATCAGAGAAGAGTTGGTAGCTGTTCAGTGTGGTGAGTATCTGCTCTACGTATTGACTTTTACATCGTGTGCCGTCGACATCTTCAATGCGAATCAGCCATGAACCAGAGTGTTGCTTGGCATCAAGATAGCTCGCTAATGCGCTGACTAGCGAGCCAAAATGAAGTGGGCCAGTTGGTGAGGGTGCAAAGCGACCAATGTAGCGCGAAGCCACGAATTAACCGCCGATTTGCTTCTCTTTGATTTCAGCAAGCGTTTTGCAATCAATACACATGGTTGCCGTTGGGCGAGCTTCTAAACGGCGAATGCCGATTTCAATGCCACATTCTTCACAGTAACCATAATCGTCATTGTCGATGGCTTCGATGGTCTGAGAGATTTTTTTCACCAGTTTGCGTTCGCGATCACGAGCACGTAGTTCCAAGCTGAACTCTTCTTCTTGGCTGGCTCGGTCATTAGGGTCGGCATAGTTAACCGCCTCTTCTTTAAGGTGGTGAACTGTGCGATCAACCTCTTCCATTAGGTTTTGCTTCCAGTTGAGTAAGATGCTTTTAAAATGCGCCAACTGGTTCTCGTTCATGTATTCTTCGCCTTCCTTAGCAACATAAGGAGTGAAGTCTTTCATTAATGAATCTGGCTTCATATCTGGCATACGCATTGCCTCACTTCGCAGGTATCCGTTGTGGTAACCTGTAACCAATAAAAATTAGGTGGTTTATTTTTCGGCCGAGAACTTACCAGATAATTTGGCTGTTCACCACTTTTTTTGCGCAAAATGTGACGAAAACTTTAAATTAGGTAGAGATCCTCGGATGAAAAAGCGCACCCTAGCCGCTCGCGTTGAACAGATTTCCCCTTTCCAAGTCATGGCGGTACTGGAAAGAGCCAAAGCGCTAGAGGCACAAGGCCACCCCGTTATTCACCTAGAAATCGGAGAGCCTGATTTCTCAGCAGTAAACCAAGTGGAAGCGGCAGGTGTGCAAGCCATTTTGCAGCACCAAACAGGTTACACCGCCGCAACCGGTTTACCTGAATTAAAACAGGCAATTAGCGATTATTACGCTTCTCGCTACCATGTCAAGGTTGCGCCGCAGCGAATTGTTGTTACTCCCGGTGCGTCAGGGGCTTTGTTGCTAATGTCATCTTTGATGATAAATGCTGGCGATGAAGTCTTGATGCCAGACCCTTGTTATCCTTGTAATCGTCATTTTGTCATGCAGGTGGGAGGTCGACCAAATAGGTTGTCGACTGCGCCAAAGCATGCTTTTTCCCTTACTGAGCAACAGGTTAAAGACGCTTGGCAAGAGCATACCGCAGGCGTTTGGCTGGCATCCCCTGCCAATCCTACTGGAGCGGTATTGAGTAAAGAATACTTAGCCTCTATGTGGCGAACGGTGGCTTCTCTTGGTGGTCATCTTCTGGTGGACGAAATATATCAAGGGTTAGTGTACGAAGGTGATGATTTCACCGCATTGTCCCTGTCTGATGATGTGTTTGTGATCAACAGTTTTTCTAAGTATTTTGCTATGACGGGGTGGCGACTTGGCTGGTTAGTCGTACCTGAGTGGGCTGTGGACGGTGCTACTAAGTTAGCGCAAAACCTTTTTATATCCGCGCCAAGCGTTTCGCAATATGCAGCAATACGAGCCTTTCAGCCTGATGTGTTGGCGGAGTGTGAACAGCGGCGACAGATTTTTAGTCAGCGGCGTAAGGTATTGTTAGACGGTCTAAAGTCCTTGGGTTTGCCTGTCATTGCGCCTGCCCAAGGGGCTTTTTATGTCTATGTGGATGTGTCTGCGATTACCGATAATGCGATGGACTGGTGTCTTGATTTGCTTGAGCAAGAATATGTGGCATTAACTCCAGGTGCGGATTTTGGCGAAGAAAAGGCCCATCATTACGTGCGTTTTGCTTATGCCAATGATGAAGATAAAATTCGACAAGCTTTGTCTCGGATTGGTCGTTTTATGGGGGCAAGCTAGGTTTGCTTAAGGGTCTAAAAAAGAAGACGCTTAACCGCGTCTTCTCATCAAAATGATTCCCGCTAGTAGGCAAATGGCAATTGGGATGCTGACGCCAATAGCGGGAGGGAAGTCCACAGCAACACTCATGCGACCAAATAAATTAAGCGCATTTTGAAAGGCTAAACCAATCAATACGCCAGAGAAAATTCTGCCACCCATGGTGGAAGATCTTAATGGACCAAATACACTAGAAAGGGCAACCAATACCAAGGCCATGGCGGCGATGGGTCTTAGTGCAATGATCCAAAATTCCAATTCATATTGAGAAGCGTCTAAATTTTGGCGATGAAGATAGATCTGATAACTCAGAGACTGGCTAAGAGATAAAGTCTCAGGATCTTGAGAGGCCAGATACAAGTGTTCAGGTTTGATGTTGATGTTCCAATCTTGAGAAGCAAAATGATTAACCTGAATACTATCTTCTAAAAAACGTGTCTCGGAGACTTGGTTTAATTGCCATAATGAGTCAGAAACATGTTCCGCGGTTGTGGCTTTTTTAACACTGATGAGCTTCTGATCTTGAGGGGTGAAAATTTCCACACCATATAGTTTGCCATTGTTGTCAGCCGCGTCTATGTATATAAAACGATTGTCAGCTTTTAGCCAAACGCCACCAGTAAGTGAAAATTCACCACTCTTTTGGTCTTGAAACTTTTCGATTAAATTGGCTTTTTGTTCAGTAATAGGGGAAACAAATTCCGATACGCCAAGTCCTATCAAAGACACTAATAGGATGGGTTGGCAAGCGGCAAAGCCAATGCGCCAAATAGGCATGCCGGCAGCGCGCATTACGGTTAATTCAGAAGTGGCAGCCAAAGTGCCAAGTCCCATTAAGGTGCCAATTAAAGATGCAATGGGCACATATTCAGCGAATTTTCCGGGTAAGCGATACAGAATAACTTGCAGCAAAGAGGCTACGGTATAGTTGTCATTCACCTTCTTTATTTGTTCGATAAAAGTGAGAGCAAAGTCCAGTCCCAGTAAGACCAGTGCAACAATCAAAAATGCCCATAACACACTGCTGGCAATGTATTGATCTATTTTTTTCATAATGCTTCGTCAGTCTCTAGAGTGTTTGGTAATTTTGCTTTGCGGCGTTGAAAGACTTGATTGTACTGGGCAAATAAAAAGGCAGCCAAGAGCATAAATAGGCCATGAATCCACCACAAGCCTAATTGCATTGGTAATTTGCCTTTTTCCAATCCGGTTCTGCCCCAAATAAGTAAGGCAAGATAAAGAATCATAATGAGAATAGCGGGCAGCATTTTAAAGAAGCGTCCTTGGCGTGGGTTAACCTGACTCAAAGACAAGCCAATAATGGCCAGAATTGGAATGATAATGACCAAAGAAATGCGCCATTGCAGCTCAATTTTATCAATCTTGCGATCACTCTTGATAAGCGCTAGTGTGCTTTGTGTATAGGGCTCATCAATCGTTGGCCTGGCTTGATTCTCCATGCGCACAGCATAGGTATCAAATTGCGTAATGCGATACTCTGCTGTGCCAGGTTGGCCTTCATAGCGAGTGCCGTTTTTGAATACCAGATAGTTTTGGTCGCCTTTTGAACTGATGCGTAACTGTTCAGCGTTAGCCGCGAAAGTTTGAACTGGAATGCTTTTACCTTTTTGACGAAGGACGTCAGAAATGAAGATCTGATTCATCCAGCCTTCATCTGGAGTAAAGCTGTCAATGTAAGTGGTTCGCTGGCCGCTGCCTTCGAAGCGACCTGGAATAAGGAAATCAAAAGTGGAGAGCTGATTTTGCTGTTCAGATGCCTCGGCAGCCTTGTATTCACTGGCGGGTGCAAGCCATAAGTTTATGGTTCCGCTAAATAGGCTAATCAAAAACGCGATGCCTAAGGTATAACCAGCGAGCTTGACTTTGCTGATGCCGCTGGAGAAAAGTATCGACATTTCGTTTTCAATGTACAATCGACCAAAGGCAAGCAACAATGACAAAAAGAAAGCCAAAGGCATGATCATTTGGACGAAGCTGGGGATGTGGTAACCCAAAATAATAAAGAGAAATTCGAAGGTCATCTTGCCTTCTGCAACACGGCCTAAATAGCTAGTAAAGCGACCACTTAAAATTACCAATAATAGAATTAGCGTTACGCCAGCAGTTGACACCAGCACTTCTTTCGCTAAGTATCTGAATAGTCTCAAAGTCACCTCTGATGAATAATGCTTTTAAGCCAAGAGTTGATTACACATCTAAAGCCCCCATTATCTCGTGGTAAGAAGGACATTATCCAGTATTTTTTTAAAGTTATTTTGTTGAGGGTTCTTTCATGAATATGGCGTTATTTGATCGCCTGCCTAACGTAGAGGCAGATCTTTTGGTCGTTTTTGTACCAAGTGAAGGCGATTTGCCTGAGTCGACTGCTTGGGTAGATGAAAATGCAGCTGGGCAGATTTCTCAGTTACGCGAAAGCGGTGTTTTTAAAGCTTCATTAGCACAAACTTTGTTATTGCCAGCTCTAAGTCAGGACTTTGCTCAAGCCGTATTATTGGTCGGTGTGGGTAAGGGGGAAGATTTAAGTGATATGCAATCACGCAAAGTAGTGGCGGCTATTGCAGGACAAATTAAAGGTTTGCCTTTTGCTAAGGTAGCGGTGGCAAGCCAGGCGCTGAAAATGAAAGCGCATTCTGAGTCAGAAGTGATCGCTTTGGTGGCGCAATGGTTGAACGAAGGTTTCTATAACTTTATTGGATTCAAACAAGATGACGCCGAGAAAGCGACTAAGGTTGATACTCTCTTATTGCAAGGCAGTGATGAATCTGCCCTTGCCATAGGTACGGCTACTGCTAGCGGTTCGGCTTTTGCTCGTCAGTTAGGAAATTTACCTGGCAACGTTTGTACACCAAGCTATCTTGCTTCAAAGGCACAGCAATTGGCGGAAGATTTCTCAATTGATGTTGAGTTGCTGGATGAAACCAAGATGGACGAGTTGGGCATGCATTGTTTGTTGTCCGTTGGGCGTGGCAGTGATCAGGCTAGCTATCTCATCGTCATGCATTATCGTGGTGGCGAAGAGGGCGACGCTCCTCATGTGTTATTAGGTAAAGGTATTACCTTTGATACAGGTGGTATTTCTTTGAAACCTGGTCCAAAAATGGATGAGATGAAATACGATATGTGTGGCGCAGCTAGCGTGTTTGGCACCATGAAGGCTATTTGTGAGTTGCAGCCTAAGCTTAACTTTACGGCGGTTGTTGCGGCCGCTGAAAACATGCCAAGTGGTCATGCTACTAAGCCGGGCGACATAGTGAAAACCATGTCTGGTAAGACGGTTGAGATCCTCAACACGGATGCGGAAGGTCGTTTGGTGTTGTGTGACGCCTTGACTTACATTGAACGCTTTGAGCCTAAATCGGTAGTTGATATTGCGACCTTGACAGGGGCTTGCATAGTGGCGCTTGGTAGTGTCAATTCTGGCATGTATGCCAACAATGATGCGCTTGCTGAAGAGTTGAAAGGGGCGAGTAAAGTGGCCGCCGATAAATTATGGCAAATGCCGCTTGATGAAGAATATCAGCAGCAGCTAGACAGTAACTTTGCTGACATTGCCAATATTGGTGGTCCGGAAGCGGGCTCAGTAACAGCAGCGTGTTTCTTGTCTCGTTTTACTGAGTCTTACCCATGGGCGCATCTGGATATTGCGGGTACGGCATGGACTGGCGGCGCTAATAAAGGGGCAAGTGGTCGTCCTGTGGGTTTGTTAACGCGTTATCTGCTTAGCAAAGCCTAAACTTTGGTAATGATAAAAAAGCGACGATTTTTATCGTTTCAGACTGCTGATAAAGTCCTCGCCTTCGTGCGGGGACTTTTTATAATAGTCTCATGCTTAAAGAACGCCCCCAAACCCAATCCACTTTAG
>NZ_JBSWYU010000010.1:0-176926 GCF_056161265.1 Marinomonas sp. ABL3_031
GCAGAAACTAAAAGGCCTGAGTCCGATAGAGTATCGGAATCAGGCCTTGAAAGCCGCTTAGAACAGAGTCCAACTTTATGGGGTCAGTTCATCCTTCAAGATTGGGCTTTTTTAGACATAAAAAAAGGCTAGACACTGGGTCTAGCCTCTTCTGTTTTAATACATTAATGACAGCTTATACGTCTAGGTTAGCCACAGTTAACGCATTGTCTTGGATGAAGTTACGACGTGGTTCTACTTCATCCCCCATCAGGGTAGTGAACATTTGATCCGCCGCAACGGCATCATCAATGGTCACACGCAACATACGACGCGCGTCTGGGTCCATTGTGGTTTCCCATAGCTGTTCTGGGTTCATCTCTCCCAATCCTTTGTAGCGCTGGATGGTCATGCCACGAGACGCTTCTTTCATCAACCAAGCTTTCATCTCTTCGATTTGCGTCACAGGTTGTCGACGCTCGCCACGTTGGATGTAAGATTCTTCACCAAACAATTCCGCAATGGTTTCGGACATGGCCACAATGCGCTTGTATTCAGGTGAATTGAAGAAGGCCGCTTCGAAACGGTAACGATTCGACACACCATGTGACATGATGTCGACAACTGGCAAATACAGGGTGCGTTCTTCGTCTTTTTCCACCGCAAAGTCGAAGCGGAAACCGGTGCGCGCATCCTGTGGCATGTGTTGACGAATGTCTTCAACCCAAGCAGATACAGCGGCTTCGTCCTTCAAATGCTCTTGAGTCAACTCTTTGCAGTACAGAAGTTTACTCATAACATCTTTAGGGTACACACGAGCCAAACGATCCACGTCATCTTCAATATGAATGTAATCACGTACCAGCTTCGCCAATGGCTCACCTTGAATGCCCGGTGCGTCTGCATTGACGTGCATGTGAGCACCATCCAAAGCCACTTCAATCAAGTGTTGATCGAGCGCTGCTTCGTCTTTAATGTACTGCTCTTGTTTACCACGCTTAATCTTAAACAGAGGCGGTTGAGCAATGAATATATGACCACGCTCAATGATTTCAGGCATTTGACGGAAGAAGAAAGTCAGTAACAAGGTACGAATGTGCGAACCGTCCACGTCAGCATCCGTCATGATCACTATGCTGTGATAACGCAATTTGTCAGCATTAAACTCATCGCGACCAATACCACAACCCAAAGCTGTGATAAGGGTACCCACTTCGGCAGAAGACAACATCTTGTCAAAACGCGCTTTTTCAACGTTTAGAATCTTACCTTTCAGAGGCAAAATAGCCTGAGTGCGGCGATCACGACCTTGCTTAGCAGAACCTCCAGCGGAATCACCCTCCACTAGGTAGATTTCAGAAAGCGCTGGGTCTTTTTCTTGGCAATCCGCTAGTTTGCCAGGCAATCCGGCGATATCAAGCGCACCTTTACGACGCGTCATATCACGGGCACGACGCGCCGCTTCACGAGCACGCGCCGCGTCAATCATCTTGTTGACGATAATTTTAGCTTCGTTTGGTTTCTCAAGTAAGTATTCCGCAAAACGCTTCGCCATTTCTTGCTCAACGGCGGTTTTTACCTCAGAAGACACCAATTTATCTTTGGTCTGCGAAGAGAATTTAGGATCCGGCACTTTAACCGACACAATGGCCGTCAAACCCTCACGAGAGTCATCACCCGTGGTAGCCACTTTTTGTTTCTTCGCCAAGCCTTCCGACTCAATGAAGTTATTCAAGGTACGGGTGAGGGCGCCACGAAAACCAGCTAAGTGCGTCCCGCCATCACGTTGTGGAATGTTGTTGGTGTAGCAATAAATGTTTTCTTGAAAACCTTCGTTCCATTGCAATGCCACTTCTACCGCAATACCGTCTTCTAAGTCATCACGCTGACAAATGAAGTGGAAAATATCATTGATCGGCGTTTTGTTGGTATTCAAGTGTTCTACAAAAGAACGTAAGCCGCCTTCGTAGTTGAAGAATTCTTCCTTGCCAGTACGTTCATCTTTAAGATGAATCGCCACACCTGAGTTCAAGAAAGACAATTCGCGAAGACGTTTCGCTAAAATATCGTAAACAAATACAATGTTGCTGAAGGTTTCAGCTGAAGGTTTGAAATGCACTGTGGTGCCAGCACCATCAGTATCGCCGACAATCGCAAGGGGAGCTTGTGGCACACCATGAACATAATTTTGTTCGTAGATTTTGCCTTCTTTGCGAATGGTTAAGGTTAAGTTTTCAGACAAAGCATTTACTACCGAAACCCCTACACCGTGAAGACCACCAGAGACTTTATAGGAATTGTCGTCAAATTTACCACCAGCGTGCAGTACCGTCATGATAACTTCGGCTGCCGACACACCTTCTTCTTCGTGCATGTCGACAGGAATACCACGACCATTATCCGAGACAGAGATGGATTCGTCTGGGTGGATCAACACAGTAATGGTGTCACAATGGCCGGCTAAGGCTTCGTCAATGGAGTTATCCACCACTTCGAACACCATATGGTGCAAACCTGTGCCATCATCCGTGTCACCAATATACATACCGGGACGTTTACGAACGGCATCAAGCCCTTTGAGCACCTTGATACTGGACGAATCATAATTATTTTCACTCATTTAACTCTCCTGCAAACCTTTGCTCAATGACGATAATTCGCCTTGTTGCATTACAAATTGGCGAACCTCAGTGCTGTCGGCCCAAGTAAAATCCGTTGTATCAGGCTCAACACTGGTAATAAAAACTTGGCTGTTCAAAGATTCCAGCAACTGACACAATTTTTGCCTATGCTGAGCATCCAATTCCGCCGCTAAGTCGTCCACTAAAAACACCAATGGACGTCCCATATCAATCAGCAATTGCCCTTGGGCAATTTTCAAGGCAGAAACCACCAACTTTTGTTGACCACGAGATAGGGTATCCAATGCATCTCCTGCGGCAGTTTTCACTCTTAAATCGGCACGCTGCGGACCACTGTGGGTATAACCCAGCTCTATGTCTCGTTCGCGACCTGCCTCTATAGCCATTGGCAATGATTTCTGCGCATCCCAACCCTGATAGAAAGACAGCTCCACCGTCAATGCTGGCGTTAACAAGGACAACACCTGATGAAAGAGCGGCGTAAGCTTTTCCACGTACGTTTTTCTCGACAAATTAACCTGCTCACCCAATCGTATCAATTCCTGATCAAAAGCAGATAACAAACTGGCAGTAATTTTACCACGTCTGAGCAAGGTATTCCGCTGTTTTAATGCTTTTTGCCAGCCTCTCCATGCAGAAATAAACTCCAAATCAAAATGAAACACGCCCCAATCAATAAATTGTCGACGAATACTTGGAGAACCCTCTAATAATCGGAAGGCATCTGGATTAATCAATTGCACTGGTAAGCGTTCCGCCAGTTCAAGCACAGACTGTGCTCGCTGACCTTGAATACGCACATCAATTTGACCATCACGATGACGCTGCAGTCCCACACGAGCAGTCAGACCATCTGCCAGCGCTAATTGAGCAAAGATCAAACAAGCTTCATTGTCATATTGAATATAAGTTTTGTGTTTATGACTGCGAAATGAGCGGCCAAACGACAATAAATAAATGGCTTCCAGCACAGAAGTTTTACCACTGCCATTAGCACCGACAATCAGATTAACTTGAGGCGAAGGTTCTAAGCGCACACTGGACAAGTTGCGAACATGAGAAATGTCCAAACGCTCAAGCGGCATAGTCTTTGAACCTAAATCTGGGTAGGAAAAGCCCACTTGTCATATTAAGCAGGCAAGCATAACTTAAAGGCGCATCGGCATCACAACATATTGTGCCGCGTGACTTTGTGCTTCTTCAATTAAGGAACTGGAATTAGAATCGTTCAAAGACAAACGTACTTCTTGAGAATCCACAACACCTAATACATCCAACAAGTAACCTACATTGAAGCCCACTTCCATATTGTCACCTTGATATTGCACCAATACAGACTCTTCAGCTTCTTCTTGTTCCGGGTTATTAGCGAACACTTGCAACATTCCATTGGATAAAATTAAACGTACACCACGATATTTTTCATTGGACAGTATCGAAGCACGCAGAAATACTTGTCGCAATTCCAAACGATCGGCGATAACAATTTTTTCGTTGTTGCGCGGAATCACACGATGATAATCCGGGAATTTACCGTCTACTAATTTAGAAGTGAACACGTAATCTGCCACTTTGGCACGAATGTGATTTGCTCCAATAATGAGTTCAACGGTTTCATCCGTGTCATTCAACAAGCGATTTAACTCTAAAACACCTTTGCGTGGCACAATGACTTGCGTTAGATCACCACTGACTTGAGCGTCTTCCACAGCCGTTGCCAAACGGTGGCCGTCTGTCGCCACAACACGTAATTGACCATCTGCTACTTCCAACAACATGCCGTTCAAGTAATAACGAACATCTTGGTTAGCCATAGCAAAACCGGTACGGTCAATCAAACGACGTACGTTATTTTGGGCTATGGATACCGTCAGGTCACCTTGCATATCTTGAATATTAGGAAATTCATCCGCTGGCAAGGTTGAAAGACTGAAGCGAGAACGACCAGAACGAATCACGGCTTTTTGCTCGTCTAATATAAACTCAATAACGGCACTGTCAGGCAAACTTTTACAAATATCCATTAACTTACGAGCAGGCACAGTAATGCGGCCTTCTTCGCATTCATCCAGTGGCACATGACCCACCAGCTCTACTTCCAAGTCAGAACCCGTTAAGGTTAACACTTGGTCTTTCACTTCCACCAACACATTGGCCAGTACCGGCATGGTTTGTTTGCGTTCGACAACGCCAGCCACTAGTTGAAGTGGTTTAAGAAGGGTCTCGCGGACGACTGAAAATTTCATTATTTTCCTCGTAAACTCAAAGTCTCAGACCATCAGGTGGTCAGAATTCGCATCAATTGTTTGTAATCTTCACGGATTTCCGAATCCGTGTCTTGTAGTTCTTTTATTTTGCGGATCGCATGTAACGCCGTCGTATGATCGCGACCGCCAAAGGCATCGCCAATCTCCGGCAAGCTATGATTGGTCAATTCTTTTGCTAAAGACATGGCGACTTGACGTGGACGAGCCACAGATCGACTGCGACGCTTGGATAATAAATCACTGATTTTGATTTTATAATATTCCGCCACGATGCGTTGGATATTATCAATGTTCACCAGCTTGTCTTGCAAGGCCAAAAGATCTTTTAACGACTCACGCACAAAATCAGGCGTGATAGCACGACCAGTAAAATGCGAGTTGGCAATCACGCGCTTCAATGCCCCCTCTAATTCACGTACATTAGAACGTATCTTTTGAGCAATGAAAAAAGCGGAATCATAAGACAACTTAATACCGCTTTCATCCGCTTTTCGCATTAAGATGGCCACACGAGTTTCTAATTCAGGTGGTTCAATAGCAACCGTTAATCCCCAACCAAAACGAGATTTTAATCTGTCTTCCAAACCTTGAATTTCTTTTGGATAACGGTCGCAAGTCAAAATCATTTGCTGACCACCTTCTAACAAGGCATTAAAGGTATGGAAAAATTCTTCTTGAGTGCGGTCTTTGCCGGCGAAAAACTGAATATCGTCGATCAATAGGGCATCTACAGAACGATAATAACGTTTAAAATCATTGATGGCATTCAGCTGAAGTGCTTTAACCATGTCTGCCACAAAGCGCTCAGAATGCAAATACACCACTTTGGCATTAGGATTATGACGCATTAACTCAGTACCAACCGCTTGCATTAAGTGGGTTTTACCTAAGCCCACACCGCCATAAATAAAGAGTGGGTTATACGCACCACCTGGATTCTCTGCGACCTGTAAAGCTGCAGCGTGGGCCAATTGGTTGGACTTACCTTCGACAAAGTTGTCAAAGGTAAAGGAATTATTCAAATTCGCACCGTGGTTTATACCACCTTCTACTTGCACTTTGCGTTTCGGCGCAGTTAACGGCAATTGTCCCTGTTCATATGGCTCAGAATCTCCTTTCAGTCCTTCGGAAGAAAGAGTTAACGGGGCTTCAAATTCCAAATCTGCATGAGACGATTCTTCTTCATCCATCAATCCAAAGCCAGGACGATAACCAGATTCAGATACCGTTTCGGTATTCAAAGGACTGACTGGCGGCGCATGATTAATAGGCGGAGGTGGCGGAGCCGACGCCGCAACAAACCCCTGAGACTTCACTACCAAAGTCAATGCAGGAATGGGATCACTGCCAGCAAATTCCGACAACAACTCTTTAATGCGAGTTTGATATTTGTTACTCACCCAATCCAATACAAAACGATTTGGTGCGCTTAGGCACAATTCACCGCTAGCCAACATTTCGGCTTCAAGTGGACGAATCCATGTATTGAACTGAGATGTGGAAAACTCACTCTGCAAACGTTGCAGACACAGATCCCAATGCTCCAAAGACACTGTAAACGTACTCCCTGGTCGAGTGACAGATAAGAAGCGGATTTTACCTTGGATAAATAAAGTTATCCACATTTTATGTAAAAAAAACCTAAGGTCACACCTTCATCAAATTTGTTAATAACAAAGGAAGTTATACACAGCAGTAGATAAAAAACTCTTTCTGTGCATAAAAATCCAACTTATTAACAGGATTTTGTTAACTCTTCTATGCTTTTCCACGAATCTTTATTTTTTTAAGTTTATGTTTTTAAATGAATAATTTAAAATGAAAATAAAAAATGTGAATAACCCCCTTAATTTTTAGAATTTTTTATCCACTAAGCTTGTATTTCCCTGTGAATAACAAATTAAGAATTTATGTTATTAATTTTTTATCAATAAAAACCCATCAAAGCATTGAACTTACTTAGGAAAGACACTAAAATCCGCGCCCTGATTTGCAATCAAATGCTGAGGCTTGGCGAACGCTAACCCTCAAAACTGAAACACTGCTTCAGTGAGAGAAATTAAAATGAAAAGAACATTTCAACCTAGCGTACTAAAGCGCAAACGTAACCATGGTTTCCGTGCTCGCATGGCAACTAAAGGCGGACGTCAAGTAATCGCTCGTCGTCGTGCTCGCGGCCGCAAGGCTCTAAGCGCTTAATACCGCTGATGACCGATTATTGTTTTCCCCGGCAAGTCAGACTGCTGAATGCCGGGGATTATCAATCCGTCTTTAATGACACTTCTGCAAAAGCCTTTGCTGGCGAATTTCTTTTATTGGCTCACAAACGACACGACAACCAAGTAAGGTTAGGCCTAATTGTGTCTAAAAAAACCGATAAAACTGCAGTAGGTCGAAACCGTATCAAACGTTTGGTACGCGAATCCTTTCGTCACCACAAAACACCTCTCGTCGGATTAGACATTGTTTTCCTTGCTCGTAATGGCATTAAGGAATTGGACAACCAAACCTTAAGCGAACGCCTAGAAAAAACTTGGCAACAACTGGCTAAAAAGGCAAAAAACCCAAGTAAAATGAAAAAACGCACGCATTCTCAGTAGAAATAGGCTGAAAAAACTGCCAAAGGCTGGTTTAATAGCGCGTGATTTTTCTAAAGGTTCATCGAACCTATTTGTCTAACCAAACAAATTAGTTGAATACCATGGATTTCAGACGTTACTTTTTATGGGGCGCGCTTTTTATCAGTGGTTACCTACTGTTTTTGCAGTGGAACCAAGATTACGGTCAACAACCGACTCAAAGTGTGGCTCAAAGCTCTCAAACTCAAACCGAGACAACTGCCCAAACTAATGACGATTTGCCATTGGCGACACAAGACAGTGCCAATGCCAACAGTGATATTCCACAAAGCGTCAGTCAAATAGCCCCAGGAAAGTTAATTGAAGTCACCACGGATACTTTACGTGTTGCTATCAATCCTGTTGGCGGTGACTTAGTCGAAGCAGCTTTATTGCAATACAAAAAAGAATTGGGACAACCTGATCCTTTTGTGATTCTTGAAGACGGCGCAGATCGTACTTACGTTACACAAAGTGGCTTGGTTGGTCGTAATGGCCCAGACGCTTCTGCCGATGGTCGTCCCGTCTACCAAACAGAGCAAACCTCTTATCAATTAAAAGAGGGTGCTAACAGTCTAGATGTGAACTTGTATTACACGGACACAAACGGCGTGAAATACACCAAAACATTCCGTTTCACCAAAGGTACTTACCGTATTCGCCAATTGATTACTGTGGATAACACATCAGCAACCACATGGCGTGGTAATCTCTTTGCTCAAATCAAACGTGATAACTCACCCGATCCGAGTAAAAGTAACAGTATGGGCCTTCAGCCTTACCTAGGTGGCGCTATTTCTGACGAAGCAACCAAATACAACAAGATATCTTTCTCTGATATGGAAGAAGAGCCTGTAAAAGTATCCACTACTAAAGGTTGGATAGCTTTACTACAACACTACTTTGTCTCTGCTTGGGTACCTGAGCAAGGCCAAGAAGTAACCTTGCAAGCTCGCACCAACAATGGTTACAACATTATAGGCTTCACCGCTGACCCAGTGGAAATTGCTGCAGGCAAACAAGGCACCATGAGCGCCACGTTTTATGTCGGTCCTAAACTGCAAGATCAGTTAGAAGCAACCGCAGAAAACCTAGACCTGACCGTGGATTACGGCATGCTATGGTGGCTTGCTAAGCCATTGTTCTGGTTGCTGACCATGATTCAGTCTTTCGTAGTGAATTGGGGTGTGGCCATCATCTTAGTTGTCGTGGTGGTAAAAGCCATCTTCTTTAAGTTGTCGGCAGCAAGCTATCGTTCCATGGCGAAAATGCGCAAGTTCGGTCCAGAAATCGCTAAGCTAAAAGACAAATACGGGGACGATCGTCAAAAAATGTCGCAAGCTATGATGGAATTGTACAAGAAAGAGAAGATCAACCCATTGGGTGGTTGTTTGCCGATTCTGGTACAAATGCCAGTTTTCTTAGCCTTGTACTGGGTATTAATGGAATCCGTTGAATTACGTCAAGCGCCTTTCATTCTGTGGATTAACGACTTGTCAGTGATGGACCCTTACTTCATTCTGCCAATCTTGATGGGTATTAGTATGTTTGTACAACAAGCATTGAACCCAACACCACCAGATCCAATGCAAGCGCGTATTATGAAGATCATGCCAGTGGCATTCTCTATCTTCTTCCTATGGTTCCCCGCCGGTCTGGTATTGTACTGGGTAACCAACAATACCTTGTCGATTCTTCAACAATATGTGATTACGAAACGTATTGAGAAAGAAAGCTAGGATAAGAAAACGGCTTGATCCAAACAAAAGGCTTCCTACTCGGAAGCCTTTTTACGTTTCACTTGCTATATTTTGTTTGCGAATACATTCAGCCCATTTAACTAGATTCAGAGCCAAACTATGACGGATTTTCACTACGCCACAGACCAAGACACGATTGCCGCTCAAGCTACCGCGCCTGGCCGAGGAGGCGTTGGTATTATTCGTTTATCAGGCCCCGACAGCTTATCCATAGCTCAGCGTATAATTGGCTTTGAGCCTAAACCTCGTTATGCCCACTATATGCCTTTCAAGCAAGCCGATGGTGAGCAGTTGGACATGGGCTTAGCAATTTATTTTCCAGGCCCTAACTCTTTTACCGGAGAGGACGTATTTGAATTACAAGGCCATGGTGGCCCTGTCATCATGGACATGTTGCTCAGTCACTGTTTGAGTCTAGGCGCCCGTTTGGCTCGCCCTGGAGAATTTTCCGAGCGCGCCTTCATGAATGATAAAATGGACTTAACTCAAGCAGAAGCCATTGCCGATTTGATCGATAGTACTTCTGAACAAGCGGCAAAATGTGCCTTACGGTCGTTACAAGGGGCGTTTTCTAAACGTGTCGATGTATTGGTCGAAGCCTTAATTCATTTACGCATTTACGTTGAAGCGGCCATCGACTTTCCTGAGGAAGAAATTGACTTTATTGGTGACGGCAAAGTCGCCAGCCAATTGGCAGATATTCAAAACAAATTGCAATCTGTGCTGAAAGAAGCCAACCAAGGAGCGTTAATTCGCGAGGGCATGAATGTGGTCATAGCAGGACGACCCAATGCCGGTAAATCAAGCTTATTAAATGCCTTATCAGGTAAAGATTCCGCCATAGTAACCAACATTGAAGGCACCACACGAGACGTATTGCGGGAACAGATACACCTAGATGGTATGCCATTGCACATTATTGACACAGCCGGATTACGTGACAGCCCTGATGAAGTAGAACGCATCGGTATCCAACGTGCATGGGATGAAATTCATAAGGCCGATCGTATTTTAATGATGGTGGACAGCCAATCGATTGATTCCAAAGATCCAAGTGAGATTTGGCCTGATTTCATAGAGAAACTAGGCAATACACAAAACATCACCTTGATTCGCAATAAAGTGGATTTGACCAAAGAAAGTACCGGTATAGAAACCATTCAAGGTATCTCTGTGATCTCTCTGTCAGCAAAAACAGGTGAGGGAGTTTCTGATCTTACAGAACATTTAAAAGCGGTTATGGGGTTCGATAGCACCACAGAAGGGGGCTTTATTGCACGCCGTCGTCATATCGAAGCTCTCAATAAAGCCAATCGCTTCCTGGACGCAGGCCACGAACAGTTGCATGGCTATGGCGCAGGTGAACTGTTAGCTGAAGACTTAAAAGAAGCCCAACAAGCGTTAAGTGAACTCACTGGCGCGTTTACCAGTGATGACTTGTTAGGACGTATTTTTGGCTCTTTCTGTATCGGAAAATAAGCTTAACTATTTAACAGCCAGTTGTTGGGCCATGACCATACTGGCTGCCACATTTCGCGCCGTAAAGATCAGGTTTTGTTCCGCTTCGGACAACACCTGATCCAAGTCGGCTAATGCTGGAATAATCGGAAAAATAGCCTTCATACCTTGCTCTAAAATGGCTTTTGCCCCATCACCAAAACAGCCCGCAATCGCAATGCAAGGTACCTGTGCAAATTTGGCTTGTTCAAGCACTCCCATCGGGGTTTTACCAAACACGGTTTGTCCATCTATTCGACCTTCTCCAGTGATCACCAAATCGGCCCCTTGTAACTGCTGAGCAAATTGAACCGTCTGCATCACAATGCTAATACCGGGTTTTAGCTCGGCATTTAATAGGGTTTTCATGGTCAATCCCATGCCACCAGCAGCCCCCACACCAGGCACGTCACGATCATCCGCAAAACCAGATCTGGCCAACACATCGGCAAAATGTCCAAGCGCGGTATCCAGTTTAGTAACCAT
Organism: Marinomonas sp. ABL3_031; assembly: GCF_056161265.1. Taxonomy (NCBI): domain Bacteria; kingdom Pseudomonadati; phylum Pseudomonadota; class Gammaproteobacteria; order Oceanospirillales; family Oceanospirillaceae; genus Marinomonas; species Marinomonas sp. ABL3_031. The sequence goes on from NZ_JBSWYU010000010.1 coordinate 11,250, forward strand.
GTCTTGTGTAGCACCTTTTTGCGGACCAAAAATCGCCGATGCACCATTTTCACCGCATAAAGGATTGGTGACATCACAGGCTACTTCGATTTGACAATGGGCTAATTTAGGATGACATTGACTGACATCGATTGTTTCCAGATCCATTAATGCCAAACCACCCGCACCTAAAGGCTGACCAGCCGCATCTAAAAAATGCATACCCAAGGCTTGTGCCATGCCAAGCCCAGCATCATTGGTGGCACTGCCACCTAACCCTAAAATGATGTGCTGAATACCACGATCCAAAGCGTCATTGATCAATTCACCAGTACCGTAACTGGTGGTCATATAAGGATCTCTTTGCGCACGAGGCACAAGGTGCAAGCCCGATGCTGATGCCATTTCTATGACCGCTATGGCTTGCTCAGTCGCGCCGCCTAAAATGCCATACTGGGCAACCACTTTTTCTCCCAAAGGGCCAGTGACTTGCAACTCAATGATTTCTCCTTGCGTCGCATCCACCATAGATTGCACGGTTCCTTCGCCACCATCGGCCATCGGCAGTTTCACGTATTCAGCCGTTGCAAATACCTGTTTAAAGCCTGTTTCTATGGCTTGAGCCACTTGCATGGCTGTTAAACTTTCTTTGAAGGAATCCGGTGCAATGATGATTTTCATGACGCTCCTATTTACTATGGCTAATTGCTTGAATCTTGCGCGAGTTTCACTAACACGCGACCACGTACCTTACCTTCAAGCAATTTATAGGCCGTTTCTTCTGCTTCAGAAAGGGAAATTTCTGCCGCAATGCTTTGATAGTCTTCAACTTTCAAAATATCCTGCAGGGCTTGCCATGCTTCTATTCTATCCGCCAAAGGACGCATCACACTGTCGATACCAATCAAACACACTCCGCGCAAAATAAAAGGGGCGACGGAAGCAGGGAAGTCCATACCTTGTGCTAAACCGCAAGCGGTCACCACACCACCGTATTGAGTGCTAGCACAGGCATTGGCCAAAGTATGGCTACCAACACAATCAACCACCCCAGCCCAACGCTCTTTTTGTAGCGGTTTACCTGCTTGAGACAAACTTTCGCGATCCACAACCTCAGTGGCTCCTAGAGATATAAGATAATCTTTCTCATTCATTCGGCCAGTTGAAGCCACCACTTGATAACCCAAACGACTCAAAATTCGAATGGCATAGCTACCAACACCACCATTGGCCCCTGTCACCAGAATTTCACCCGCTTCAGGTGTGACGCCTTGTTTTTGTAATGCCAATACAGACAACATAGCCGTGTATCCCGCAGTGCCTATCATCATGGCTTGCTGAGCTGTCATACCTTGCGGCAAAGGAATCAACCAATCGCTCTTTAAACGGGCTCGTTCAGCAAGGCCGCCCCAATGCTTTTCGCCCACGCCAAAACCATTTAATAATACTTGATCTCCAATATTAAAACGTTCAGAGGCGCTGTCGATGATTCGACCCACTAAATCTATCCCTGGCACCATAGGATAAGAACGTACTATGCGTCCTTTACCTGTGATGGCTAAGGCATCTTTATAATTAAGGGTACTGTAATCCACGGCGATCAGCACATCACCTTCAGGTAATTGATCTTCACTAATGCTGGCCAATTCACAAACCTGTTGATTGGCATCATCTTGATGAATAATGAGTGCTTGAAACATATTTCCTCCTACTATTAGACCGATCGTCTAGTAACCTATTCAAAAAAACCAGATGAACTATCTGGTTGTCTTAATATGAATCTAATTTTGTAAACTCTTTATAAAGAAATCCATAAAGCTGTTCAGAGGCTGACTTGAAGACAATAGCCTTGCGCGGTGTACAGCACCTTCCCAACCGAGCCAAAAAATTTGCGCTAGAGATTGTACCTCCTGCTGTAACTGCCATTCACCACGAGCTTGTCCCGTTAACAAACAAGTGGCTAATCTGTCTTGCCAACTTAGATAGCAAGATTGAATTTGCGCATTAAAAGTCGTTGGTAGTTGTGTAGACTCTTGCTCTAAATTTCCCACCAAACAACCACGTTGATATGCGTATTTTTCCATACCTTGACTGGCATCTTGAGCAAAAGCCCTAAGACGATCAACACAAGACAGAGATTCATCCAGTAAAAATTGATCAAGCTTATTTTCAAAAAAGCCCTGGTAGCTAGCCAACACCTCTAAGCCAAAGACTTCTTTGCTGGCAAAGTAGTGATAGAAAGACCCTTTAGGTACACCGACTGTTTTCAAAATGGGTTCAATACCACTATTAGTGAAGCCTTTTTCAGTCAATAAAGCGACACCAGCATGAAGTAATGCCTGTTTGGTCTGCTCTCCTTTTAAGGAGGATTTTTTTGGCCGCCCCCGTGATGAGGCGTTGCTTATCTCGAGCATAGTGACACCGAACTACAAATCTGCCATTTAAATTAGACCACTCGTCTATAGAAATCAAATACAGAAAATTTGAGGAAAAGTGGAAAAATGACACTGTATTTATCAACAGTAAATTAGAGAGATCGAAAAAAATTTATCTTTTTTTCAATAAGTTAACTGTGGATTAAAATCCTATTCAGAAGCTAAAAATTTCGCTAAAAAAAGAATAAAATTTAATAAAAACAGCAGCCTAGAAATAAAAACTTAACAAAATTTTATTGTTGATAACTTTGGTGATAGGTTGAAAAGAAGTTTTGCACAGTTTTTAATAAAAAAGGAAGTCAATTCAGGCTCTGTATAACTCTCTAAGTTATACACAAGAAAAGATTACCCACATCACAAGAAGTAGAACCTAGTTTAAACAAGATATTATGCGTTTAAATTAATGAAAAATATCGATTTTTAAGACTTTTCCCCAGAGAATCAATTTGCATATAGACATAATAAACATAAAAGACACTATATATTTATTTTTTTATTTATATATTGATGACCGGTAAAAGACGTTTCAGCTCTCTTTCTTTTTCAAAATTTGCCTTTATACTAGGCGCCCTTATCAGAAATTGATCGTTTTTTATTCACTTTGTTATTTTGAGGTTACTGTGGATTTCCCAACTCGCTTTGATGTGATTGTCGTGGGTGGTGGACATGCTGGAACGGAAGCAGCTTTGGCCGCTGCACGTATGGGCGTTAAAACACTACTGCTTTCACACAATATTGAAACATTAGGACAAATGTCCTGTAACCCTGCCATTGGTGGTATTGGGAAGTCCCATCTAGTGAAAGAAATTGACGCTTTAGATGGCATAATGGCATTGGCAACCGATCAAGCAGGCATTCAATTTCGTACCTTAAACTCTCGTAAAGGGCCTGCGGTACGTGCCACTCGCGCGCAAGCAGATCGTATTTTGTATAAAGCGGCAATTCGTCATCAGCTGGAGAACCAAGAGAATCTTTGGTTATTCCAACAATCGGTTGAAGATCTTATTGTTGAAGAGGGAGCTGCACGAGGTGTTGTCACCCAAACTGGCATTCGTTTTAACAGCAAAACCGTGGTACTGACAGCCGGTACTTTTTTAGGTGGCATTATACACGTTGGTTTACAAAATCATGCTGGTGGTCGAGCAGGAGATCCACCGTCTATTGGATTGGCAGAAAAGCTAAGAGCTTTGCCGTTTCGAGTCGATCGTCTAAAAACCGGTACGCCACCTAGAATTGATGCCCGTTCTGTGGATTTCTCACAAATGCAAGCACAGCCTGGCGATGAAATTACCCCTGTCATGTCCTACATGGGGAATCGTCAAATGCATCCGCGTCAAATTGAGTGTTTTATTACTCATACCAATGAACAAACCCACAATATTATCCGCAGTGGCATGGACAGATCGCCAATGTACACGGGTGTCATTGAAGGCGTTGGGCCAAGATATTGCCCTTCAATTGAAGATAAAATTGTGCGTTTTGCCGATAAAAATTCCCATCAAATCTTTATTGAACCGGAAGGTTTGACGACACACGAGCTGTATCCAAATGGTATTTCAACCTCATTACCATTTGATGTGCAAATTGACTTAGTCCGTTCCATGAAAGGCATGGAAAAGGCTCATATTACGCGTCCAGGTTATGCCATTGAATACGATTACTTTAACCCACAAGATTTGAAGTACTCGTTAGAAACAAAACATATGTCGGCTTTGTTCTTCGCTGGACAAATCAATGGTACGACTGGCTATGAAGAAGCGGGTGCGCAAGGTTTATTGGCGGGCGCAAATGCCGCTTTGATGGCACAAGATAAAGACGCATGGACGCCACGTCGTGATGAAGCTTATTTAGGGGTGTTGGTTGACGATTTGATTACCATGGGCACCAAAGAACCTTATCGAATGTTTACCAGCCGTGCGGAATATCGTCTGATTTTACGTGAAGACAATGCCGATATGCGTCTAACCGAAAAAGGGCGTGAAATCGGCTTGGTGTCTGATGCTCGTTGGGCGGCTTTCTGTCAAAAACGTGAAGCCATTGAACAAGAAACTCAGCGACTGAAATCCAATTGGATCGTGCCGAATTCTCCAGCAGCGGAACAGATTAATCCTAAGTTGGAAGCACCAATTACTCACGAATACAGCCTGTTGGATTTACTGAAACGTCCAGGTATTGTTTACGATGACATTGCCAATCTAAAAGGTGCGCCAGAACAAGCTATAGATGAGCAAGTGGCTGAACAGGTACAGATTTCGGTGAAATACGCAGGTTACATCGCCCGTCAGGCGGATGATATTGAGCGTTTGCGTCGTCAGGAAAACACACCATTACCTGTGGATTTGGATTATCAGCAAATGGAAGGTTTATCTAACGAGATCAAACAAAAATTGCAAGCAGCGCGTCCGGCCACCTTGGCTGCAGCCTCTCGTATTCAAGGGGTAACGCCAGCCGCTGTGTCGTTATTGTTAATTCATTTGAAAAAGCGTGCCATTGCTAAGAAAAGTGCCTAAAATCAGCAATCGAATTTAGCCAATGTATACGGATCGATTGTGACGCACTTTGATACCATTCAACAAGGCGCCCTACAAATGGGCGCTGCTCTATCCAATGACACTATTGAACGTCTAGTTCGTTATATCGTCATGTTGGAAAAATGGAATAAAGCTTATAATTTGACGGCCATACGTGATGTGGAACAAATGATTTCACTGCATTTGCTCGACAGTTTAGCGACCTTGCCTTACATTACTGGTGAAAAAATAATCGATGTGGGTACTGGACCTGGTTTACCTGGTATGGTGCTTGCTATATGTTATCCTGACAAAGAGTTTACTTTGTTGGACAGTAATGGCAAAAAAACCCGTTTTTTGACTCAAGTAAAAATGGAATTGGGCATGGCGAATGTCACGGTAGCCAATGAGCGAGTTGAAAAACATCCGCATCAAGGCGAATACCATCATGTGATTTCAAGAGCCTTTGCGTCTTTGCAAGACATGATCAATTGGACTTTGCCACTTCCCAAACAATCGGGTAACTTTTTAGCTATGAAGGGTGTATACCCTCATGAGGAAATAGCGGCACTGCCGAAAGAGGTTGAAGTACTTTCGATAGATCCTCTTTCCGTGCCACGTGTTCAGGCGGAACGTCATATGGTAGTAATGACGCGTAAAGGATAAAGCATGGCTAGAATCATCGCAGTGACAAATCAAAAAGGTGGCGTGGGTAAAACCACAACTTGCGTCAACTTAGCAGCGTCTTTGACGGCAATGAAACGTCGAGTGCTGTTAATTGATTTAGATCCACAAGGAAACGCGACCACTGGCAGTGGCCTCAGTAAAGAAGAATTGGACACCAGTGTTTACGACGTGCTGGTGGGCTCTCATGGCGTGAAAGAAGTTATGAAAAAATGCTCGCCAGGCGATTACTGGGTTTTGCCAGCTAATGGTGACTTAACCGGTGCTGAAGTGGCATTGCTAGATCTTCCGAGTAAAGAAACCCGTTTAAGAGCAGGCTTATATGAGGTAGATAATGATTTTGATTTTATTCTGCTCGATTGTCCGCCTGCTTTGAACATGCTGACGGTCAATGCTCTGGCTGCCTCACAAGGGGTATTGATTCCTGTGCAATGTGAATATTACGCGCTAGAGGGGCTTAGTGCGTTACTTCAAACTATTGAACGCATCACACAAGCGTTAAATCCATCTTTAGAGGTCGAAGGCATTGTGCGAACCATGTATGATCCTCGCCCGAGCTTGACTCATGATGTGTCTGTGCAGTTGCACAAATACTTTGGCAACAAGGTTTATGACACTGTCATTCCAAGAAATATTCGTTTGGCGGAATCTCCTAGCTATGGTTTGCCAGTGTTGCATTATGAGAAACAATCTCGTGGTGCCATCGCCTATCTAGCATTGGCGGGAGAATTTATTCGTAAACGTGCTGCATAACAGCAAACGAGCAGTTTAATGGCATTAAGGTTAATAAAATGACGACGAAAAAAAGAGGCCTAGGTCGAGGTTTAGATGCATTGTTGGCACCACAGACGAGCGTGACTAAGGATGTTGATGGCGATGCGGCAGAGGATCAGGTAAAAGGGCTCACCTATTTACCCGTAGAATGGTTATCTAAGGGAAAATTCCAACCTCGTCGTGATATGAATACTTCGCAATTGGAAGATCTTGCTGCTTCTATTCGTACGCAAGGCATTATGCAGCCTATTGTGGTACGCCCTATCAGTGGGCCTAATCAGTATGAAATCATCGCCGGCGAACGTCGTTGGCGTGCTGCGAAGTTGGCAGGGCTAGAGCAGGTACCTGTGATTGTCCGTCATGTGGAAGATGCGGATGCTGTGGTCTTGGCTTTGATCGAAAATATTCAACGTGAAGATCTCAATCCGGTAGAAGAAGCTTTGGCATTGCAGCGTTTGGTTGAAGATTTTAACCTCACTCAACAAGAAGTGGCTGATACTGTGGGTAAATCCCGTTCTGCTGTAGCCAATTTATTGCGTTTATTGGGATTGACTCCAGAAGTACGCCGCTTACTTGAGCATGGTGATATTGAAATGGGTCACGCACGTGCTTTATTACCGTTGGAATATGATAAGCAAATTCAAGCTGCGTCTCAGGTGGTGACTAAGTCTTTATCTGTGCGAGAAACGGAAAAATTGGTGAAAAATTACCAAGTGAGCGCTGATAAAGCAGACGAAAGTAAACCAGAATTGCCTGATTTGAGTGCAGAAGCAGAGAAAATCAGTCAAAAAATCAATGCCGCCGTTAAAATTCAACCCAGTGCCAAAGGGAAAGGTAAGTTGGTGATTGAATATCGTAATCCAGAACACTTAGAGTTATTGATCAGTGAGTTAATGGCTGAAAAATGATTTTTTACTGAAAGTGTGTCTTTTTGTATCCCAAATCAGAAGCTTTTAATGTAATTTTGCGTGTTATATTGAGTTGAACCCCGTCGCTATTACCCCTATAATGCCTCGAATTTTAGAAAATGCCACATTGGTTGCACTTTTGTAGTGCGATCTTTGCGTGCCCAGAGAGTGTCTACATGAGCTTGAATAAACCGCTTAGTACCACTGAAATTCTTAATGCGAAGAAGAAAGCAGTGATGGGGGTCTTGCGGTGGCAATTTTTTCTCTCTATGGTGACCGCCGTGGGAATTTTTTTAGCGTTGGGAGGTCTGTATGGCTATTCTTTTTTGGCCGGTACCTTATGCAGCTTGATTCCCAGTTATTTTATGGCGTGGCGAATTTTTGGTCACAAGGGAACACGGCCCGCTAAAGAGATTGTACGAACATTTTATCGTGGGGAAGCCAGTAAATTGGTGTTGACAGCGGTGTTATTGTCGTTGGTTTTTCTATTGATAAAGCCATTGTCGGCGGGCGCTTTTTTTGCCGGTTTTGGTTGTGCTATTTTGAGTCACTGGCTCACCCCTTTGGTGCTTCGTAACGTATAAGAGCATCAAGGTGTAATAAGAATTTTAATCATTGAGAGAGTGTGGGTATAAGTATGGGAGTTGAAAGTCCAAGTGCTGCGTCATATATAAAGCACCACCTTCAGAACTTGACCTTTGGTCAACACCCTGATGGTACATGGGGATTTGCTCATAGTGCTAAAGAAGCCGCGGAAATGGGTTTTTGGGCCATCCACGTAGATACCTTGGCAGTTTCGATTGCTTTGGGTCTATTGTTTTTGTGGTTGTTCCGTAAGGCCGCCAAAAAAGCCTCTGCAGAGACACCGTCAGGTCTACAGAACTTTGTAGAGATGATAGTGGAGTTTGTGGACACTAATATCAAAGAAAGTTTTCATGGCAAGAGCAAGATGGTTGCGCCTTTGTCCTTGACAATTTTTGTTTGGATATTCTTGTTGAACTTGATGGATTTAGTACCTGTCGACTTTTTGCCGGCGACAGCGCAGTTCATTGGTGTTCATTTATTCGGTGCAGATCCGCACCATGTATATTTCAAATTCGTACCAACGACAGACTTAAACGCTACCTTAGGTTTATCTTTATCTGTGTTTGTATTGATCATTTTCTACAGCATCAAGATCAAAGGCTTGAGTGGTTTCGTCGGTGAACTTACTTTACAGCCTTTTGGTAAGTGGATGATGCCTTTTAACTTATTGTTAGAAGGTGTAGGGCTACTTGCTAAGCCTGTCTCATTAGCCTTGCGTTTGTTCGGTAACCTATACGCTGGCGAATTGATTTTCATCTTGATTGCTTTATTGCCATTCGGTCTGCAGTGGTTACTGTCGGTGCCATGGGCAATTTTCCATATTTTGGTCATCGTGCTTCAAGCTTTCATCTTTATGATGTTGACTATCGTCTACCTGAGTATGGCGCACGAAGATCACTAAAAGTGTGTTCTTTAAAAGTAATAATTTTTAAAACCTTAAAATCTAAAAACTGTAAAATTAGGAGTTAAAATGGAAACTGTAGTTGGTTTAACTGTTATCTCTGTAGCAATCCTTATTGGTTTGGCTGCTCTAGGTACAGCGATTGGCTTTGCAATCTTGGGTGGTAAATTCCTTGAAGCAAGTGCTCGTCAACCTGAACTTGCTCCAATGCTTCAAACTAAAATGTTCATTGTTGCTGGTCTTTTGGACGCAGTATCTATGATCGGTGTTGGTATTGCATTGTTCTTCACGTTCGCAAACCCATTTGTTGCTTTGGTCGCTGGTTAATTCTGCATTTTTTGCAGAGATCAATTTTAAACGACTAAGAGCGAGGGTATTAGCGTGAATTTAAATCTCACACTTGTAGGCCAAGCTATCTCGTTTGCCATTTTTGTCTGGTTCTGCATGAAATTCGTGTGGCCACCAGTGATTGCTGCGCTAGAAGAGCGCAGCAAGAAAATTGCAGACGGTTTGGAAGCAGCGAATCGTGCCTCACGTGATCTTGAATTGGCTCAAGAACAAGCCGATAAAATTTTACGTGACAGCAAAGAAAACGCGGCCGAGATTATTGAACAAGCCAATAAACGTGCGAACCAAATGATCGACGAGGCAAAAGAGCAGGTGATCGCAGACGGTAAACGTCTTCGTGAAGCAGCTCAAGCTGAAATTGAGCAAGATGTATTGCGTGCTAAAGAAGCATTGCGTGCACAAGTTTCTGTTCTTGCTTATGCCGGTGCCGAGAAAATTTTGGGAGCCACCATTGACGAAAAAGCACACAGCGAGATCGTTGAACAACTCGCCAAAGAGCTTTAAGCGAGGGTCATTATGGCTGAATTAAAAACAGTCGCGCGACCGTATGCAAAGGCGAGTTTCGAAGTAGCCAAAGAACAAGGTCAAATTGCGCAGTGGGCCGATATGTTAAACGTATTAGCCACTGTGACACAGGAACCTAAGCTTCGTAAGGCTCTCGAAAATCCGGCTTTTAGTGCGCAAGAGAAGGCAAACGCTCTAGCCGATGTTTGTGGTGATGCAGTAACAGATTCTGGGAAAGCATTTTTGTTGGCCCTAGCAGAAAATAATCGCTTAGCGCTTATTCCTGTTATTTCTGAACTCTTTACCTTGTTCAAGCTGAACTATGAAAAAGCTGTGAACGTTAAGTTCACTACTGCTTTTGAGTTGTCAGCAGAACAAGTTCAAGCATTGGTTGATTCATTGAGTAAAAAGTTGGACCGTACTGTCAACTTAACCAGTGAAACAGACGCGAGCCTAATTGGTGGCGTGGTTATCCGTACCGGTGACTTAATCATCGACGGTTCAGTACGCGGTAAATTAGCGAAACTGTCCGAGGCGATAAACTCCTAGTGTTCCGTTAAGTCGAAACCAGGGTTGAGGAATTTAGCATGCAGCAACTGAATCCATCTGAGATCAGCGAGATTATCAAGAAGCGCATCGAGAACCTCGATGTTTCTTCTGATGCCCAAAATGAGGGCACAATTGTCAGCGTGGCAGACGGTATCGTTCTGATCCACGGTTTGGCAGATGTTATGTACGGGGAAATGATTGAATTCCCTGGTGGTGTTTACGGTATGGCCTTGAACCTAGAGCGTGACTCTGTAGGTGCGGTTGTACTTGGTAACTATCAAGACCTAGTAGAAGGTCAAAAAGTTAAATGTACTGGTCGTATTCTTGAAGTACCGGTTGGTACAGAATTGCTAGGCCGTGTTGTTGACGCTTTAGGTAACCCTATTGACGGCAAAGGCGCAGTTGACGCAAAACTAACTGACAAAGTTGAAAAAGTTGCGCCTGGCGTAATCGACCGTCAGTCAGTTGATCAACCAATTCAAACAGGTTACAAGGCAATCGATGCCATGGTACCTGTAGGCCGTGGTCAGCGTGAGTTGATCATCGGTGACCGTCAGGTAGGTAAAACTGCCTTGGCGATCGACACCATTATTGCTCAGAAAAACAGTGGCATTAAGTGTGTGTACGTCGCAATCGGTCAGAAACAATCTACTATTGCCAACGTTGTACGTAAGCTTGAAGAAGCAGGCGCGATGGAATACACCACTGTGGTTGCAGCGGGTGCTTCTGATCCAGCGTCTATGTTGTTCTTGGCGCCGTACACTGGTTGTACAATGGGTGAATACTTCCGTGACCGCGGTGAAGATGCATTGATCATTTATGATGATTTGACCAAGCAAGCTTGGGCTTACCGTCAGATCTCTTTGCTACTTCGTCGTCCACCAGGTCGTGAAGCTTACCCAGGTGACGTTTTCTACCTTCACTCTCGTCTACTTGAGCGTGCTTCTCGTGTTAGCGCAGACTATGTTGAGAAGTTCACTAACGGTGAAGTAAAAGGCCAAACAGGTTCTTTGACGGCTTTGCCTATCATCGAGACACAAGGTGGTGACGTTTCTGCGTTCGTACCAACAAACGTTATCTCCATCACTGATGGTCAGATCTTCCTAGAAACGAGCTTGTTCAACTCAGGTATCCGTCCTGCGATGAACGCCGGTATTTCGGTATCTCGTGTAGGTGGTGCAGCGCAAACTAAGATCGTTAAGAAGCTTGGTGGCGGTATTCGTCTTGCATTGGCTCAGTACCGTGAATTGGCGGCTTTCGCTCAGTTCGCATCTGACCTAGACGAAGCAACTCGTAAGCAGCTAGAACACGGTAAACAGGTTACTGAACTGATGAAACAGAAGCAGTTCTCTCCAATGCCTGTTGCTGATATGGGTGTGGTTCTTTACGCTGCTAATGATGGCTACCTTGAAGATGTTGAAACAAGCAAAATTGCCAGTTTTGAAAGTGCATTATTAAGCTACATGAACAGCGAACACGCTGATCTGATGGCTGACATTAACAAAACAGGTAATTTTAACGGCGAGATTGAAGCGACATTTAAAGCGGCAATCGAGAAGTTTAAAGCGACGCAAACTTGGTAATGTGGTTGGTGGCAAGTTAATCTTGTCATCATCTTCTTGCAGTTTGTGAAATAACATTCTCACAAGGGCAGTTCTATTATGGCAGTCGGAAAAGAGATACGTACTCAGATTTCGAGCATTAACAATACGCGTAAGATTACTCGTGCCATGGAAAAAGTGGCCGCGAGTAAGACGCGTAAAGCTCAGGATCGTATGGCCGCTTCTCGTCCGTATGCGGAACGAATTCGCCAAGTAGTTGGCCATTTGGCTAACGCGAATCCTGAGTATAAACACCGTTACCTTACCGAGCGTGAGGCGAAGCGTGTTGGTTATATCGTAGTCTCTTCTGACCGTGGATTGTGTGGTGGTTTGAACGTGAATGCGTTCAAAACCGCAATTAAAGATATGAAACAGTTTGCTGATGCCGGTATCGAAATCGATATTTGTGCGATTGGCTCTAAAGCGGTTTCTTTCTTTCGCAACTACGGCGGAAATGTCACAGCAGCCCACACTGGTTTAGGTGATGCACCTAAAGCCGACGATCTTGTTGGTAGTGTGAAGGTGATGCTGGACGCCTTTGATGATGGTCGCATTGATCAATTGTTTGTGGTTTCCAATGAGTTTGTAAATACCATGACTCAAAAACCACGCGTTGAGCAGCTACTGCCATTAAAAGCGGAAGAGAATACAGAGTTACAGCACCACTGGGACTACATCTACGAGCCTGAGCCCGTTGAAATTTTAGACGAGTTATTGGTTCGCTATATTGAATCTCAGGTATATCAAGCAGTGGTTGAGAACATTGCATGTGAACAAGCAGCACGTATGCTTGCCATGAAAAATGCAACGGACAACGCTGGCGATATCATTGATGAATTGCAGTTGGTGTACAACAAGGCTCGTCAAGCAGCGATTACTCAGGAAATTTCTGAGATAGTCGGCGGCGCGGCAGCGGTTTAAGGTATTTAGGTATTAAGAGGATCCGAACATGAGTAGCGGACAAATCGTACAGATTATCGGTGCTGTTATCGACGTGGAATTCCCACGTGATAGCGTGCCAAAAGTATACGACGCCCTCACTATCGAGGGTAAAGAGTTGGTGTTGGAAGTTCAACAACAGCTAGGCGACGGTGTTGTTCGTACCATCGCCATGGGGTCAACTGACGGTATGAAACGTGGTCTACCAGTAACAAACACTGGCAACCCAGTTTCTGTACCTGTTGGTACACAAACTCTAGGACGTATTATGGACGTTCTGGGTAACCCAATTGATGAAAAAGGCCCGATTGGTGAAGAAGCGCGTTGGTCTATCCACCGTTCTGCTCCTTCTTACGATGAGCAAGCTTCTGGTAACGAACTACTGGAAACAGGTATCAAGGTAATCGACCTTGTATGTCCTTTCGCGAAAGGGGGTAAAGTTGGTCTGTTTGGTGGTGCCGGTGTCGGTAAAACCGTAAACATGATGGAACTTATCCGTAACATCGCGATCGAGCACAGTGGTTACTCTGTATTCGCCGGTGTTGGTGAGCGTACTCGTGAGGGTAACGACTTCTACCACGAGATGACTGACTCGAACGTAATCGATAAAGTATCTCTAGTATACGGTCAGATGAACGAGCCACCAGGTAACCGTTTACGTGTTGCTTTGACAGGTTTGACCATGGCGGAGAAATTCCGTGATGAAGGTCGTGACGTATTGTTCTTCGTAGATAACATCTACCGTTACACGCTTGCCGGTACGGAAGTATCTGCATTGCTAGGTCGTATGCCATCTGCGGTAGGTTACCAGCCAACACTTGCAGAAGAGATGGGTGTACTACAAGAGCGTATTACGTCAACTAAGACTGGTTCTATCACGTCGGTACAAGCGGTATACGTACCTGCCGATGACTTGACTGACCCGTCTCCAGCGACAACCTTCTCGCACTTGGACGCAACCGTTGTATTGTCTCGTGACATCGCTGCTTTGGGTATCTACCCTGCAATCGATCCTCTAGACAGTACCTCTCGTCAGCTTGACCCGCTTGTTATTGGTCAAGAACACTACGACGTTGCTCGTGGTGTACAAATGGTATTGCAACGTTACAAAGAGTTGAAAGACATCATCGCAATCTTGGGTATGGACGAGCTTTCTGAAGAAGATAAGCAAACCGTTAACCGTTCTCGTAAGATCCAGCGTTTCTTGTCTCAGCCATTCTTCGTAGCAGAAGTCTTCACTGGTGCACCAGGTAAGTATGTTTCTTTGAAAGAAACCATCCGTGGTTTCAAAGGCATTCTTGATGGTGAGTACGATGAGCTTCCAGAGCAAGCCTTCTACATGATTGGTAGCATCGACGAAGCGGTCGAGAAAGCTAAGAAACTTTAATCACAAGCGTAACGGGTAACGAGTGTTACCCGTTTAGCCTGACTAAGAGAGGCATCTTATGGCTAGAACGGTACATTGCGATATCGTAAGCGCCGAACAAGAGATTTTCTCAGGCTCTGTTGAGACTCTTGTGGCTCCAGGTAGTTACGGCGATCTTGGTATCATGCCAGGACACGCTGCGCTATTGACGACTTTGGAGCCAGGTCCAGTCCGTGTGGTTAAAGAAGGCGGTGAAGAAGAATTTATCTTCGTGTCGGGTGGCTTCTTAGAAGTACAACCGCACCGTGTCACTGTTTTGGCGAACACGGCTACACGTGCAAAAGATTTGGATGAAGAGGCGGCGGTAAAAGCTCAAGAGCATGCGAAAGAGCTGTTAGCGCACCAAAATCCTGATATCGACTATACTCGTGCGACAGTTGAGTTGGCGGAAGCCATGGCTCGTCTGCGTACACTTCAGCAGTTTCGTGATCATAAATAATCGAAACGGTTGGGGAAGTGTCAAAAAAAGCGGCCTGATGGCTGCTTTTTTTATGCCTGATTTTTTCTTAATGAATGGGAAAACCATTCGCAAGTCAGAGCATTTTCCAAAGCGTATCAAAAATGATCTGCTGCGCTTTGGCAATGTCTTGTGATTCCAGTACCACAGCGGACGGAAAGTTATTACTGGCCAATGAAATAATGGCACATTTAGGTGGATAAATAGCAATATAGCTGGCATCGACGGCGTCGTCGGTTTTAATCCATTTACGCTCTGACAATTCTGCATCCTCACCGCCGTCACCCAAAGCGATGACTTTTACATTGATGCCCAGCTTAATGCGTTGCTTAGTATAGTTCGGGAAGGGGCGGTATAAGTAAGGTCGAATGGGCTTCGATGAGAACACACAATATTCCTTGTGGTTCTGATCGGAAACCACGTTTAGAATGTCGCGCAATACCCATTCAATACCATCATCCCCTTCATAATAACGTACGTTGGTCTGATGATAGTCAGGTTGTTGTTGGTGTAAATTGGGTATAATGCTGTTCTTCAGGGACTCAATGGTTTTGTCCAAGCGCTGGCGTTTTTCCTCCGCTAAATCGAGCAAAATATCCGGGCTCTCGGCAGAGAAAAAACGGCGTTTGCCCTTGGGAAAATAGCTTACCACCCCTTTGCTTTGCAGCTGTTTTAGCGACTCATAGGCACTACCACGATTCACACCGCTGTGTTCAGCGATATCACGAATCGAGGAAGGGCCTAATTTCAGCAGGGTTTGATAGAGCAGGGTTTCTCTTGTTGTCAGTCCGAGTTGTTCGAAAGCATCTTGGCTCATGATGGATGGGGACACCTGAATAAATACACACAAGTGAATAGAATACACGGAATACGAGAGAGACGCAGGTCTATTGTACTTTCAATGGCTGTGAGTAATACCGCAATGCTGGGAGAAAAAAGTGACTGATGATCAAAGGTTTGGTGGCATTCGCCGCCTTTATGGCAATCTGGCTTATGAGGCGTTTCAGCGCTCACACATTTGCGTCATTGGTATTGGTGGCGTGGGCTCATGGGCGGCGGAAGCCTTAGCGCGTTCGGGGATTGGTCGTATTACCTTGATTGACATGGATGACGTATGTGTGACCAACACCAATCGTCAAATTCATGCCTTAGACGGCAATGTTGGTAAAGCCAAAGTCGAGGCCATGCAAGAACGCATCGCTTTGATTAATCCCGACTGTCAGGTGACTTGTGTCGAGGACTTTATTACCCCAGATAACCTAACTGAGCTGCTGTCAGAGCCGTTTGACTACATTATTGATGCGATTGACAGTCTTAAGCCAAAAGCCGCTCTGATCGCTTGGTGTAAACGTAATAAGCGAAAAATCATTACCGTTGGCGGTGCGGGCGGTCAAATCGACCCAACGCAAATTCAAATAACCGATCTTTCTCGAACCGAACAAGACCCGCTTGCCGCCAAGCTCAGAAACTATCTGCGCCGCCATTACAACTTTCCGCGCAATACCAAGCGCCGCTTTGAAATTGAATGCGTGTATTCCCTTGAACAGCTGAAATACCCACAACTAGACGGCACAGTTTGTGAGCAAAGACAAAAAGGGGATACAGAAACCAAAATGAATTGTGATACGGGGTTTGGTGCCAGTACTGTGGTCACCGCGACCTTTGGTTTTGTGGCGGTGAGTCGTGTATTACAAAAGTTGGTTAACAAGGCGAACTGAATTCGTTATTGCGGTGTTTACTTAAATTAAAGAAGTTGGCGCATTTGTCTTGAGTCTATTTTGTTTGATGTATGAGCGGATATATTATATTGAGCAAGAAAATATGATGTTGGATAAGGATAAGTTGAGTGAAGTGATTCAAGAATAATTATTCAGTAAGTCAATAATGGTATTTGATCTCATAATAACTGGTGTAATGCATGACAAAAAAACAGATTCTGCTTATCTACGACAAAGAATGTCCGGCTTGTCATTTTTATTGTCAAATCGTACGTATACATCAAAGCGTCGGAGAGCTAGTACTTGTTGATGCGAGAGAGAGCCCTGAGGTCTTGAAGGAAGTTACCGCCAAGGGTTTGGATATCGATCAAGGCATGGTATTGAAAATGAATGAGCAGCTTTATTATGGCGCGGATGCGATTCATCTTCTGGCCTTGCTTAGCGGCCGATCTGGTGTGTTTAACCGCTTGAATTATTGGCTGTTCAGTTCCAAAAAAGTCTCTATTTTTTTGTATCCAATATTACGATCTTGTCGTAATTTGTTATTAAAAATCTTAGGTAAAACCAAGATTAATAACCTAAAACGAGCTGATAATGATCGATTTTAGTTAGATATTATCTTATCCAAAATCGCTAACACCCCATTGGTTCTTGAACTGGTGAGATAGTTACTTAGATTAAGTTCTGCCAGTTCGTTTGCTAAATCCATCGCTTGAATCTCGGCTTTGTTTTTGCCATTCACTAGACTCAGTAACGCCACTAACACGCCACGCATGAGTTTGGCGTCGCTGTCGGCTCTAAAATGGCATAAGCCTTCTTGATTATCTTCTATTAGCCACACGGCACTTTCGCAGCCTTTAACCTTATGTTCCTCGGTTTTTTCTTCCGCTGGCAAGCGCGATAGAGACTTACTTAAGTTGACTAGGGCTTTAAAGGTCTCTTCTTTAGAGCGGCAAGCTTGTAATTCTTGCTTTATGTCTAGATTTTCTTTTTGCAAATAATCAGTCATCACCTAATATCTCTATGGCTTCTAATAGCACTTCGCAGAAACGCTCAGCTTCTTGCAGAGTATTATAACAAGCAAAAGACGCTCTGAGCGTCCCCGCGACACCCAGTTGAGCCATGAGTGGCTGGGCACAGTGGCTGCCCGCTCGCACCGCGATACCTTGGCTATCTAGATAAGCATTTAGATCAATAGTGTGAATATTGGGTACAGATAAGGACACCAAGGTGGTATCCTGTTCAGGAGAGTAAACTTCTATGTTGGCGGCCTTTTGCAAAGTTATCCATACATGATGAGCAAGTTGTTGCTCCCAAGCCAACATGGCCTCTCTATCTTGTTGAGCAATAAAGTCACAAGCTGCGGCCAAACCAATCGCGCCCTCCATATGAGGCGTCCCAGCCTCCAGTCGATAAGGTAAAACATTGAATTCAGTGGCCTGATAAGACACCTTAGACACCATTTCACCGCCCGTTTGGTATGGCATTAGAACTTCTAGAGCATGCTGTTTACCATACAAAACGCCTATGCCTGTAGGGCCGTACATTTTATGCCCAGAAAATACGTAGAAATCACAATCTAATGCCGCCACATCAACGGGATAATGAGCCACGGCTTGGGCACCATCGACTAGGGTAAAAGCGCCTTGTTGCTTGGCTTTTTGTATGAGTTGTTCTATGGGCGTATGAACACCAATGGCGTTGGAGACTTGTGTGGTGGCAAAAATCTTAGTGCGTTCGGTGAAATAATGCGCCAGTTCTTCTTGCCATTCAGCGTCTGAGGTTAAAGGCAAAATACGCAGTCGTGCCCCAGTTCGAAATGCCAGTTGTTGCCAAGGCACTAGATTGGCGTGATGTTCTAGGCTGGTAATGAGAATTTCGTCGCCAGCTTGGATTAAATGTTCCAGACCATAGGCCACGAGGTTAATGGATTCTGTGGTGCCTTTGGTCCAAATAATCTGACTTTGTTGTGGTGCCTGTATGAATTGCGCCACACATTGTCGCGCGTTCTCAAATTGGCTGGTCGCCTTGTCACTTAAATAATGTGCGCCACGATGAACATTGGCGTTGCTGGTTAAGTAAAAGTCTTGCATGGCTTGCAGCACACTCAATGGTTTTTGTGTGGTGGCGGCGTTATCCAAATAGATAAGGGGTTTGTCGTTTGCCTGTTGAGTCAAAATAGGAAAGTGTGAACGAAGTGAATGTGGGTCGAAAGCCATAACTGCCTAACATAGGAGATTCATTATAAATACCCGTAAAATTGTACCTTAAATCCTATAAAATTCAGGAAATAATAGACTTTTACTTGCGTTTTTTGCGATCAAAGACAATGATTGATAACAGATAGATAATGGCATCACTTAAAAGGTACAAACTCGTGGCAGATTTCTTATACAAAGGCGTTGTCGATTGGTTTCTCGAGCAAATGTCACAGGACGCACTACGCCCTGGTGATAAAATGCCTTCGCTGAGAAATTTGTCTAAACAATTGAGCTTGAGTCTGAATACTGTAATTCATGGTTATGAGCTGTTATGTGAAGATGGCTGGATAGAATCACGGCCAAAGTCTGGGTATTTTGTTTGTCATCGCAGTGAGAGCAAACCAGCGATATTACTGGCAGGTGAAACCTTGCACGTGGCGCAACAACATGCCAAAATCGCTTGGAGCAGTTTGGCTCATCATAGCGCTTTGGTAGACCAAAGTGATTTATTGCAACAGGGTTATGGTCGACAAGCTGATACCAGCTTACCTGTGTTAGGAAAAGGCCACCTGGCTGTCCGTGAAGTGGTGAGTGATTACCTTAAAGAAATGGGTATTAAAACTCGTGCTGCGCAACTTTGGTTAGGACGATCACCTTTGAGCATCTTGACCCAAAGTATCCAAAACCTTACGCAACAAGGCGATAGCGTGTTATTGATTACGCCATGCGATCCTAGGTTGGCTGGTACTTTGCAGAGTTTAGGGCGGCGTGTGGTAAGCATCACGGCGGGGGATCGTGGTGTGGATCTGGATCTGGCGATTCGTTGTTTACGAGATGAACCCATTAAGTTGATTATTTTACCCGGTCAGTTTGCTTTTCCTGCGGGGCAGTTAATCAGTAATTTAAGTTTGCGTCGTTGGTTAGCCATCATAGAAGAAACTCAGTTGCCCGTAATTGAATGGGATTTGTGTTCCCACTTGGCCCATCGCTCTGCGCCTTTAATGACTTATAAATCCTTGGATCAACATGATCATATCGTCTACATAGGCGGCGTAGAAAGTCATTTAGCGGAACAGTCTTTTGCTTGGTGTATCCCGGGAAGACATCAAGATCGTTTAGATGGTGCTTTTTTAGCGGCGGATATGGCGTTAAATGAAACGCAACAGGCGGCGTTGAGTGACTTATTACAAACCACTAGTAAGCGTTGTGTATTACGTCGAGGGCGCGAGGTATGGGCGAATGCTGAGCGTATTAAAGCCAAAATCGATCAATTGATGGCTGAGCAAGTGAGTGTGGTGAGTAATAAGGGCGGTTTGGCTTTGTGGATGCGCTTAAGCAAGCCGGTTAATGCTGAAAAAACACCGACTTTGATGGCCAATTTCCGTCATGCTATGGTCCCGGGGGCTTTGCTCAGTCCAGAAGTGGATGCCGATTATTGGTTGGCATTGAACGTTACCAGCGAAGATGCTGAGTCATTGGTCGATGGTTTGGCGGAGTATTTACCGGCAGATCAGCAAGCAAAAACCAGTGAGGTCGAAGGGGCCGAACAAGCTGCTGAAGAGTTGGATGCCAAGCAAGAAGCCGAACAAGCAGATGTAACAAAACCTGCTGCAGAAAAAAAAGAGTCCACCAACAGCACATCAGAACCCTTATACAATCCTATGTTGGACTTAATTAACCACGATTTTGGGTAACATAAAAAAAGGTGCTTAAAGCGCCTTTTTTATACTTTCAAGCATGCTGAGGTGATCTTGATAATCTATGGTGATGGGAAGCAGTTGATTGCCTTTAATAAGAGCCAAAGAAGGAAAAGAGTTAAGCTGTAAATGACGGGCTTGTTCAATCTCTTCTTCTAATAAGCCTTGTTGAGAAACGTGCGCCATGGCTTTTCTAAATCCTTCTGCTTTAAGGCCGATGTGTTCTGCACAGGCGACTAGGGTATCCAAATCTGAGGGGTTTTTAGCCTGCAGATAATAGGCTTGTTGAATGGCGTGGTACATCTCTTCTTCTAAACCAAAATCACGTGCCACATAGCAAGCACGACAAGCTGGGTAGGTGGAGCGTCTTGGTTGGTTCTGTTGCCAGAAGTCAAAGTTGAATTCTGTGCCGAGTTGCTGGTGAATGTTTTGCCAAACGGCTTGTAACTTGGTGCGCATGTCATCAGGCATGGGGGTATCTGAATCCACTGCTAAGCCACCTAGCATCGGCTGTATTGATAACTTCTGTTCGTCAATGAGTCCTTGAAGTGCTTTTTGTAGTTTGCTCCACGTGGGGCGAAAACCCCAACACCAGCTGCACATAGGGTCATAACAATAAATCAGTGTAGCGGCCATTTTGCTCTCCTCTATAGGCGAACTAGCGTGACGCCAATAAAAAATACGGCAAGACAAATTAGCAAATATGGATCAGAAGCGAAACAAAAAAACGGCCATCTGTATAAAACAGATGGCCGTTTTTCTATTACTCCAATGTCTTTTAAAACAGGATTAGCCTTTTAATACTTGAGCAATGGCTTCACACAGAGGCGCCATATTATCGTGGGTCATACCCGCTACGTTTATGCGTCCTGAGCCGACAATGTAAATACCAAATTCATTACGTAATTGTTTGACCTGGTCTGGTGTTAAGCCAGAGAAAGAGAACATGCCCTGCTGTTGAGATATAAAAGAGAAATCTTGTTCAACTCCCTTCGCTCTTAAGGTGTTGACAAATAAACTGCGCATTTCATGAATACGATTGCGCATGGCGTCCAATTCGTTTTCCCATAAAGCATAAAGCTCAGCATCATTCAAAATCTCAGCAACGACAGCAGAACCATGAGACGGTGGGTTGGAGTAATTAGAACGAATACAGCGTTTAATTTGTGTGAAACTCGCGTCTGCTTGCTCGCTGGTCTCACAGACAATGGTTAGGGCACCAACACGTTCATTGTATAAGCCAAAGTTCTTAGAGAAAGAACTGGCGATCAGCATTTCTGGCACATGGTCTAGGAAGGTTCTCAAACCTTGTGCATCGTCTGTTAAGCTTTGACCAAAACCTTGGTAAGCAAAGTCAAATAAGGCTAAGAAGCCTTGTTTGCTGCATAGCTTAGCCAATTGGTACCATTGTTCTGGTGTAGGGTCTATTCCGGTTGGGTTGTGACAGCAGCCGTGGAATAACACCACATCGCCTTCAGGTACTTGGGATAGACTGGCTAACATGGCTTCAAAATCTAACGTTTTGTTGTCAGCGTTGTAATACGAATAGCTGCCAACTTCTAAACCAACCGATTGAAAAACAGATTGATGATTAGCCCAAGTTGGGTTACTGACCCAGATGGTGGCTTCGGGTATATGCTTTTTAATAAATTCAGCCGCAACACGTAATGCTCCAGTGCCGCCAGGTGTATGGGCAGTGTGAGCAAGCTGTTTGTTGATAATAGGGTGACCCTCGCCAAAGAGTAGCTTTTGTACCGCGATACGGTAGGTTTCACTGCCTTCGATGCTGAGATAATTCTTTGATTTTTCCTGGAGCAACAAACGCTCTTCCGCTTGCTTTACAGCCTTTAGAATAGGCGTAAGGCCTTGTTCATCCTTGTACACTCCAACACCAAGATTAATCTTGTTTGGGTTGGAATCTTTTTTGAAAGCGTCGTTTAGACCCAAAATCGGGTCTGCTGGAGCAGCTTGGATATGTTCAAACATGTTAACTCCCCAAGAGGGTTATTTTTCTTTTTTATTATTGTGGATTAGAAGATAGTAAAAATCAGATACATGGTACTCTAAGACGTGAGTAACCGCTATAAAACAGGGAGAAAAGCGACAATAAAAACTGTAGCGAAATGTCACAAAACGACATTTCTTGGTATTTTTATCGTAAATAAAATCACACCAAGTCAATAACTTGCTTAGTATAGAGGGATCAACGACCTATTTGTACTTATGTAAATGCAAATGGTCAATTGATGGAAATTCTAACGCTGAGAGAGTTAGTCGTCCCAACCGTTTGAAATATTATGATGTAGACGTTTTTGTTCCAAATGTTGCTCAATAGCGCGTCTCGCCTTAAGCATGCGCGCAGCATCTTCCTTTTGGTTTTTCTGTTTTTTTTCATTGTCCAAACTGATGGACGCATGAAGAATATCGGTTTTTACTTCTGTTAGTGTTTCAGACAAATTGCTCATCCTCATCCCCCTTTTAGCCTTTCGATGACCACAGATGTGCAATCAGCACTGTCATCGAACGTTGAAAAAAGTCAAAATAGACAGACAACTTACAAATCTATAAAAAACGTAAATCGATCAAAAATCAATCTGTTTTTACGTGTTTTTTATGACAAACCAATGAAATTAACCTTGGCGGACATCAATGGACGTTTCTTTTATTCTTGATTCTCTTAATGATAAACAACGTGAAGCGGTCGCTGCACCACTACAGAACAGCTTGGTATTAGCTGGAGCAGGATCAGGAAAAACCCGCGTGTTAGTGCATCGCATTGCTTGGCTTATGCATGCTTACGAACTTTCTCCGTACAGCTTAATGGCGGTGACTTTTACCAATAAAGCGGCTCGAGAGATGCAAGGACGTATCGAAGAACTGGTTGGTGTTCCACCGCAAGGTATGTGGGTCGGCACCTTTCACGGCCTCGCGCATCGTTTATTGCGTGCCCATTGGCGTGATGCGGGTTTAAAAGAAAACTTCCAGATCATGGATTCTGACGATCAGCTGCGTTTGATCAAACGTATTATGCGTGAGCTGAGCATTGACGACACTCGTTGGCCGCCAAAGCAGGTTTCCTGGTTTATTAACGCACAAAAAGACGAAGGTCGACGCGCCGCTCACGTACCAGATAGTCACGATCCTTTTATGAAAGGCATGCGAGAACTCTATTACCATTATGAAGAAGCCTGTGAACGCGCTGGTTTATTGGATTTTGGTGAGTTGCTGCTGCGTGCTCATGAACTTATGTTGAGTACGCCAGCATTATTGCGTCATTACCAAGAGCGTTTTCGTCATGTGCTGGTGGACGAATTTCAAGACACCAACACCATTCAATACGCTTGGCTCAGAGTCATGGTGGGGGATCAAGGCACCATCACCGCTGTGGGGGATGATGATCAGTCCATTTATGGTTGGCGTGGCGCTAAAATTGAAAACATTCATAACTTTGGTAAACACTTTACGGATGTGCATACCATTCGTTTGGAGCAGAATTATCGTTCTACAGGGCATATTTTGAATGCCGCCAATGGTTTGATTCAGAATAACGATGACCGTCTAGGGAAAGAGTTGTGGACGGACAGCGGCGAAGGGGAACCGATTTCTGTCTATGCAGGCTTTAATGAGCAAGATGAAGCGCGTTTTATTCTGGGTATTATCAAAGAATGGCGTGATCAAGGTACCTCTTTGTTAGATATGGCAATCCTGTATCGCTCCAATGCGCAATCACGCGTCATAGAGGAATGCTTAGTTAGGGAACAGATTGCTTATCGCATATATGGTGGGCACAGATTCTATGATCGTTTGGAAATCAAAAATGCCTTAGCTTATGCTCGATTAGCGCTGGATCCGAACGATGACGGAGCTATGGAAAGGGTGGTCAATGTGCCACCACGAGGCATTGGTGAGCGTAGCATTGGCACCCTACGAGAGATAGCCCGTGATCAGGGTTGTTCTATGTGGCAAGCCGCACAAGAAGTGGTGCGACAATCTCTGATGCCAGCGCGGGCAACAAATGCCATTAAAACCTTTTTGCATCTGATCGAAGGTTTGAATACCACGGTTCAGCAAGCAGATTTGAATCTGAATGACATCTTTGAACAGATCATCGACGAAGCCGGATTGATCCCTTTCCATGAAAAAGAAAAGGGAGAAAAAGGCGAAGCTCGCATTGAAAACTTAAAAGAATTAATCGGTGCGGCGGGTGGCTTTAGCTGGAATGACGAAGACGAAGAATTCAGTTCGCCTCTGATGGCCTTTTTGGATCAAGCCGTGCTGGATGCAGGGGACCAGCAAGCAGATGAGTATCAAGATGCAGTGCAGTTGATGACCTTGCACTCGGCAAAAGGCTTGGAATTTCCATTGGTGTTCCTGACGGGCGTGGAAGAAAACGTTTTCCCGAGCAAAATGTCCTTTGAAGAGCCAGGGCGTTTAGAGGAAGAGCGTCGTCTGTGTTATGTGGGCATCACTCGCGCCATGGAGAAGCTGTACATCACTTATGCTGAATCTCGTCGCTTGTTTGGTAGTGAATCCTTTAACAGCCCATCGCGCTTTATCAAAGAAATTCCTCAAGAGTGTCTACAGGAAGTGCGTTTGCGCTCGCAGATCAGCCGTCCTGTGTCATTACAGCGTCCCGATTATCAAGCGGAAAAAGCCAAACTACAAAACAGCAGTGTATTAAATCGTTACCAAGCGCCAGAAGTAAACGTCAGCATGGGCGACAGGGTGAAGCATCCGGTATTTGGTGAGGGTCTAGTTGTGAATTACGAAGGACAAGGACCACAAGCCAGTGTTCAGGTCAATTTTGATGATGAAGGTACTAAGTGGTTGGTGCTGTCTTTTGCTAAGTTGGAAGTGTTGTAAATTTAGGGCTTGGACTTGCAGAGACATTGTTGATTGGAGCTTGTGTCTGCAAGTTATGTCCCAGCAAATCTTTTCTAATCCCTGTAAACTAATGGCATAACAAAGAAATAGAAGGGAGAGACGTGATGATTCGAGTCGGCTTAATTGGCTACGGTTTGTCTGGAAAAGTATTTCACGCGCCCTTTATTGCCCATGATGCAAACATGACTTTGACGTATGTGTGCACTTCTCAGCAGCAAGCGGTAAAATCAGCTTGGCCTGATGTCAAAGCGGTCTCTGAAGCGCGAGCCGTATTCTTGGCCGACGATGTGGATTTGGTGGTCATTACTACTCCTAATCAGTTTCACTTTTCACAAGCTAAAATGGCCTTAGAAAACGGCAAACATGTGCTGTTAGAAAAGCCATCTGTTACCCATATCAATGAAATAGAAGCCCTCTGTACCCTAGCAAAACAACAAGAGCGCATTTTTTGTGTCTACCAAAACCGTCGCTTTGATGGTGATGTATTACGTTTAAAAGCCCTCATTGATAGCGCTGAGCTGGGCAATCTGAAACATTTGGATTCACGCTTTGATCGTTTTCGCCCTTTCCCACAATCTCGTTGGCGTGAGCAACCTGGCGTTGGCACGGGTATTTTTTGGGATTTAGGCCCCCATTTATTGGATCAGGCGTTGTTTTTGTTTGGTCCACCAAAATGGTTGCATGCCAGTATCGACAGTCTGCGTGAAGGAAGTACCACTCATGACTGGTTTGAAGTGGAGCTAGGTTATCAAGACAAGCGGATTCGCTTGGCTTCCACACCGTTTGAAGCCGGTGCCATGCGTCGTTTTAATGCACGTTTCGATGGCGGCAGTTGGCAATGTGTTGGGCTCGACCCTCAAGAAGAAGCCTTACGAGCTGGGCAAATGCCTTGGCAGCCAGACTTTCCATCACAAGGCGCTGCACAGCAAAATACCCGTTATTTGGCCCACTCCCAAGATCAAATTGAGGTGACTGAAGAAGTCGCAACACAAGGTCAATATGCGAATTTCTACGCTCAGTTGGGTACGGCTATTCTAGGCAAGACACAAGCTCCTGTGTCCATGGAACAAGCTTGTCAGTTAGTCTATTTATTGTGTTTGGCAGAGCAGTCTGCCGAAACGGGTCAGCGAGTTCCTTGGCATTATTCTGCTGATTTTTGACCTTTATTGCAGGATTTTGTGGGAAATTCTGTCTTTTCATTCAAAAAAGGTTGAGCCACTTTCCGACAATTCTTATTATCTATCGCCCGTTTGATGCTTTATGCACCAAACGGGCGTTTTTCTGTCTGACCTCATAATAAAAAAGACCATAAATGGCTAAGATAAGTTGTTTATTGGCCATATCTCATTGTGCGGCGATGCTGATCGCGCTCACAAGTCCCAGACAGTTCTAATAAGTAACTGGCTTCCTAAGGGAAATAATACAATGCGTAATCTAATGCAATTGGGCAAATTGGCTTTGGCCGGTGTGTTTGCCTTGTCTTTGGTCGCTTGCGGCGACTCTGATAAAACGGAAGAAGCGGCACAAGCTTCTCAACAGGTAGAAACCATCCACTGGAAAATGGTCACCACTTGGCCAAAAAACTTTCCGGGCTTGGGAACGGGTGCGGAAGCGTTGGCGAAAAACATCAAACAAATGTCTAACGGTCGTCTAGACATTAAAGTCTATGCGGCAGGTGAACTCGTACCAGCCTTGGAAGTGTTTGATGCTGTGTCTCGTGGTACGGCTGAAATGGGTCATGCTGCGTCTTATTACTGGAAAGGTAAAGTACCTGCCGCGCAGTTTTTTACCACGGTGCCATTTGGCCTGACAGCGCAAGAATTTAATGCGTGGATTGCTTTCGGTGGAGGACAAGAATTGTGGGAAGAAGTGTATGCTCCTTTTAACTTGATTCCTATGCCTGCTGGGAACCCAGGGGTACAAATGGGTGGTTGGTTCAATAAAGAAATCAATTCTCTAGAAGACTTTCAAGGTCTAAAAATGCGTATGCCGGGTTTAGGTGGCGAAGTGCTTAAAAAAGTAGGTGCTACGCCAGTTAATCTCCCTGGAAGTGAAATTTTTACTGCGTTGCAAACCGGTACCATTGATGCAACTGAATGGGTTGGTCCATATAATGACCTTGCATTTGGTTTGTACAAAGCGGCGAAATACTACTATTACCCAGGTTGGCATGAACCAGGTTCAGCAGTGGAAGCCATTTTCAATAAAGATGCGTTTGAAGCCTTACCTGATGATTTGCAAGCCATTGTTCGTGCGGCGGTTAAGCAAGCGAATTTGGACATGTTGAATGAGTTTACGGCGCGTAATAATGCTGCCTTGCAAACCTTAGTAGATGAGCACAATGTGGTATTGAAAGCTTTCCCGGATGATTTGTTGTTGGCATTGAAAAAAGCGTCTTTTGCAACCTTGCAAGAAGTAGCAGCAAATGACTCAGAGAGTGAAAAGGTGTATCAGTCATTTAAAACTTTCTTAGATTCCGTGAGTAAATGGCATGATGTATCTGAACGTGCCTTTATTAATGCTCGTGCTGCGGAGTAACGGGTTGCTTTAAGCAAGTTCAATAGACAATAAAAAGCGCTTTTATATCAGTATAAAGGCGCTTTTTTTGTTTTATAACAAGGGAAAGTGAAAGAAATACCAAAAAGACCTTGAGCACAAGCCCAGCAATTCATACTATCTCAATCACTTAGTGCAAAAAATGTGTCTATTCATGAACGTTTTACGATGGTTCAAGGGTGTGATTAGGGTTGCACATATAGAATATTTTCAAAGCTAAGTCTTATAAAAATAAGTGAAAATAGCCTCTTGAGGGAAAAATAATGAGTACAATAAAAACCTGGAGCAAGCTGGCATTGCTCGGCTTAACAACCGCAACGTTAGTGGCTTGCGGTGGTTCGGACAAAGCTGAAGAAACTGCAAAAGCCGACACCAAAGCGGAAGTCATTAACTGGAAAATGGTCACCACTTGGCCAAAAAACTTCCCTGGTTTAGGTACCGGTGCGGAAAACTTAGCGAAAAGCATCAACGAGATGTCTAACGGCCGTATTAACATTAAAGTATACGCGGCAGGTGAATTAGTACCGCCGTTAGAAGTATTTGATGCGGTGTCGCGCGGGACGGCGCAAATGGGTCATGGTGCGGCGTATTACTGGAAGGGTAAAGCCCCAGCAGCACAGTTCTTCACGGCAGTACCATTTGGTTTCACTGCACAAGAAATCAATTCTTGGATTCACCAAGGTGGTGGTTTGCAATTATGGGAAGAAGTGTACGAGCCTTTTAATCTAATCCCAATGGCCGCTGGTAACACTGGTGTGCAAATGGGCGGTTGGTTCAATAAAGAAATCAATTCACTAGAAGACTTTCAAGGCTTAAAAATGCGTATTCCGGGCTTAGGCGGCGAAGTCTTGAAGAAAGTAGGCGGTATTCCGGTTAACTTGCCTGGTGGTGAAATCTTCACTTCCTTGCAAACGGGAGCGATTGATGCGACTGAGTTTGTTGGCCCATACAATGACTTGGCGTTTGGTCTTTACAAAGCGGCTAAGTACTACTACTACCCAGGCTGGCATGAGCCAGGTTCTACTATGGAAGCCATCTACAACAAAGAAGCCTTTGAAGCTTTGCCAAAAGATCTACAGTTGATTGTACGTGCGGCGACTCGTCAAGCCAATGCGGAAATGTTGGATGAATTTACTGCTCGGAACAACGAAGCTTTGCAGACCTTGATCAACGAGCATAATGTCGTTCTGAAACCCTTTCCTGAGGATGTATTGTCTGCGTTGAAAAAAGCCTCAACTGAGACGTTGGAAGAAGTGGCTGCAGGTGATCCGATGAGTCAGAAAGTTTATGATGCCTTCAAAGACTTTGGTAGTAAGGTAAGAGCATGGCACGAAGTGTCTGAGCGTGCTTACATTAATGCTCGTGAAATCGATTAGACAATAAAAGCTGAGTGTATAAAAAACGCCTTTTGCCTCAGGCAAAAGGCGTTTTTTTGTGATCTAGATTAACCAACGTTAGTCGTTCATGCTGCCCAGTTCTAGCAGTGTGGCATTACCACCAATGGCAGTGGTGTTATTTGATACTGTGCGCTCTGTCACAAAGCGTAATATGTAATGTGGCTTGGCAATAGTGGAGAGCTTTTCACTGTCTGTTTCCGTCACCAACTGACAAATGAGTCCTGACTTAGCAGCAAGCGTTTGGTTCAACTGCATCGCCTGAGTTGGCTCACATATTACTGCAACGCCAGCAAGCTCATCTGCTTCAATAAGGGAATTTTTAGCAGATTCCGCTACATTTTGTATGACGCCTTCAGGGACAAAAGGAGCAATAAAGTCCATGATTTGCTGACCTTCAGGGCCCACTGTGATCACGGTATTGCCAGCGATCAGTGCTGTGAAAATCTGGCCAACTAAACCCACTTTAGCTTTATCGGAGCTAATTTCTGAATAACACAAGAAAGCACCACGTCCTTGATTGGACAATTCATTACTTTCACCTGTTGGCCCTGGCATGACGCGTGTCTCAGCGATTTCTTTACGAGCGTTTTCAATTTGCCAAGCGGCCATTTGCTTTTGCTCACTTGGGAAAGCATGCAAGCTCTGCAATAGCTTTTCCGCACGACCGTGTACGCCTAGTGTATTCCATTGTTCTAACACAGCTTGCGCGACCTGAATTTGAATAGGTTTTACGATTGTCATGTCTGTCTCCCTTAAAGGTCTTGTTCTGTCGCGAAACGTTGTAGATAGTGAGGTCCACCTGCTTTTGGCCCAGTACCGGATAAACCCTGACCACCAAAAGGCTGTACGCCCACTACCGCACCAACTTGGTCACGGTTGATGTAAAGGTTACCAACGCGGGCACGGTTAGCAATGCGCGCACAGGTGGTTTCGTTACGGCTGTGTACACCCATGGTCAGACCAAAGCCAGACTGGTTGATGGTGTCGATGATCTTGTCCAGATCACGGGCTTTATAACGAACCAGGTGTAAAATTGGCCCGAATTTCTCGTCGCTTAATTGATCAATACTGTCGATTTCGAACGCAGTTGGCGCCACAAAGGTACCTTTATCGGCAAAATCAGGTAGATCTGATTGTGCGATTAACTTACCAACCTTGCTCATGTGTTCTATGTGTTCAAGCAACATGGCTTGAGCCTTATGATCAATTACTGGACCCACATCGGTACTGTGTAGATAGGGTAGACCAACGCTTTGCTCTTGCATGGCGCCCTTGATCATAGGAATCACACGATCGGCGATGTCTTCTTGCACAAACATGACACGAAGTGCAGAACAACGTTGACCTGCAGAAGCAAAAGCTGAGCGAACCGCATCTCGAACCACTTGTTCTGGTAACGAAGTAGAGTCAATGATCATGGCGTTTTGACCACCGGTTTCTGCGATCATAGGCACAGGTGGTACATCACGTGCTGCTAGGGTGCGGTTGATCAATTGTGCTGTTCCGGTTGAGCCGGTAAACGCCAAACCAGCAATGCGAGGATCGCTAGTCAAAGTCGCCCCTACGCTCGCACCATCGCCTGGTAGCAGGTGCAGTACATCGCCTGGTACGCCGGCTTCATGCAGTAATTCAATAGCGCGTACAGCAACCAAACTGGTTTGCTCCGCAGGCTTGGCAATTACAGTATTACCGACTACTAAAGCGGCTACCATTTGACCGGTGAAGATGGCCAATGGGAAGTTCCATGGACTGATACAGGTAAAGACACCGCGACCTTTCAGTTGCACCAATTTTTCTTGGCCTAAGAAGTCGGTGTATTTGTGTGGCTCAGCAAAGTTACTGCGCGCTTGTTGCGCGTAGTAACGGCAGAAGTCGACCGCTTCGCGTACTTCATCGATGCAGTCTTGAATAGTTTTGCCCGCTTCTCGGTGACACAAGGCCATCAATTCGGCGTAATTGGCTTCCATCAAATCAGCCGCTTTTTCTAAGCAATCAGCACGTTCTGAGGCAGGTCTTGCTGACCAAGTAGGGAACGCGGCTTGTGCTAGGTCAATGGCTTTGACTACGCTTTCTTGATCTGCCCAGTCGATTTCACCAACTTGTAAAGAGTGATCATAGGGGCTCTTGATTTGATGAGTTAAGCCGGTATTTCGTTTTTCACCGCCCACGATTGGGTAAGCTCGCCATTGCTGATTCTGCCCCATAAAAGCATCCACTTGAGCTTTGAAAGGTTGCCATTCAGATTCGATCTCAATGTTAGGGCCAAATGAATTTTTGCGATCAGCAAACAGTTTGCTCGGTAAATTAATATGCGGATTGGCCAAAGACTGACGACCTTCAAGTGTGGTGACTGGGTGATGAACCAAGTCTTTAATCGGGTATTTGGCATCGATCAAACGGTGTACGAAAGAGCTGTTAGCACCGTTTTCCAATAAACGGCGTACTAAGTAAGGTAACAAGTCTTTGTGGCTACCGACAGGTGCATAAATGCGTACACACAGATCATTTTCTTTGATTAGATGATTGTACAGAGCGTCCCCCATACCGTGTAGACGCTGGAATTCGAACTCGTCATTTGTTGCGCCTAATTGTTTTGCCAAGCAACTGATGGTCGCTATAGTGTGCGCGTTGTGACTGGCAAATTGCGGGAAAATGTTGGCGCGAACAGGTGGACTTAACAAAAAGTGAGCACAAGCCAAATAGGATACGTCTGTGGCTTCTTTGCGGGTATAAACGGGATAGCCATCAATGCCCTTTTGCTGACACAGCTTAATTTCAGAATCCCAATATGCGCCTTTTACTAAGCGTACTGGAATACGGTCACCTTGTTCTTTTGATAGGGCAGCAAGCCAGGCTAATACTGGCAATGCACGCTTCGAATAGGCTTGTACTACCAGACCAAATAAGCCCCAGCCTTGAGTGACTTCATCACGATAAAGCTTCTCAAACAGATGCAAAGACAATTCCAAGCGATCTGCTTCTTCGGCGTCAATGGTAATGCCAACGTTCAACGTACGTGCTTTCTGAATCAGCCCTTTGACATTGTCAAAAAGCTCCGTCATGACGCGCTCTTTACTGCCTACTTCGTAACGAGGGTGCAAAGCGGATAACTTGATGGAGATGGTGGGACGATGACCTTTGTTATAGGTGTCTTTACCCACGGATTCTACCGCTTGCTGGTAGGATTTCAGGTATTTAGCCGCATCGTCAGCGGTCAGGGCGGCTTCGCCTAACATGTCGAATGAATAGGTATAACCTTTGTCTCGGTAGCTTTTTCCGCGCGATAAGGCTTCGCTGATGCTGCGGCCAAGTACGAATTGATGCCCCATGATTTTCATTGCCTGATTCATGGCTTTACGAATCACAGGCTCAGAAACACGATTGATCATGCGGTTTACCAAGTTCGCTGGTGTGCCGTCTTGACGCTCGTCCATGGTGACAATTTTGCCTGTTAGCAATAAGCCCCAAGTAGAGGCGTTGACGAAAAAGGAGTCTGAGTTTTGGGTGTGAGAAGCCCAGTCGGCGACACTCAATCTGTCTTTGATAAAAGCATCAGCGGTTTCTTTATCTGGCACACGCATTAGCGCTTCCGCTAAGCACATGAGCAAGATGCCTTCTTTCGTATCTAAGCTGTACTCTAGCAACAAAGCATCAATCATCGACATGCTGTCGTCGTCTTTGCGCACTTCGGCAATCAGCTTAGAAGCCGCTTGAGTGTGAGATGTCAAGTCGGCTTCCGTCGGTTTGGCCAATGGCAAAAGCTCTCTCAGCCAGCTTTCTTCGTCTGCTTTGTATAGAGGGGAAATGAGTTGCCACAACTCATTTAATGGCTTCTCGATGAAGTTAGGTTGTAATACCTCAATCGCTTTAAACATGACTGTTTTCTCCCGCGAACAGCGAAGGTCAAAAGCGTGTTTGACCGCTGCACATTGTTATAGAGCACATGACACTTGAGGAGTGACTGTTGTTTGTAAAATTCGTCAAGCATATGTCTGGATAATGGGCACACTTTAGTGACAGAAGGGGGAAACTGTCTTTCGAAAAAGTCGTTTTTTTTTATAAAAAAATCTGGCTCAAGCTTGGAGATAAAGGATTTTGACGACGAAAGTGAATTTTTACATGAAATTTTTGAGATAAACCTGCCTGTCACACAGTTAAGGCTAGTATAAAATCAAGATTTGTCTATTTTAGGTTGCCGAACTGCTTTTGATAGCGCAGAGGGGTGATGCCTAAGGTTTGTGAAAACACATTGGTCATGGCACTTTGGCTGGAGAAACCACACATTTCTGCCACTTGAATAGGAGGAAAACCGTCGCGCAATAGGGTTTGAGCACGTTCGATACGCTTACGCATCAGGTATTGATGTGGTGTCATGCCGGTACGCTCTTTGAATCTTTCATGGAACTGACTGACGCTCAAAAAGCAAAAATTTGCCAACTGATCTATGTGTACTTTGCGTGATAGGTTCAATTCGATGAATTGGTCGAGTTTGTCTATATCCAGTTGATTGCCACGGGTACGCATATCCTTGCTGTTGACCTGATGGCGAATGGCACTCAATAAGGTGTTACCACAGGCACGAGCCAATATGGGGTCGTCTGGATACTGTTGTAATTCACCGGACAACGCCGACGCCAGAATTTGCAATCGCGGGCTGAGTTCAAAATAGGCCGCTTGATCGAAAATGCGCGAGACAATTTCATACTCTTCATCCGTGATGCTTTTTTGTGGTGGCACAGGTAGATTGACTACCATGATGCGGTTTTCACCTAGACCGGCAAAAGCATGTGTGTTTGCTGAAGGTAAGATGCAACCTTCACCAGAGTGCAGCTCTTTACTTTTGCCCTGAATATCAAAATCCGTATTGCCATCCAGCACAATGACCAACTGATGGTAATCATGATCATGGGCATCTGCTTCGTTGGGCAAACTAAATACATCGGATTCAGACGAAGTCAAAATTCACCTATTGGGTCATACGTAAAAAGGAAAGTATAGCCCCGTTAGATAGGCTTTGATAGAGAAGTGTTAACCTCAGATAACGCATAGATAGTGTAAGCTAGCAGCAAATAGCAAAAGACGCCCTGTTAGAGAGCGTCTTATATAGCGGATTTGATGGGGCTGTTTAAGCTTCGACTTGAATGACTAGGTTACCCAAAGCGCCAGATTTCAAAACGTCTTCGTGGGCTTGAGGTAAGGCTTCTAAGGCATAGGTTTGACGAATGACGGGTTTAAACATACCCTTTTCAAACAAAGGCTTGAGGGCTTTCGCAATCAGCGCCAGTTCGGCGGGTTTGACATTGGCCAGCGCCACTCCCATCACAGCAGCATCGCGCGCCATTAAATCTCGCGGATTGATTTCCACCGTTCCCCGGTTACCAACCACTGCCACACGGCCACCAAAAGCTAAAGCTTTTAGATCTTGATCCAGGTTATGGTTTGCCAACATTTCAATGATGACATCAAAGCCTGTTTCAAGGGATTGGAATGGCGCTAAATGACCGACTTCATTATGCATAATGACGGTTTGTACGCCTTGTTCACGCAATAGTTTAGCGCCTTCTTCACTGCCAGCACTGGCAACCACCTCCATACCAGACGCTAATGCCAGTTGAATTGCTGCAATACCCACTGCACCTGTGCCACCATGAATCAAGACTTTATCGCCCGTTTTGGCATTAGCGCGACCAAACAGTGCTCGATGTGCTGTGGTGTAAGGTATGCCCAAACAGGCGCCTTCAGCAAAACTCAATGCGTCAGCTAATGGGTAGGTGTGTGTAGTAGCACACACACAATACTCTGCCGAGGAGCCCGTCAGATTGCGGCTAAAGTATACACGCTGACCCACTTCAAAACCCCTTACAGCACTGCCAACTTTGACTATGGTTCCTGCACCGTCAGAGCCTGGCGTATGTGGAAAATTGGCAGTGTAGTTGTTGGTGCCAGAACGAATGTAAGTGTCAACTGGATTGACGCCAGCAGCGCCCACTTTTACCAGAATTTGTTCTTCGTTTATTTCTGGCTGAGCCGCATCAACCAGTGCCAGTGCGCTGGCTGGACCATAAGCTTGAATTTGCATTGCTTTCATAATAATTATCCTCAGTCTGCGTAGACTTGTTCAGGCAACCAGGTTGCCAGATCTGGCCAGATAGACAGCATCAGTAAGACCACTAGCTGGATGATAATAAAAGGTAAAACCCCTTTGTAAATGGATTGGGTTTTGACCTCTGGTGGCGCAACACCGCGTAAATAAAACAGCGCAAAACCAAAAGGTGGAGTCAAGAAAGAGGTTTGCAAGTTGATCGCCATCATGATGCCCAACCACACAGGGTCAAGACCCATGGCCAACAATACGGGCGCAACAATGGGCACCACCACAAAGGTAATCTCGATGAAATCTAGAATGAAACCGAGGAAGAACATCAATAGCATGACGACTATCATGGCACCAACCACCCCACCTGGGAGCTGAGAGAAGAAGTCTTCAATTAATTCTTCACCGCCAAACCCTCGGAAAACCAAAGAGAATAAAGAAGCACCGATTAAGATCATGAACACCATACAGGTGACTTTGGTGGTGGAGTAAACCGCTTCTTTTAGAGTTGTAAGACTCAGTTTACCGCTTAACAAAGCCAACACTGCAGCACCTAAAGCACCCACCCCAGCGGCCTCGGTTGGTGTTGCTATACCGGTTAAAATGGATCCTAGTACCGCGAAAATCAGAATCAAGGGGGGCATTAAGCCTTTGAATAATTGCAACGCCATTGGTTCAGTGGCGTTGCCGCGTAATTCTTCGCGGGGTACTGCAGGGGCTTTATGCGGCTGTAGCCAAGCAACCACAACAACATACAGTATGTAGAATACCACCAGTATCAAACCTGGAATTAAGGCACCAACAAATAAATCCCCAACCGAAATGGTTTTAGGAGAGAAAATACCCATTTGCAATTGGGCTTTTTGGAAGGCGTTGGACATGACATCGCCAAGCAGTACCAGCGCAATCGAAGGAGGAATAATTTGCCCTAATGTACCGGTTGCACAAATAGTCCCTGTGGCTAACGCAGGGTCGTAACCTCGACGTAGCATGGTTGGCAATGAAATCATCCCCATGGTAACCACAGTGGCACCGACAATACCGGTACTGGCGGCCAATAGCATACCCACAAGAATCACCGAAATCCCCAAGCCACCGCGAAGGGTGCCAAACAGCATGGCCATGGATTCTAATAGCTTTTCTGCTAATTTGGATTTTTCCAGTAGTACTCCCATGAGTACGAAGAGAGGGACGGCAATCAGGGTTTCGTTGCGAACAATACCAAATAAACGGTTGGGTAAAGCTTCGAGGAAAACACTATCAAAGGTGCCGAACAGAGAACCAACACCAGCAAAGATCAGCGCGGTGCCACCCAAAGAAAAGGCGACCGGGTAACCAAAAAGTAAGCAGATACACACACCTGCAAATAACCATAAAGGTAAAAATTCCACCATGAGTTAAGCTCCCTTTGTGGCGCGGATTACGCCTAGATTCTTAAGAATATCTGCGAAGCCTTGAATAATAAGGGTCACCATCATAATAGGGATCAAGGTTTTCAACAGATAAACGAAGGGCAAGCCACCCGGTTCTTGTGATGTTTCTAGTACGCGCCAAGAAGCACCAACATATTCTAAGCTCAGATACCCTGTGTATAAGGTAAAAGGGAGTAGGAAGAAAAGTCCGCCAATCAGATTTACCCAGGCTTTTTTAGTCGCACTAAAGTCACGATAAAATACATCCACGCGAACGTGTTCGTCGGCTTTGAATGTGTATGCTGCACCCAGCATGAAGACCAAGGCGTGAAAATACAGAACGGACTCTTGTAAAGCAATCGAGCCAATACCAAAACCATAGCGTAATATTACGATGAGGCAGGTAAGGAGCATCATCAGTAGTGTTAGCCAAGCAACGCATTTTCCAGTGTATTCAGAAATCGCCTCAGCCAAACAAATGAGTTTGTTAAACATGAAAGTACCCACAGTTTTTATTCATTATTGTGTTGGATTTGTCCCCACAGAAAAATCCGTCAGTAAGTCTATTGGATAACATTTCGCTTGAAAACTAAATGGCCAATATAAGTCATTGGAAATTCAGTATTTCCAAATAAAAAACGGATTTTCTTTTAAATGGGTAGGATTTTTGTGGTTTTTTAATTTTTTCTTCTATGATTTTTATGACGACTTTTGTTTGGCGTGATTGCTGACGTGGTTGCTAAAGACATTTTTTGTAGACTTCATTTCCAGTTCGTAACCTGTGTAAGGTATTTTTTCGGAAATATTTCAATCTTTAACATTTTTGTCACATTCGCCTTTTATAGTGAAAAACATAAGAAGAGCTATGGGTATTTGCCCATAAATATTTGATTATAACCACTGAGGTTTATGTGATGAAAAAACTAGTTGCAGGTCTAGCAGTAACAGCAGCGGCATTAGGCGTTTCAGTTAACGCTGTTGCAGATGTTGATCCGAATCTGATGTCATACAGCAAAGCAAGTGGCGTTTCTGGCAACATTTCTAGTGTTGGTTCTGATACATTAGCGAACTTGATGACATTATGGGCGGAAGATTTTAAGCGTCTTTATCCGAATGTAAACATTCAAATTCAAGCGGCTGGTTCTTCTACTGCGCCACCAGCTTTGACAGAAGGAACGTCTAACTTCGGTCCTATGTCTCGTACTATGAAAGATAAAGAAGTAGCGGCTTTCGAGAAAAAATATGGTTACAAGCCTACGGCTATTCCAGTTGCGATTGATGCTCTAGCGGTTTTCGTTCACAAAGATAACCCAATCAAAGGTTTGTCTCTTCCTGAAGTGGATGCCATCTTCTCTTCTACTCGTAAGGGTGGCCATAAAGAAGACATCACTAACTGGGGTAAAGCTGGTCTAACAGGTGCTTGGGCGAACCGTGATATCCAATTGTTCGGTCGTAACTCAGTATCAGGTACTTACGGTTACTTTAAGTCAAACGCATTGTTCAAAGGTGATTACAAAAACTCTGTAAACGAGCAACCTGGTTCTGCTTCTGTTGTACAGTCTGTTTCTACGTCGCTTAACGGTATTGGTTACTCTGGTATCGGTTACAAAACCTCTTCTGTACGTGCGTTACCTCTAGCGAAAAAAGAAGGCGATGCGTTTGTAGCAGCAACACCTGGCAATGCAGCGACTGGTAAGTACCCACTGTCTCGCTTCCTATACGTTTACGTAAACAAGGCTCCGAACAAGCCACTAGCACCACTAGAGCGTGAGTTCGTTAAGATGGTACTTTCTAAAATGGGACAAGAAGTGGTTGTTAAAGACGGCTACGTTCCACTACCAGCAAAAGTGGCTGACAAATACCTATCTACTCTAGGTATTAAATAAGCAGTCGCTGAAGCGAGCTTATAAAATGGTTTTAAAAGTAGGAGGGCAGAAACGCTCTCCTACTTTTCTCTGTTTTGTAGGTTGTCACAAAAACGTCACACAAACAAAGATGAAAGCGGATGACTAAATCAACTGACCATCAGATGCCGGAGCTGGACTTCGATACCCCAGCCTTAAAGCGTCATCGTAAAATTCGCGCCCTCAAAGACCGTATTGCCGGTATGGGCATCGCAGTAGGAGGCAGTAGCGTTATCCTAGCTGTACTGCTGATCTGCTTTTATTTACTTTATGAGGTTGCCCCTCTTTTCTCTAGTGCCAGCATTGAACCTCAAGCCAGTTACAGTTTACCTGCCGAGAATCAAGGTGAAAGTCTGTATTTAACCACTGAAGAGCAGGCCGAAGTAGGCATGCGAGTGGCCAGCAATGGCAACATCATTTTCTTTTCTGTCGCCGACGGCAGCATCATTAAAAGGGTAGAGAATTTACGCACTGAAAAAGTAACGGCTTTTGCTGTGGAGTCTGATACCAGTCATTTGGTGGCCTTTGGTTATGAAGACGGTAAAGTGGTCATCGTAAAGCACGTTTACCGTATCACTTATCCAGATGGCGTTCGTAAGATCACGCCAGATGTGGAATACCCTTACGGTGAAGAAGCCATTGATGTAGCGAATTTCCCAATTGAATTGATGTCCTTTAGAGACGGTGAAGACGGCTTTACCATAGCGGCCATAGGTGATCAGCAAACAGCAGTGACCAAAGTAACTAAGGACGTGAACTTCATTACTGAAGAAGTGGAGTTGACGGAAGAGCGCCAAAGCTTTCCTTATGTAGCAGACGTTGTCAGCCTATTGATCAGTGGTGATCAGCGTTATCTATATGTTGCAACGCATTCTGGTGAGTTGAGCGAGTTTGATTTACGTGACTTTAGCGACATTCGTTTGAAGGACGAAATTTCTTTGTTTAGTGACGATGCCAAATTGGTATCCATGAGTTATTTACTCGGCCAATCTTCTATCATGGTGGCAGATTCTACTGGTCGTGTGAGCCAATGGTTTAACGTACGTGACGATAATACTAACGAAGAGAAATTGACCTTTATCCGCGATGTGAAACAGCCTGTCGGTTTGGTTGGCATGGCAATGGAACAACGTCGCAAAGGTTTTGCCACCTTAGATGATCGCGGTATGGTGGCTATTTATAACGCCACTTCAGAGCGTCAAGTGATTGACGAAAAGCTGAGCGACAACACGGCGCGCATGATCAGTTTTGCGCCACGTGGGAATGGTTTGTTATTGGAAGATAGCAAAGGTCTGCATTTCTACTATGTGGATAATGAGCACCCTGAAGTGTCTTGGTCCTCTATCTGGGGGAAAGTATGGTACGAAGGCTATCAAGAGCCGACTTATACTTGGCAGTCCTCTGCAGCCAATAACGATTTTGAACCTAAGTACAGCTTGATGCCATTGGCATTTGGTACATTAAAAGCGGCGTTTTATGCCATGTTGATGGCGGTGCCATTAGCGATTTGTGGTGCCATTTATACGGCCTACTTCATGGCACCAGCATTGCGTCGTAAAGTGAAGCCTGTGATCGAGCTTATGGAAGCTTTACCGACCGTTATTTTGGGGTTCTTGGCTGGCTTGTTCTTTGCGCCTTTCTTAGAAGAAAACCTAGCGGCAACCTTTAGTGTCTTGGTGGTACTGCCTGTTGGTATTTTATTGTTTGCCTACCTATGGTCACGTTTACCACAAAACATTCGTTGGTTAGTGCCTGAAGGTTGGCAGCCACTGTTGCTGATTCCTGTCATCGTATTCTTGGCTTGGATGTGTTTGGCCTTGAGCCCAACCATTGAATTGAACTTCTTTGATGGCAATATCCGCGGCTGGATTACCAATGATTTGGGCATCACCTTTGACCAACGTAATGCTTTGGTAGTGGGCTTTGCCATGGGCTTCGCGGTCATTCCGACCATCTTTTCTATTACCGAAGACGCTATTTTCAGTGTGCCGAAAGCTTTAACGCAAGGGTCTTTAGCGTTGGGTGCAACTTACTGGCAAACCATGGTTCGTGTGGTATTACCCACTGCCAGCCCAGGTATCTTCTCGGCCGTTATGATAGGTATGGGGCGTGCTGTTGGTGAAACCATGATCGTTCTGATGGCGACAGGTAACACACCAATCATGGACATGAACATCTTTGAAGGTATGCGTACTTTGGCGGCGAATTTGGCAGTAGAAGTACCGGAATCTGAGGTGGGCAGTTCACACTATCGTATCCTCTTCTTGGCGGCGTTTGTGCTCTTTATCTTTACCTTTGTGGTAAACACAGTCGCTGAAACCGTGCGTCAGCACCTACGTAAGAAATACGGGTCGCTATAATGAGTACTGATATGAAAATGAAGAAAAAATCCGTATCTGAGTGGGTCAAATCGGGTGATCCTTGGGTATGGTTAAACGCGGGCGCGGTAGCGATTTCTGTCATCATGGTAATTGGCTTGTTATTGTTGATTGCTGTACGTGGCTTAGGTCATTTCTGGCCTGCCGATGTGGTGGAAGCGCGTTACGAATTGCCGGGTACGCAAGCTTACAACATAGTTGCTGAACGTGTTGAAAGTGTTGAAGTGCCAGCAGCGCAATTGCGTGAAGCGGGCATTGATATTCCTGATCATCACAAGTTAATGGAACGTACCCTAATGAAAACCGGTAACCGTGATGTCTACGGTTCGGATTTCCGTTGGGTAATTGATGAGTACCTAACAGACGTAATGCGTCCAGAAATGCTATTCACTGCGGAGCGTCATGAATGGGGTAACTTATACGGTTTCCTAAAAGCGGTAAAACAAGAAGGCCAAGTGGTATCAGAAACGTCTGACCTGACACCAACGGAATCCTCTTTGGCGACTTGGAATGCGTTTGAACAAAGTATTGAGCGTGCTACGGCTATTTATGAAGACATTCATGAGATAGAGAAAACTGACATAGGTAAGATTAACTATGCTCTAGAGCGCATTCGTCTTGAACAGCGTCGATTGGAGCTAGAAGGTAAATTAACACCTCAAGCCATTGCGGATTTTGCCGCTGAACGCAGTCAGTACGATGAAGAGTACAAGCAACTACAGCAAGACTTGATTGAGCTTTACAGTAAGATCAATCGTGACACCTTCGTAGTGCAAGTGATGGATGGTTCAGAGCATGAATTACCTGTTGCTAAGGTTGTGCGTGCATATCGTGCTAACGCCATGAATGTTGGGCAAAAAGTAGCGTTCTATTTCGCAAAATTATGGGAATTTCTCTCCGCTGAGCCTCGTGAAGCCAATACCGAAGGTGGTGTGTTCCCTGCCATTTTCGGTACTGTAATGATGGTTTTGCTGATGACGGTTTTGGTCACGCCATTTGGTGTGGTTGCCGCTGTTTATCTACGAGAATACGCCAAGCAAGGGGTATTAACACGTACCATTCGTATTGCCGTAAATAACTTAGCAGGCGTTCCTTCTATTGTTTATGGTGTGTTTGGCTTAGGTTTCTTTATTTACTTTTTAGGATCCGGCATTGATCAGGCCTTTTTTCCAGAAGCCTTACCTGCTCCAACCTTCGGTACTGGTGGTTTAATGTGGGCTTCTATTACCTTGGCCTTATTGACGGTACCTGTGGTGATTGTGGCAACCGAAGAAGGTTTGTCACGTATTCCTCGTAATGTACGTGAAGGCAGCTTGGCATTAGGCGCAACGAAAGCCGAAACTTTGTGGCGAGTGATATTGCCAATGGCGAGTCCAGCCATTATGACAGGGGTCATTCTGGCGGTTGCCCGTGCAGCGGGCGAAGTGGCGCCATTGATGTTGGTTGGTGTGGTGAAATTAGCGCCATCCTTACCTCTGGATGGAAATTACCCATACATTCACTTGGATCAGAAATTTATGCATCTAGGTTTCCATATTTATGATGTAGGTTTCCAAAGTCCAAACGTGGAAGCGGCACGTCCATTAGTGTACGCAACAGCTTTATTGTTGGTCGTGGTGATTGCTTTGCTGAACTTAGCAGCGGTGACCATCCGAAACCACCTACGTGAAAAATACAAATCGCTGGAAATGTAAGCGGCGGAG
The DNA here is from genome assembly GCF_056161265.1 of Marinomonas sp. ABL3_031. Classification (NCBI taxonomy): domain Bacteria; kingdom Pseudomonadati; phylum Pseudomonadota; class Gammaproteobacteria; order Oceanospirillales; family Oceanospirillaceae; genus Marinomonas; species Marinomonas sp. ABL3_031. The sequence continues at coordinate 53,794 of NZ_JBSWYU010000010.1, forward strand.
AAGAGATTATTATGAGCGACGTAAAAACACATTCAATTGATATTTCAGCGATGCAGCGTAGTCAGCAGGCTTTGCGTATTGAGGACGAAAACGTTTGCCTTTCAGTGAAGGATTTACACCTGTTTTATGGTGAAAAAGAAGCACTTAAAGGTATAGATATGATTATACCTGAAAAAAAGGTGACAGCCTTTATCGGACCTTCTGGTTGTGGTAAATCCACACTTTTGCGTTGTTTCAACCGTATGAACGACTTGGTTGATTCTTGCCGTATCACAGGTCAAATTAACCTACACGACGAAAACATATATGCCAAAGGAACGGACGTAGCGGAATTGCGTCGCCGTGTGGGCATGGTGTTCCAAAAGCCGAATCCATTTCCTAAAAGTATCTATGAAAACGTCGCTTATGGCTTACGCATTCAGGGTATTAATAAAAAGCGTGTCTTGGATGAAACGGTTGAGTGGGCATTACGCTCAGCGGCCTTGTGGGATGAAGTCAAAGATCGTCTGCACGAGAGTGCGTTAGGCATGTCTGGTGGTCAGCAACAACGTTTGGTTATCGCTCGAACAGTGGCGGTAAAACCTGAAGTATTATTATTGGATGAACCGGCCTCCGCCTTGGACCCGATTTCAACACTGAAAATTGAAGAGTTGATTCACGAATTAAAAAATGATTTCACTATCGCCATCGTGACGCACAATATGCAGCAAGCCGCACGTGTATCGGATTACACGGCTTTTATGTACTTGGGTGATTTGATCGAGTTCGGTGACACTAATACCTTGTTTACTAACCCTAGTAAGCAACAAACGGAAGACTACATCACTGGACGCTACGGTTAGGCGGAGGATTTATTATGCAAGAATTAACAACAGATCATATTTCTCAGCAATTTAATAACGAGCTTGAACAGCTTCGTCAGCACTTTTTAACCATGGGTGGTGTGGTAGAAAAGCAAGTTCAAGATGCGGTTCAAGCATTGTTGGATGCTAACGGTTCTTTAGCAGAAGATGTCAAAGACAAGGACGCCACGGTCAATCAGCTGGATGGTCTGATTGACGAAGAATGTACGCGTATCTTGGCAAAACGACAGCCAGCAGCATCGGATTTGCGGATGATTCTCTCCATCAGTAAAGCGGTTAGCGAGTTGGAAAGAATGGGAGATGAGGCGAAAAAAATCGCTAACTTGACCATGAATTTAATTTCTGAAGGTGAGTCTCCACGTGGCTATGTGGAAATAAATCGTATCGGTCAAATGGTGTCTCGTATGATTCACGATGCATTAGATGCCTATGCTCGTTTGGATATCGATACAGCGATCAAGGTGGCCAAGCAAGATAGAACGGTGGATCAGGAATACAACACTGCACTGCGTTCACTGGTGACCTATATGATGGAAGATCCTCGCAGTATCTCGCGAGTGATTAATGTGATTTGGGTATTGCGCTCCCTTGAACGTATTGGTGACCATGCGCGTCACACTTGTCAGCACTTGATCTATATGGTCAAGGGTGTCGATGTACGTCATGTACACGTCAATGATTTGGCGGGTGAAGTCAAAGACGCTTAAGTTTGCTTTTGTTTTAAAAAAGGCTTCTCAGTCTTCGCTGTGAAGCCTTTTTTATGTTTTATCGATTTCTTTGTTGGTGAAAGGACGGAATTTGCTAACATGGATCTTTCTTTATTTCATGGCTGCCTATTGATGTTTACTCCGGACACTTCCTCTTTTTCTCAATCCTCTGAACTCTATTATCAAAACTTAAATGAACAGCTTACGGCTTTGTTCGCTGATGAGCGTGATCTTATTTGTAATGCTGCTCAGTTCTCTGCTTTTATCATGCAGACCATTGATGACCTAAATTGGGCCGGTTTTTATTTTTCTCGCGATAAGGAGTTGGTCTTAGGGCCATATGTGGGTAAGGTTGCTTGCAATCGAATTCCGTTTGGCCGTGGTGTATGTGGAACGGCAGCTCAGACATTAGTTGTGCAGCGTATTGATAATGTTCATGATTTTTCTGGTCATATAGCTTGTGATGCGGCATCGGCCTCTGAATTGGTTATTCCTTTTGTCGTCGAGGGTAAGTTAGTGGGAGTGTTTGATATCGACAGTCCCGTTGAAAAGCGTTTCAGTGAACAAGATCAGACAGGGATTCAAGCTATGTTGGATACCTTTGTTTCGTCTTGTGATTGGCAATGGCAGTTTTAGCTCATTTAACTCAGCATTGAAAAATAGTCGGATAAGACCGCCAATGTTTCCTTGTGTATTGTTGGTAGCAGTTCGATCGCGGTGGCAATGGGAGAGGCTTCTTGATTGGCTGATGCCGTTTCTATGATAGCGCATTGCTCCGCTAGCTGGTTGGCTGCCATGTTTAAGCTAGCAGATTTGAGGGAGTGGCTGACTTGTTTGAGTTGCTGATAATCCTGTTCCTGCCAAGCTGTCAGCAGGAGTTCCAACTTCTCCGAGCTGTCTTTGATAAACTCTAGTCGAATGTTATTGACGGTATTCTTTCCGAGTAGCTGGGTGAGAGAATCTAAATATGCTGTATCTATCATATTGCCTTCCTAATGATGGTCTTCGCCACTTCCTAAGTTATCAATAATGGGATGAAACTGCTCTTGGGTAAGAGGATAACTCAGTGCAAGATAATCAAGCGATGATGAATTAATGACTTGAGTATAGTAACAACAAAGTTGAGCGCCATTTCTTTTCCATTCTTCCAGTGCGTTTAGAAGATCCTCTTTGAAGACGGCGGCATTGCCCAAAATAATCAAATCAAATTTCTCTTGCGGAAGTGGTGTTTCATCTTGATGCAGTTGCACAGATAGGTTTTGGCTGGTCATCATAAGTTCCAGCACCCGTGATAAATTTTTATCTTGTTCTAGAATCAACACTCTCTTATCAGCAGCTTGCTGCCGAGTGTTTTGAAGGGGTTGATTAGTAGAAACATAGAAGGGCAAATCTACCCAGAATTCGCAGCCTTGGTTCTCTACACAGGAAAAATGCATTTCGCCCTTCATTAAGTAAATAAGCTGGTGGCTCAAGGTTAAATTGAGTCCTACTTGATTGGCGTCTGGGGCCATTTGCGGTGTAGGTAAATTAGGATTGCGTCTCAAGTTCTGTTGAAGAGCTTGAGGCATACCAACTCCAGTATCACGAATGGCCAATTGCATTACTTGAGTTTCATGAGTGCCATCGGGTAACAATAAAGTGGGAGCTGCCAGTGCTGAAGGGCGCAATTGGATGCTGATGCTCCCAGATGGACTGTGGGCAATGGCGTTTTGCATTAAACCGAGCAGAATCGCTTTAAAACGTTCAAAGTCTAAATGAATGTTATCGGGTAGTGCGGGATCAATATAAAGAATGCAGGCCAATTGTTTACGCGCCATTTGTGTCTCAATCAAACTGAGGCAATCATGCATATGCTGCTGCAATGAACCCTTACTGATGTTTAGTTGTAGTTTATTGGCTTCCACTAAGGTTAAATCGGTAAGCATTTCAATGGTATGTAATAATTGGTGACTGGATTCTTCAATGTGTTTGGTGAGCGCTTCCGGAACCTCATTTGTTGATTGTCGTAACGTTTTGACTGTTCCTAAAATGGCGTTAATGGGTGGGCAAACTTCTTGACTGATAAAACTCAACATGTTCGCTTTATCATCATGGGCGGTTTGGATGTCCAATTTTAGTTGCGTGTTTCGACCGTTAGCAAAACGTAATTGGGAAAAACTTTTTGCAATAAAAAAGCATAGGAAAAGTAAACATAAGAGTAGGCTCACTGATAAGAATTGAATGTAGTAGAGTTTGTCTTGCAGTGATTTATGTTGGCCGGAAATGAATTTATTGCTGCCGGTATTTACTAAACTGACAAACTCACCCAATTGAGGATCCAGTTTCTTGATACGTTCAATCAAATTGGGTAAATAGCTTAAATCACCTTCTTTGACTCTACTGACATGAAAACTAAGCAGTTCCAATTCACCATTAATGATGTTCAGTAAGCGAGTAGTACGTCCCCCCTCAAATCCTCTTACCAAGGTGCCAACATCACCATCACGAAGTAGATCGATGCGACTCATTAGCAGATTGTATTCTGCGAAAATAGAATCACGAAATTGGTTTGGTTTAGACTCAAGGGTAATCAGAAAATTGAGGAAACGATAGGTTTGTACCTGTAATTGCAGAGCATTCCACAAAGAGCTTTCAAAGACTCGACGACTGTTATCGCGAGCACTGTCACTGGTATAAGTAATGATTCCGAACAGAGCAATAGTAATCAAGATGATGAGTAATATGAAACTATACAATATCCACTGTTTGAACCGAGAAAGCCAATTTAATCCTTTTGATTTAGGCACCAGATTTACTCCGAAGTGGATACGATCTTAATGTGTTTGATTTGCCAAATAGAGCGGCCAAAATAGACTTCTGATTTGAGACTTTTATTTTGGTCAAAGGGGTAAATCAGCATAATAGGACCTAGATTACGAATACTCATTGGTACACCGTCTCTATGGGTGGCGAAAATGGCTCCATGTTCGACAAAATCCCTGACAGGCACTCTGGTCATGTATTGATTTAATGCGGTGACTTCCAACATTTCACCGTTGGCATTGAGTGCGGCCAATAAGTCAATCGCAGAGAAGCCTCGATAAGTATGCAGACCCTTGGTCCAAGGGTTGTTTGTGGTGACAGAATATTGTGGTAAGGCTTCGAGCATAGGCAGATCAAATTTCGCTTGAGAATCTTGCAAAATATTGTCCATATCCCCAGATACGGTGAGAATGACGTGTTGAGTAGGCGTATCGAGAGCCATTGTGAATGAAGAAAGACAGCCAAATAAGATGATAAACAAACGACTGGCTGAATTCATACATGACCTCATAAAAAATCCTTGGAACAGAGAGTTGACTATTGCTTACACATTGTTGAAATTATCAAGAATGCTGTAAAAATACTAGTTTAAGCGCTATTTTTCATAGAAAACCGCCTTCTTCGGCGGTTTTATCATACCTTATAGAAACAAGCGCTAGGCTAACTCAGCCAAACGTGAGCAGGCGGCCTGATGACTGGACGCATCACTGATGTTTACTAGAAAGGGCTTGTTCTGCGCACATTGTTCCGTTGCACTTGGACAACGGGTTCGAAATACACAGCCAGACGGTGGGTTGATAGGTGAAGGCAGGTCTCCAGGTAATAACTGAATGCGTTTGTTGCGTTCTACTTTAGGATCTGGCGCTGGCACCGCCGATAACAATGCCTTGGTATAGGGGTGCTGAGGGTTATCATACAAGTCATGCTTATCGGCCAGTTCAACCGCATTGCCAAGATACATGACCAACACACGATCCGAAATGTGTTTTACCACACTTAAATCATGGGCGATAAAAACCAGAGATAAGCCCATTTCCTTCTGTAAGTCTTTCAACAGATTCACAACCTGAGCTTGAATCGACACATCCAGCGCTGAAACAGGCTCGTCACAAACCACCAACTTAGGCTTGAGAATCAAGGCGCGGGCGATGCCTATACGCTGACACTGACCACCTGAAAACTCATGTGGATAACGGTTGATGACGTTTGGCAATAATCCAACCTTGGCCATCATTTCACGCACTTGTTGCTTTACTTCTTGCTTGCTCAACTGAGGCTGGAAGGTTTGTAAAGGCTCGGCAATGATATCGCCGACTGTCATACGCGGATCGAGGGACGCCAGCGGATCCTGGAAGATCATCTGCAATTCTTGACGCTTCGCTCGCATTTGCTTCTTGTCTAGCTCGGTCAAATTCTCACCCAACCAGACTACATCTCCTTGGGTAATGGGTACAAGACGCAGCAAAGCGCGTGCTAAGGTGGATTTACCACAGCCGGATTCTCCCACCACACCTAAGGTTTCCCCAGCATAAATGGACAGGTTTACTCCATCCACAGCTTTCAGTGCTTTGGCTTTGGTCCAGGGCCAAGCGTTGTCAGCTTTACTATTAAAATGGACTTTCAAGTCCGTGACTTGCATTAAAGGTTTCATCTTTGCGTCTTCACTCATGATACAAGGTCCCAATCAACCGCTTTATGGCAAGCGCGTAATTTGCCCGTTTGATATTCTTGCAACACAGGTGACTCTTGTGCGCAGCGAGCTTCTGCGTACTCGCAGCGGGCTTGGAAAGGGCAACCGCTTGGCATATTTAAGAGGTTAGGTGGATTGCCGGCGATGGTCGCAAGTTCCTCGTCTTCACTGTCTAACCTTGGGATAGCTTTTAATAGCCCTTTGGTATAAGGATGGGTAGGTTGATAGAAAACATCTTCAGTAGAGCCATATTCCATGGTTTGTCCTGCGTACATCACCAACACCTTGTCGCATAAGCCTGCCACCACACCCAGATCGTGGGTGATCATGATGATGGAGGTGTTGAAGTCGTTTTTCAGTTCATTCAACAAGGTCAAAATCTGTGCTTGTACCGTTACATCAAGTGCCGTTGTTGGCTCGTCAGCAATCAATAATTTTGGCTGACAAAGTAGTGCCATGGCGATCATCACACGTTGGCGCATACCGCCAGAAAATTCGTGCGGATACATGTTCATGCGTTTGCGTGCTTCCGGCATTTTAACCGCATCGAGCATCTTTACTGCTGCTTCAAAAGCGTCGGCCTTGCTCATTCCCTTATGCAGCGTCAAGACTTCAATTAACTGCTTACCCACTTTCATATAAGGGTTAAGTGAGGTCATTGGGTCTTGGAAGATCATGGCAATTTCTTTCGAACGAATGCGATTCATTGCTTTCTCATCGTAGCGGAGAATATTTTCTCCTTCGAAAAGAGCTTCTCCTTCAATCAGACCATTGTTAGCCAACAGTCCCATCAAGGCAAACGCTGTCTGGCTTTTTCCGGATCCAGATTCGCCAACGATACCTAGATTTTCTCCTTGTTTTAGAGAGAAATTCAGATTGTTAACCGCCGTAACGTAACCGTCTGGCGTCCCAAAGTTAACACGTAAATTTTTAACATCTAATAAGCTCACGGTTACCTCCTTAACGGTCTTTTGGATCAAGGGCGTCGCGTAAACCGTCGCCGAGGAAGTTAAAACAGAATAGGGTGACCACTAAGAATCCCAGTGGCCAAGCTAATTGCCAGACCGCGACTTCCATATTGACGGCACCTTCAGAAATCAATGCTCCCCAGCTGGTCATAGGCTCCTGTACTCCTAACCCTAAGAAGCTGATGAAGGATTCCAACAAGATCATGTTGGGTACTAGAAGGGTGGCGTACACCACCACAATACCCAATACATTCGGGACAATGTGACGCAGAATAATATTGAAGGTCGAAACGCCACAGGCATGAGCCGCTTCTATGTACTCTTTGTTTTTTAGGCTTAATGTTTGTCCACGAACAATCCTTGCCATGTCTAACCACGAGATGGCGCCAATGGCGACGAAGATAAGAACGATATGACGACCAAATAACGTCATCATAATGATGACGAAGAACATAAAAGGAAAGGAATTTAGGATCTCAAGCGCGCGCATCATCATGCTATCGATACGTCCGCCTAAGTATCCTGAAGTCGCGCCATATAAGGTGCCGATAACAATGGCAACGAGACTACCCATAAGGCCGACCATTAGGGAAATTTGACCGCCTTGCATGGTTCGAACGAAGATGTCACGTCCGAGGGGGTCGGTTCCGAAATAGTGGCCATTCTCTATGTTAGGGCGACCTAATGTGGCTATGTCGGCTAAGGCTTCCCAGTCGATGTCGTCATAATTCCATTGACTTAGAAGGGGGCCAAATAGTGAAATAAGAGCGATCAAGCCCAAAATGATCAGGCTAGCAACCGCCGCGTGATTGGAGAAAAATCGACGACGCGCGTCCTGCCATAGACTTCGTCCTTCTACTTCGACGACTTGTTCGGCAAAGGACTCCACGACGTCTGCTTTGTCTTTCATTGTAATCATAACAAAGTTACCTAGTAACGAATTTTCGGGTCGATCAACGCGTAAAGAATGTCGACGACGGCATTAAATAAGATGGTTAGAGCACCAATTAGAATGGTGACCGCCATCACCATTGGGTAATCACGGTTGATGGCGCCGTTAATAAAGTGCTGTCCGATACCGCCGGTACTGAAATACACATCGACAATCACGGAACCAGTAATAATGCCGACAAACGCAGGACCTAAATAAGAAAGTACAGGCACAATTGCAGGTCGTAGCGCATGTTGAAGGACGATTTTGTAGCCAGGGAGACCTTTGGCTCTTGCAGTACGGATGAAATTGGAATGCATGGTTTCTATCATGCTACCGCGTGTAATACGTGCTATCTGCGCGATGTAACTGGTGGACATGGCGATGACGGGCATGATCAAGTATGGCCAAGCGCCGTCGTTCCAACCACCTGAAGGAAGCCATTGCAAATAGATGGAAAAAAGAAGGATACAAAGAGGTGCCAATACAAAATTAGGTAACACAATACCCAAGTTCGCAAAGGCCATGACGCTGTAATCTATCCATGAGTTCTGACGCAACGCAGCATAGATACCACAGCTCACTCCAATGAATACGGCAACAATAAACGACCAAACGCCGATTTCGGCTGATACTGGGAAGCTTTGCGCGACGAGCTCATTAATGGTGAAGTCTTTGTGAACAAAAGAGGCGCCGAGGTCACCTTGTAATACGTTCCAAAGGTAGCGTAAATACTGTGATGTAATAGGTTCATCCAAATGATATTTCGCAGCGATATTGGCCATGATTTCAGGTGGCAAACCACGTTCGGTCGTCAATGGACTGCCTGGCGCGATGTGCATCAAGAAAAAGGAGATGGTGATCAACACCAGCAGTGTTGGTATGGCCTCTAAAATGCGTTTGAGTATAAGTGAAAGCATATTTTTATTCCGAGGTAATAGACTGATTCCAACGTCAGGTTATTACCAGCGTTTGAAACGTATAAGCATAAAGTCACCCAGCGTATAACGCTGAGTGACGACGCAGAGCAACGACCTTAGTGGGCAATTATGTATTGATCGCGAGTGTAGGTATTGTCTTCTGGGTTAGGCATGTATCCGCCGACATATGGCTTCACCAAACGCTTGGTTATGTAGGTATAGATAGGCGCTACTGCCATATCTTGGTTGATTAGGATGTCTTCTGCTTTGGTGTAGTTATCAGAAGGGTCATGCATTGATGACGCTGTATTCATTAGCTCATCGTACTTAGGATTGCTGTACTTACCATCGTTACTGCCCGCAGTAGAGGTTAGAATTTGTAAGAAAGTCGAAGCTTCGTTGTAATCACCAATCCAGCCTGCACGCGACACTGAGAAGTTCTGAGTGTTACGAGAGTCTAGGTAGGTTTTCCATTCTTGGTTTTCAAGCGTTGCTGTCACACCGAGGTTTTTCTTCCACATTGAAGCGATTGCAACGGCAATTTTCTTATGTTGTTCGTTTGTGTTGTACAGCAATGGGAAGGACAGAGGGTTAGATGGGCCAAAACCTGCTTCTGTTAGTAATGCCTTTGCTTTCTCATTGCGTTCTGCCTGGGTCCACTTTGCATATTCTGGAGTAACAGGTTGGAAACCGTTTACGATATCTGGCGTGAAACCGTAGGACGGCACTTCACCTGTCCCAATCACATATTTGGTAATGATATCGCGATCAATTGCATAGGATAGCGCTTTACGAACACGGACGTCGTCAAATGGCGCTTTGGTTGTGTTGAATAGGTAGTAGTAAGTGCCGAGCTGTGGGGTAATATGAACTTCGTCAGGCGTCTCTTTCATAAGTTGCTTGTAACGGTTCGTCGGGATACCTGAATAGGAGGTAACATCCATTTCACCTGCTTGATAGCGTTTGAATTCGACGGATACGTCAGAAATTGGCAGGTAAGTCACCTTGTTGATCACGGTCTCTTTGTCGTTCCAGTACTTAGGGTTACGTACCAAAACCATTTTTTCATTTACATTCCATTGGTCTAGAGTGTAAGCACCGTTAAATACAATATGCTCTTGTTTTGTCCAATCATCTCCCCATTTTTCAATCACTTTTTTGGGTGCTGGGAACAATGATTGGTGAATGGTCATTTTGGGGAAGTAAGTATTCGGCTTTTCAAGACGAACGACAAAAGTGTAATCGTCAGCTGCTTCTACACCTAGATCGGTCGCGGGTTTCTTACCATTGATGATGTCAGTTGCGTTGATCATACCTGGCAGTTCTGCAAACCAAGCGTAATCAGCTGCTGTTTTTGGATCGACAAGGCGTTGAAATGCGAAGACAAAATCTTCTGCTGTGACCGGATCGCCATTCGACCATTTTGCATTGTCACGTAGGTGGAAGGTGTAAACCGTATTGTCTTTGTTCACGTCGTAACTGGTCGCCACACCTGGAATTAGGTTGCCGTCGCCATCTTCGTTAAAAAGTCCTTCAAACAAATCACGAGCACGTAGAGACCCTGGTGTGCCCTGCATTTTCTGTGGGTCAAGCGTTGCTGGTTCAGACTCACCGCCTTTTACAATTTCTTGTACCGCTGCAAGTTTTACCCCTTCTGGTACTTTTGCGGCTTGAACGTAGGTCGCGCCTAATACAGCGGTGAGAACCGCGCTGGCAATGATCGACTGTTTGAGTTTCATAAAAGGTTCCTTAGTGTTTTCTATGGTAGCTTTTTTATACTGTTTGATAAGCCTCATTGAGAAAAATTAACCTGTGCTTATCCTGAGTTTTTATAGTTCTACAATTGTTAAACCGTCACAATCGAAATAACGAATCGAGCTATACGTTTCGTAAAACTACGACGTGTTTCGTGCTAGGTGTTTTTGGATGATAACGAGTAAAAGCATTGATAAAACAAGGGCCTGAATGGTTTAGTGCATCAGACCCTTGTTGGATTAATGTGCCTTAATATAAAGGTTGCGTGTATATACTACGTCTTGTGAATTTGGGTTATAGCCACCTACATAAGGTTTAACCAACCGAGTTGAAGTGTATTGATAGATAGGAGCAATGGCCATATCCTCTTCAATAGCAATTTTCTCAGCCTGATGGTAAAGCGATGTTGGGTCTGTCATGGTGCGGGACTGATTCATCAGTTTGTCGTATGCCTGACGTTTGTAATGACCGTAGTTATTACCGTGTCCTGAGGTTAATACATCAAGCGTGCTGGACGCTTCGTTGTAGTCGCTGATCCAAGCATATCGTCCAACTTGGAAGTTTCCGGCGCTCATGGTGGAAAGGGCCGTTTTCCATTCTTGATTCTCTAATGTCACTTTCACACCAAGGGTCTTTTTCCACATGGCAGCAATGGCGATCGCTAGCTTTTTGTGTAGCTCATTTGTGTTATATAGGAGGGTGAAACTAAGAGGGTTGGTGTTAGAGTAACCAGCTTCTGCTAGTAAGGCTTTGGCTTTTTTGTTGCGTTCTTCCTGAGTCCAAGTCGAGTAATCAAGTTTTGGAGGAGTGTAGCCACTGACGGCTGTAGGCGCGAAACCGTATGCTGGCAACTGGCCTGTGCCTAATACGTATTTGGTGATCACTTCTCGATTGATTGCATAAGATAACGCCTTGCGCACTTTCACGTTGTTGAAAGGAGGTACCTCAGTATTGAAAATATAGTAGTAGATACCGAGCATTGGATCGATACGCACTTCACCTGGGTAATCCTTCTGAATTTTTTTGTACAGATTTAATGGGTACCCTGCAACATCCATGTCGCCGGCTTGATAACGTTTCAGTTGCGCACTTCCCATTGGGATGGGCAAATATGACACTTTATTAATTACTGTGGCATCATTGTTCCAGTAAAGTTTGTTGCGTTTGAGGACCATTTTTTCGTTAATGTTCCATGAGTCCAGTACATACGCGCCATTGGAGACAATGTGTTCAGGCTTGGTCCAAGCATCTCCCCATTTCTCGATGGTTTTTTTCGGAGCAGGAAACATGGTTGGATATGTAATCATTTTCATAAAGTACGGAACAGGACGTTCAAGCGTTACTTGGAACGTGTAGTCGTCAAGTGCTGTAACCCCAAGCTCAGAAGGCGCGAGTTTGCCGTCGATAATGCTATCCGCGTTGACGATTGACGGGATTTGCATATACCAAGCGTAAGGAGAAGCCGTTTTAGGATCGACCGCACGTTGGAAACCATAAACGAAATCGTGGGCAGTAACGGGGTCGCCATTCGACCATTTTGCATCTTTGCGTAGGCTAAAGGTATAAACAGTATTGTCTTTATTTACCTTGTAACTGGTAGCGACTCCCGGCTCTAAATAACCCTCAGAATCTTGGCTGTAAAGCCCCTCGAACAAATCGTATGCTCTGATCCAACCTGCGTCTTCTTGAATGAGTTGCGGATCGATCGATGTAGGTTCTTGTCCACCGTTACGGACAATTTCTTGTATTGGTGAAAGGGTTATGCCTTCAGGTACATCGGCAGCTTGGATGGATAAACAAGACAGTGACCCTGTAAAAATCGCGGCTACGAGAAATATCTTTTTAACGTTCATAGTGTTCCCTTATTTGTTTTGCAGATGCCTTTATAATGGTGAGGCGCTTGGTTCGTCCTTAAGTTTTGATGGTTCATCAACTAGCAAAAGGTCACAATCGAAATTTCGTATTGCTCTATACGTCTCGTAAATGTGGAGACCTGTCAGCCCTCGTGATATTCTCAGCTTTGATTGAAGCGTCAGACAGATAGAGTCGAAATATTGTGATTACCCAACCTTTCAAAGCTGCAGGTGCCTTTTTAAAAGCCTTCCCCTTAATCGTTTCTAAAGAGTTACGTTTGTTTATTTTGGCGCCTTTACTAGCAAACTTATTACTCATGGCACTGATTTACATGGTGGCCTTTAGTTATTTCCAAGATTTGTTGAATTGGGCAATGGGATACTTACCGGATTGGCTATCTTTTATTAGCTGGTTGGTGGATTTGATCTTTGGGGCCGTCATCGCTGTGCTGTTGTTTTATAGTTTCTCTGTTGGGGTCAATATTTTGGCTGCGCCTTTTATGGCATTTTTAGCTGAGAAAGTAGAAGAAAAAACCACAGGTAAGGTGTTTGACGAAGCGCTGACTTTTAGTGTGATTGTGTCGACTATTGGTCGTAGTTTACAGCGAGAAATGCAAAAAATTCTTTACTTTGTACCTCGCTTTTTGCTGTTATTAGTTTTGTCTTTCATTCCTTTAGTGAATGTCATCGCGCCTGTTCTGTTATTGTTGTTTTCAGCTTGGATGCTGGCATTACAGTACATGGATTATGCTTTCGACAACAATAAAGTGGCTTTTTACGACATGCGCATGGCGCTAAGAAGTAAGCCCTTACTCTGTTGGACTTTTGGCGGTATTGTTATGGTGTCATTGACCATTCCGCTGTTTAATTTGTTTGTGATGCCGATTGCTGTTGTGGCAGCGACTTTATTATGGGTGTCCATCTTTAGGGTAGAGAATGGAGATTTCTCTGCGTTGTTAAACTCTCAAAATGGAATGAAATAATGTCGCTTAAAATTTTGGTGGTTGATGATGCGTCATTTACGCGAGATTTGATTCGTCGTACCTTGCGCAAGCAGTTTCCTGCGGTGGAAATTGAAGACGCGGTGAATGGGCGCAAAGCGCAACAGCTGCTCAATAAAACGCAATTTGACATGGTCTTGTGTGACTGGGAAATGCCTGAAATGACAGGTGTGGAACTGCTCAAATGGTGCCGTGAACAGCCTAAATATAAAAAAGAAGATGTGCCATTTGTCATGATTACCAGCCGTGGTGATAAAAATCACGTCGTGGAAGCGGTGCAGGCCGGTGTGACGGATTACTTAGGTAAGCCGTTCTCTGGTGAGCAATTGGTCAACAAAGTATTTGCAGCGGCCAAGAAGCATAAATTGTCGTCACAATTAACAGCACAGAAGCCTAAAGCCGCTACTGGTTCATCCCAAGGCATTGCGGCTGCATCCATTGATGTGTTGATGGGAGGCGCTTCAAAAATCACTTCACAAGGCTCAAAAATCATTAATCCCACTGAGCCTGAAGTCAGTATCAAAGACGTTAAAATTCCAACCCTAGTACGCTTTGAGAACAAGCAATTTCGTTGCATGGTAATCAAATTCAGTAAGCAAGAAGCAACCATGTTGATCAAGAGTGACGATGTGGTGCCACAAGTGTTAGGACAAGCTGTATTAGATTTGGAACACAAAGGTGCCGTTAATCGTTTGAACTATTATGTCGAGTCGGTCGCCACCACGGAAAAGAGACCAGATTCGACTTTTCTAACGGTGATGCTGCGTTTGATAGACCAAGACGCAGACAAAGAAGCCTTCATTAAGAGTTTATTCGAGCATCTTTGATTCTTAGGTGTTTGCAGCAATAAAAAAGGTGCTCAATGAGCACCTTTTTTATTGAAATAGTCAGTGTAAAACTACTCTACATTGGAAGAAGTTGCACCCTCAATCACGTCTTTGCGCACGCGATTGGCCGGGAAATGACAGGAAAAAGTACTGCCTGCACCAGGTAAACTGCGGATTTGTAGTTTCGCGTCATGATGCAATAACACGTGCTTCACAATCGCCAGTCCTAAGCCTGTGCCCCCGGTTTTTGAGCCACGACCTTTATCAACCCGGAAAAAACGTTCGGTTAGACGTGGAATATGCCTTGGGTCGATTCCTAAGCCCTGATCTTTTACAGAAAAGATGCCATTGAGTTCACTCGATTCCCATTTTATTTCAATTTCGCCGCCGTCAGGCGAGTATTTCACGGCATTTACAATCAGGTTTGAAAAAGCACTGTACAACTCTTTATAGGAACCATAAATACGTGCATCGTTAGCAATTTGGGTTGTCAGTTTGTGCTGTGCTGACAAAATGGGGGTTGTGGTTTTGACAATAGAATCGATAATCTCGGCTACTTTATGCCACTGATTTTCTTCTCGTTTGTCATCGCTTTCTAGACGCGATAAAAGCAGCAAGTCTTCGATCAGTTGTTCCATGCGTTCGGATTGTTCTGCCATATTTACTATGCCTTTCTGCATACTTTTGGGCAGTGTATCCTTAAACATATCTAGGGTTTCAACATAGCCTTTTATTACCGTCAGAGGGGTTTTGAGTTCGTGTGAAGCGTTGGCAACAAAGTCTTTACGCATCTGCTCTAACAAATGTAGACGGGTGATATCACGAATAAAAATAAGGTGATCGTTTTTGTCGTAAAGGGTGGTTTGGATTTCCAAGTATACGCCATCTTTTGCGGGGGATTTGATTATCAGGGGTTCGCCGAAACGTTTTTGCGTAAAGTATCGGAAAAACTCAGGACTGCGCACTATGTTGGTAATAACTTGGCCGCGGTCAACCGGTCGCATCAGGCCTAAAAAATGCGCCGCTGAGTTATTCCACCATTCTAAATTTCCCTGATTGTCAGCCATAATGACGCCTTCTTTCAAGGCGCTGGTGGAGCTCTCAATACGGGTTAAAGCTTGGCGCATACGACGTTTGGATTTGCGTTGTTTCTTTTGTAAACGATATACGGCATCAAACACTTCGCCCCAAATACCGTTAGATTCTGGTGGCGCGGCACGACCAGAATGACGTAACCAGTTATGGAACTGATAGAGTTGGTACATTTGCCAGTATAAAGTGCCCAATGTATAGAGCAGCAAAACACCTAAAAAATGGCCTAATATATATCCGATTACAGCGCAGGCAATAAAGCCTGCTAGCCAAGAAATAATGGTGTTTTGCCAGATGGTTTTCATGCCGACCTTTTTGCTGAAAAGCGGTAGCCAGTGCCCCGCACGGTTTGAATCAAGAAATCATGGCTATTGCCAATGGCTTTTCGCAAACGACGTATGTGTACATCGACTGTGCGCTCCTCTACATAGACATTACCACCCCAGACTTGATCCAATAATTGTGCTCTTGAATAAGCGCGTTCTTGATGCGTCATTAAGAACTTCAGCAAACGATATTCTGTCGGCCCCATGTCCAATGGACGGGCTCCAATAGTGACTCGTTGACTGATTGGGTCAAGTGTTAGACCTTCTACTTCAATGGGTTCATCAATGCCCTGTGGCGTAGCACGACGTAAAACTGCTTTTAGTCGAGCAACCAATTCACGAGGTGAAAAAGGTTTGGTAATGTAATCGTCCGCTCCCACTTCTAAACCTTGAATTTTATTGTCTTCTTCACTTTTTGCTGTCAGCATGATGACAGGTATTTCCGCTGTCGTGCTGTCTTTTTTGAGACGTCGTGTCAATTCAATGCCACTGCCGCCAGGCATCATCCAGTCAACCAAAATCAAATCGGGTCTATGATCCACTATGATTTCATGGGCTTGCTGAATGTTTTCTGCTTCCATGTACTCGTATCCTGCCATTTCTAAGGCAATGGCAATCATTTCGCGTATGGAAGACTCATCATCAATAATTAGTACTTTCTTACCGGTCACAGGATTCACCCTCATCTCAGGAACGGTTTAATTAAAGCGATCAATTATGACAATTTAGTTAAAGTGTCATATGTTTGCCACATTTTACACAAAATAGCTGGTTACTATGCCGATAAAGACGCAAACACCAATACGGTTGTTGTCTAGGAAAGAGTGAAAACAGGCTTGTCTTTGCCTGTCTTTTGCCTGCTGATATTGCTTGTAAAACAACCAAATACATATCAATAATGCGACGAAATATGGCCAACCCAGTGTCGCGAAGAAGCCCACCCATGTCAAAAGAGAAAGCGTTAAAGCTTGTAAACAAAGAATCACCAAAAGATCATACTGACCAAATAAGATGGCGGTGGATTTGATGCCGACTTTTAAATCATCAGGACGATCCGTCATAGCGTAATAGGTGTCATATGCAATCGTCCAAAGGCAATTTGCTAAGAATAGCATCCACAAGAGAGGGTCGTTTAAATGGCCACCTTGAGCGCTATAGGCCATGGGAATAGCCCAAGAAAAGGCCAGTCCTAAGAAGAGTTGAGGCAGATGAGTATAGCGCTTCATGAATGGATAGAGAGCCGCTAACCCCAAGCCAACAAAGGACAAAAGTATGGTTTGTTTATCGGTAAGCAGCACCAGAATAAAGCTGGCTAAGGCCAATACAATGAATAAAATCAACGCTTCATTGGCGCTAACACGGCCCGATGGTATAGGACGGTTTTTGGTTCGCTCTACATGGCCATCCACTTTTCGATCCGCATAATCATTAATCACACAGCCAGCCGAACGCATGCTAAAAACGCCCATTATGAAAATAATCACAATCGACCAATCTGGTTGTCCGTCCGCCGCTAGCCAAATGGCCCACAAGGTTGGCCACAATAATAATAAGGAGCCGATGGGACGATTGAAGCGAGTTAACTCGGCGTAGTCTTTAAGCTTGTTCATAATAATCCAAATGGCGATTTGAAATCAGAGATTGTGTCAAAGAAGGCTTCGTTAACCAAGATACCAGTACCATATTGATGAAAAACAGAACGTCTTGCCCAAACACTACCAGTTTGATCTGGGAACATGTTGGCAGGTAACTCAGCTATTTCAATCGGACTGCGCTGTAACGTCCTGTGTTGGAATAAATAACCACCAAGAGGTTTGTTCTTGAGATGAGGTACTTGTCGCCAATGACCGACCAGCGAGCGAGCAGGAATAATAGAGCGCGCATAAATCACCGTCACGCCATTCAGCTTTAATAACACGCTGCGCACACGAACAGCGGCTCTAGGGCCAAGTTTGAGCTTACGTCTTTCTCTTAAGCTTGTGGTTCCCCAGCCATCTTCGATGACCTCAACACTCAGTTTGGTAATACTGCGCAACTTACTGGTCAGGGACTGCTTGGTGACCAACCAAGGCCAAAGATGGTTTGGCACCTTGGTTTTTATTGCGCGATGAACCTCTATCCAGCGATAGTCAAATTGCTTGGCAGCAAGCGAATTGAGACGTGTCATAAAATCAGCTGTTCATTTTTTCGATTAGGGCGACCATTTTGTGAATTTCACTGGAAGACTGGTATACCTTAACACGACATGCTTCTGCTTGCTCTAGACTAATGCCTACTTCCAATAATATAGAAGGTTCTATATCTAAACCTTGGCGAAGTTGGTGTGAAATATAAAGTAGTTTGGCTAATTTCGCGTGCTCACCATAATAATGAGGCTTTTTGCTATAGCGAATAGCCGTCCAGATATTGTCTGGCAAGCTCCAGTAACGTAATAACCAGGAACCCAGTTGTTCTTTGGTGAAATGCAAAATCTGCATCTCTATAATTTCTGTAGCCAAATGAGAATTGGCCTCGAAATAGCGTGATAGAATCGAAAAGTGTGGTGGTAATATGCTACTAATGGCTAAATAACCAAAGTTCTGTAGTAAGCCGGCCAAATAAGCATGGCCTAGTTTGGGGCAGTCTTCATTGGGCATGACTTTGACTAAAGCTTCCATGAGAACCGCATTGGAAACCGAGTCGAGCCAGAAGTTTTCATAATGTCTCGGACCATTTTCAGGTGTCTGAAAAGCATTGCCCATGGACAAGCCTAATGCCAAGTTCATCACCATATCATAACCCAATACACGTATGATGGCATCTTCGACGGATTCAATGGTTCCTGGAGCGCCATAATAAGGAGAAGAAGCCCAGCTGATGACTTGTGCCGCTAAGCTTGGGTCAAGTGCAATCACTTCACATAGTTCGTCTGTGCCAGCGGTTTTATCCGTAGATAGGCGAATAATTCTGTGTGATGACGCCGGTAAGGGGGGGATTTCTAAGGTTTCTTCTAAGCGCTGTTTTAGACGAATGGATTGGAAACGGCCGAGTGCTTGAAGAATTTGCTCTTCGTCATTCTCATGATTGCTGGCGGCTTGCTTGATTTGGTCTACTGGTATGGAAATGTTTTCAAAGCGGTTAAGAGGGCCTGAAAACATGTCTTTTAGCTCTTCGCTAGTGATGTCGTGATAGGGACCATCAGACTTGAGACGAATTTGCAGATTCTCACTTTCAAAGATACTAGCATCCAAGATGCTGGAAACACTATTGGGTTTGATGAGTGGATCGCCATCACTGTTAAAATGGGGGATGGGCTCGAAGCGACGTTTGGTAATACGCGCTAAAGCCGCTATGTCTAACATATGGTGTTCCGGGAAAATCACTTGCAAACGTCCTGTATGATCCACTAGATGTACCACACGCAGTCTATTGATTGGCTGTAGTTCTGCTGAAACGTCCATATGAAGTACTCTGTAAGAACAAGGATTTATTAAACTGAAAAAGCCCCATGATAGGGGCTTTTACCAATCTTACAGATTTTATTAGTAAAGATCGAATTAGTGGTTGAGAATTTGACTTAAGAACATTTGTGTACGGTCATGTTGAGGGTTGTCGAAGAACTCAGTGGGTTTGTTCGCTTCGACAATTTCGCCCGCATCCATGAATACCACACGGTCGGCAACGGTTTTTGCGAAGCCCATTTCGTGGGTTACACACACCATGGTCATGCCTTCTTCCGCAAGTTGAACCATAACGTCCAGTACTTCCTTGATCATTTCTGGATCAAGGGCAGAGGTTGGCTCATCGAACAACATGATGCGAGGTTGCATGCAAAGACCACGAGCAATGGCCACACGTTGTTGTTGACCACCAGAAAGCTGACCTGGATACTTCAGTGCTTGGTTAGCGATTTTTACGCGCTCCAAGTAATGCATTGCCATTTCTTCCGCTTCTTTTTTTGGTGTCTTACGAACCCAAATTGGCGCTAGAGTCAGGTTTTCTAAAATGGTTAGGTGTGGGAACAAATTAAAGTGCTGAAACACCATGCCCACGTCTTTACGGATGGCTTCAATGTTCTTCAGGTTATCGTTCATTTCGATACCGTCGACTAGAATACTGCCTTTTTGGTGCTCTTCAAGACGGTTAATACAACGTGTCATTGTCGATTTACCGGAACCAGACGGTCCACATACTACAATACGTTCACCCTTCTTAATACTAAAGTTGATGTTCTTTAGTACGTGAAAGTCGCCATACCACTTGTTTACATCTGTAAATTGAATGATTGCTTCTTCGCCCGGCGCTAGTTGGGCAAGTGCCATATTTTGTTGAGTCATTTTATGAAGGCCTCTAAATTCTTAATTAATTCCGCTTGTGTCCCGTATCTAACTTACGTTCAACCGCCATGCTGTAGCGAGACATACCGAAGCAGATAGCCCAATATACAAAGCCTGCGAAGGCGTAACCCTCCACAGTTGTTCCTAACCAGTTGGAGTCATGTGTTGCTGCTTGAATACGGCCAAGCAAGTCGAACATACCTACGATGTAAACCAGTGTGGTGTCTTTGAACAAGCCAATAAAGGTGTTCACGATACCAGGAATAACCAATTTCAATGCCTGAGGCAAGATGATCAAACACATGGATTGCCAGTAAGTTAACCCCATTGCGTCTGCGGCTTCGTATTGACCCTTTGGAATGGCTTGTAAGCCACCACGAATTACCTCGGCCATGTAAGCAGCTGAGAAAAGGGTGATACCAATTAAGACGCGCAATAGCTTGTTGAAGTTCATTCCATCAGGAAGGAACAGCGGGATCATCACCGATGCCATGAACAAGATAGTGATCAAAGGTACAGCACGAATGGTTTCGATGAAAACCACACACACTGATTTTACAATCGGCATGTCAGAGCGTCGGCCTAAAGCCAATACTACACCTAATGGGAAGGAAGCGACGATACCTACCACACCCAGAAGAGTTGTTAGGAACAAGCCACCCCAAAGTGATGTTTCAACGACTGGAAGACCAAAAACACCGCCCGCAAACAAAATGAAAGCAACGATTGGGTAAACAACTAAGATGGTAGCCGTCAGGTATACCTTGTTGATCGATTTAACGGCAAACATACCGATAAGCACGACCAATAAGATTAGTGCAATGTTGATGCGCCAGTATTCTTCTTCAGGATACAAGCCATACATGAACTGATCAAAGTAGGCCCCGACAAAGGCCCAACAGGCACCACCGCCCGTACAGGCAGTCTTGTTAGCGCCTTGCCATGTGGCGTCAATGAAACCCCATTGCACAACCGGTGGAACAATTAAATAAATGATATATAGGCTGAACAAAGTCAGCACAACATTCAAAGGTGATGAGAAAAAGTTATTACGTATCCAAGCAACTGGACCAACCGCGTCAGACGGTGGTGGGAGGCTTGGAGATGGTTTAAATTCGATCGCCATAAGTTTGCCTCCTTAACGTTCAACTAATGCCATACGCTTGTTATACCAGTTCATAAAGAGTGAGATAGACAAACTCAAAGAACCGTAAACCAGCATACAAAGACCAATGGTTTCAATTGCCTGACCCGTTTGATTCAGGGTTGTTCCCATTACCACTGCGACCAACTCAGGGTAAGCGATAGCGGCCCCCAATGACGAATTTTTCGCCAAATTCAAGTATTGACTGGTCAGTGGTGGAATAATAACGCGCAGTGCTTGAGGTAACACGATTAGACGTTGTGTTAAGCCGTCAGGTAAACCCAAAGAGCGGGACGCTTCCGTTTGTCCCCAGTTAACCGACAAGATACCGGCTCTTACAATTTCAGCAATGAAAGCCCCTGTGTAAGTGGACAAAGCAATTAATACCGCAACAAATTCAGGCACTAATACCATGCCTCCAGTCACGTTAAAGCGGCTTTTCTGTGGTAGGTCAAACTCAACAGGGAAGCCAGTTGCAGCAAAAGCGATCAAGGTCACAAGGACAATTGTACCTAAAGACGCCCAGTAAGCGGGGAACCAATCTCCTGTTTTTTTCTGGCGTTCTTTTGCCCAGCGTACGATGAAGAAAGACGCCACGATAGAAGCAAGAAAAGCGACCAGTACGATACTTGAACCGTCTTGGAACTCAGGATTTGGAGAGTAGATACCGCGCATATTGATGAAGAAATCACCAAAAATAATACTGTCACGAGGATGGGGCATAGCGGCCAATACCGCGAAATACCAGAAGAACATTTGTAACAGCAAAGGTAAGTTACGCAGTGTCTCAATGTAAACGGTTGCTAAGCGTGCCACCAACCAATTATTAGACAAACGGGCGAGACCCATAATGACACCAATAATGGTGGCTAGGACGATACCCATTAGGGAAATAACGAAGGTGTTGATTAACGCCACTACAAAAGCACGACCATAGGTGTTGGCTTCAGTGTATTCAATGAGGTGAATTAGGATGGGGAAGCCCGCTGGTTCATTTAAAAAGCTGAAACCAGTAGAAATTCCGCGTGTTTGTAAGTTAGCTTGTAGATTGCTGAATAAATAATAGCCAACAAAAACTACAATGACTAACAATGCTGCTTGAAAGATTAAGGCTCGATTGCCCGCGTCATGCAAGAAGCTTGAATTTGAGTTTGTATTATCGCTCATCTTGTTTAAGGCAGTGATATGCTCGTCAGATGTAATCAGATATGAAATGGCGCAGCACACTTATAGAGTGAAGTGGCTGCGCCAATTTTTTAGATAGGTTTAAGGGGTATTAACGAACTGGTGGCGCATACATTACGCCGCCTTCAGTCCAAAGATTGTTAATACCACGAGGTAAACCTACTGGTGTGTTCGGACCAATGTTGTTTTCGAACACTTCACCGTAGTTGCCTACTTCAGCAATGATATTGTAAGCCCAATCAGCACTTAGACCTAAAGACTCGCCCAAGTTGCCTTCAGCGCCAAGAAGACGAAGAATACCAGGATCTTTTGAAGAGCCTTTGACTTCAGCAACGTTTTGAGAGTTGATGCCCATTTCTTCAGCGTTTACTTGTACGAACAATGCCCAAGTTACGATGTCTTTCCACTGGTTATCGCCGTGACGAACAACTGGGCCTAGAGGCTCTTTAGAAATGGTTTCTGGAAGAATGATGTGCGCACTTGGATCAGACAATTTAGTACGATGTGCTGCTAGACCAGATTTATCAGTAGTGAATACATCACAGCGACCTGATGCATAAGCAGAAAGTGCTTCGTCTGCTTTCTGTACGACGACAGGAACGTAGTTCATCTCGTGTTTGCGGAAGAAATCCGCCATGTTTAGCTCAGTGGTTGTACCTTGCTCAGTACAAACTGTTGTACCATCTAGATCCAATGCAGACTCGACACCTAAATCCTTACGAACCATGAAACCTTGACCGTCATAGAAGTTCACTGCTGTGAAGTCTAGACCCAAGGCGGTATCACGAGTGTAGGTCCATGTTGTGTTACGCGCCAACATGTCAATTTCACCAGACTGAAGTGCTGTGAAACGCTCTTTCGCTGAAAGCGGTGTGAATTTGACGGCTTGTGCATCCCCGAAAATAGCGGCGGCTGTTGCTCGACAAGCGTCAACATCGATACCTGACCAGTTACCAGACTCATCAGCATTAGAGAATCCTGGAACCCCTTGGCTAACACCACACTGAATAAAACCTTTCGCTTTCACATTGTTAAGAGTACTGCTGGTTGTTGAAGTAGGCGCTTCAGCGGTGGTCGCTGCAACAGGTGTGGTTTCTGTATTATCTCCACCTACAAGTGAAAAGGTGATCCCTGCTCCAACCGCAGCGGCAACTACAGCGGTCGTAATTAATTTAGAATTCATTATCTTGAGCCTCCCAGGCGATTTTATTTATATTGTAACTTTGTATTTATTGATAGATTTGAATCTATTTGATCGATGAAGCAAACATAATGCCAACATTAAATTATTCTTGTTGTGCTTGATATGCAGACGAATCCTCTAACGGAACGTCACATCCCCCTATAGAATTACTCTTTTGCGCCTTAGTCAAGGATAAAATGTCAAAAGTGAAAGGTATTTTACTCATTATTTGCACTTTATTAGTCGAAATTTGGACTAAGTATGATTTTTTAATTCCATGCCATGTAAGAGAAAAAAATAAACAAAAACAAAGCCTTAAAATGTGGTCAATGGTTTTTCTTTGCTCTTTTTTTGGGCGTTTTACAGAATCGGCGAGCTTGAATTGTGCATGATGGTTTTTTTGCCTTGTTTTGGTGCTTTTTCAAGCTATAAAAACCCTACAAAATATATTGGATAAAGCGCTTTCCCAAAATTGTGCTCTGCATGATAAACTTAAGCATTCTTAGCAGTTTAGTAAGGAGATCCATATCAAATGGATAACTCAACAAAACCACTTGATCGATTGGACAAAAAAATACTTAGAGAGTTGCAAATAAACGGTCGTTTATCCAATGTTGAATTGGCAAGTCGTGTTGGTTTGAGTGCCACTCCTTGTTTAGAGCGTGTACGTCGATTAGAGCGCAATGGTTATATTACAGGCTACTGTGCCCTAGTGAATCCAAAGAAAGTTGATGCTGGTTTGTTGGTATTTGTTGAAATTCGCTTGAAAACCACGTCACCTGAAGGCTTTAATGAATTCAAAACAGCGGTAGCGGAAATTCCTGAAATTCTAGAGTGTCATCTCATTGCAGGGGATTTTGAGTACCTATTAAAGGCACGCGTCTCTAATATGGATTCGTATCGATTGCTGCTTGGTGAAACCTTGTTGACCTTGCCGCACGTTCGAGAGTCGCGCACCTATGTGGCGATGGAAGAAGTGAAGAACACCACAGTGGTGAGCATTCCTTAGACATTTAAATACTGAGCATGATTCGGCAGCCAGCGACTTAGTAAAGGTGGAATATGCTCAGGATACTGCTGAAATAATAGTCCCGCTGCTTGTTGTACATCATCCAACAGTGATTTGTCTCTTTGCAGGTCTGCGACCTTAAATTCCCACAAACCAGTTTGACGTGTTCCCAATAGTTCCCCAGGTCCACGTAGCTCTAGATCTTTCTCGGCAATTTTAAAGCCATCACTGGTTTCGCGCATGGTAGACAGTCTGGTTTTGCCTTGCTGACCAAGCGGCGCTTTATAGAGCAAGACACAATGGCTGGCGGCTTGCCCACGACCTACACGACCTCTTAGTTGGTGTAATTGAGCTAAACCGAGGCGCTCAGGGTTTTCAATCACCATTAAACTGGCGTTGGGCACATCCACACCCACCTCGATCACAGTCGTTGCTACCAAGAGCTGAATGTCACCAGCTTTAAATCGACTCATGATGTCGGCTTTTTCTTGTGCTTTGAGACGGCCATGTACTAGGCCAATACTAAGCCCTGCTAATTGCTTTTGTAGAATCTGTGCTGTGTCTTCTGCAGCCTGGCATTGTAAGGCTTCAGATTCCTCAATCAGAGTACAGACCCAATAAGCTTGTTTACCTTGCTGACAGGCATTTTGCACCCTATCTATAACTTCTTGGCGTCGTTGGTCGGATACCACTATGGTATTCACTGGCGTTCGACCTGGTGGTAGTTCATCTATGATGGAACAATCCAGATCCGCATAAGCTGACATGGCTAACGTGCGGGGAATAGGGGTCGCCGTCATGATTAACTGATGTGGCTGAATACCGTGTTTCATGCCTTTTTCCCGTAAGGCCATACGCTGATGAACACCAAACCTATGCTGTTCATCAATGATGGCCAGAGCCAAACGATCAAACTCAACTGATTCTTGGAACAAAGCATGCGTACCGACCACAATATGGGCTTCCCCAGTGGCGATTTTATGCAGTTCGGTTTCTCGGCTTTTGCCTTTGAGCTTGCCCGTCATCCAGGCCACCTTAAGGCCAAGAGGTTCAAACCACTGGGTAAAATTTAAATAATGCTGTTCGGCAAGGATTTCTGTGGGGGCCATCACTGCCACTTGATAACCTGCTTGAACGACGGCCGCAGTAGCCAGAGCAGCGACAAGGGTTTTACCTGAACCCACATCCCCTTGTACCAAACGTAACATGGGATGACCTGTGGCCAGATCTTTTAAGATTTCTTGAAACACTCTTTGTTGTGCATTGGTTGGCGAGAAGGATAACTGTGTCAGCAGTTGCTCACTGAGTTGGCCTGCGCTGGTTACCTGAATGCTGCGATCTTGCTTAGCTTTTATACGCTTACCAATGAGAGAGAGTTGATGGGCCATCAATTCTTCAAAAGACAAACGGTATTGCGCCGGATGACATCCTTGTTTAAGTTGCTCTAAATTGGCGTCCCGCATTGGGTGGTGTAAAAACTGAATGGCGTCATATAAAGAAGATAAATTAAATTGCTGACGTATTTCGTCTGGTAGCCATTCTTTTAAATTATAGGGCGTGAGGCGTTGTAACGCTTGCTCGCACAATTGGCGAATCTTAGTTTGCGTCACGCCTTCGGTAAGAGGGTAAATGGGCGTGAGCTGATTGGATTCTAGTGGTCCTTCCTCATCGCTGATTATTTTGTATTCTGGGTGATAGATTTCAAAGCCAGCGCTGCCTCGTCGTAACTCGCCGAAGCAACGAACACGCTTGCCAGCTTCTAGTTGTTTTTTTTGTGCGGCAGAGAAATGGAAAAAGCGAAGTCCCAAGCTGCCACTGTGATCTTTAATGCGACACAGTAAACTACGGCGTTTGCCCATTTTTACTTCACAGTTCATGACATGACCTTCGATGACAGCTTCATCCCCAAAGCTTAGTTGTCCGATAGGCATGACGCGTGTTCTGTCCTGATATCGAATCGGCAAATGAAACAATAAATCCTGAACTGTATGCAGGTGCATACGCGCCAGTTTTTCTGCCATGGCTTCGCCTACACCTTTTAATTCACGCACATCCTGTGTGTCTAATCCATCTATCATCGTCTTACTTGCTGTCTATAAATTAAGATGCTGACAGGCTTCACGAATGGATTGGCTTACCGCCTCAATGGCTTTCGGGCGCGGAAAACTTGCTCGCCATGCGAGTGCAACGGTTCGTTTTGGTGCCGGTGATACAAAAGGACGCACTTCTAGCATGGAGTGATCTATATTTGTTGCTGCTGACTTAGGTAATACGGTTACCCCTAATCCTGAAGATACCATATAACGAATGGTTTCAAGCGAGCTACCATTGACTACGGTACGGTTATCGTCAACTTCGTTGTCGGTTGATAAAGGACACGCTTCTTGCACTTGTTCACTGAAACAATGCCCTTTGCCCAATAGTAATAAGTTGTCTGTGGATAACTGATCTGTATTGATGGCATCCAGTTTGGTCCAAGGGTGATGCTTAGGCATGAGCACCACAAATTCTTCTTCATAAATAGGTTGAGTGACGACATCAGGTTCTTGGAAAGGTAAAGCCACAATAATGGCATCCAAATCGCCGTTACGCAGCTTAGGGCGCAGGTTTTCCGTTAGATCTTCTTCTATGATCAGCGGCATCCCCGATGTTAGTTTGCTTAAAGACGGGATCATTACAGGGAATAAATAGGGTGCGATGGTGAAAATGGCGCCTATTTTAAGCGGGCCCATTAGCTGATTTTTTCCCGAGTTGGCCAGTTCTTTGATCATATTGGCCTGATCTAGGACGCGTTTGGCTTGAGCGATAATTTGTTCGCCTACTGGTGTGATGTACACAGAACTTTTACTGCGTTCGAAAATAGCAGTGCCAAGTTCTTCTTCCAGTTTCTTGACGGCCACGCTTAAAGTGGGTTGGGACACATAACAACGGTCTGCCGCGCGCCCAAAATGTTTCTCTTCGGCCAGCATTACAATGTATTTTAATTCCGTTAATGTCATAGTCTACCTTGCCCTTTCGACGATTCATTATTAATAACTATGATAATACATAATTTAATAAAGTATACTCGTAGATTTTTGTTACCAGCCTATTCTTAATGGACAGATTGTGTGGAGAGATTAAGATTAGGTGATCAGAATAAACATTGATATAGGCAATTTACATGGCAAAGATATGCATTGCAGGCTGTGGTGACCTTGGCTCAGGTGTGGCGTCCTTATTGTTGTCTGATGGTCATCAGGTGACGGGCATCCGACGCTCTGGGCATCAATTCCCCAATGGTGTGATGGGCATCACTGGTGACTTGCGCTCCTTACCTACAGAGGCTTTTCCGCAGGCAGATTTGGTGTTTTTAATCATGACGCCTACTGAGCGCAGCGAGCAAGGCTATCGTCATGCGTATTTCGAGACAGCGCAAGCCATTGTAGAGGCGTACCCTGATGCGATTAAGCAACCACGCATCGTGTTTGTTTCCAGTACCAGTGTCTATGGTCAACAGGAAGAATTGATAACGGAACACACGCAAGCACAAACAAGCAGTCCAACAGCATCGGTTCTGCTTGCAACAGAAGCTTTGTTAGCGAGACATTTTTCCAGTGTGGCGGTGCGATGTTCAGGCATTTATGGTCCCGGTCGATATGCTTTATTGAAAAAAGTGCAGTCAGAGCAAAATTGGGGCGATAACAGTTGGACCAACCGTGTGCATCGTGACGATGTGGTTTCCGCCTTGTATAAGATTGCTCAACTAGCACTGGATCAAAAAGCACTGCCTGAACATATTATTGTGACAGATCAAACACCCGTTTCCATGTGGGAAGTAAAGCTTTGGTTAGCGAAGCAATTGGGAGCCGATGTGAAAATCGCGTCAGCAGATGATTTTATGCCGCAATCCGGTAAACGCATTCAAGCGGATTATTTATTGCAGCAGGGATGGCAGCCAGCGTACCCAAGTTATGTGGTGGGTTATCGCGAACTGATAAAAGCCTACTTACAAACAAGCTTGTAACGGAAAACCTATGCTCTGCTTTTATTTAAGGTAAAAAAGAGGCTATAGACAGCCTCTTTTTTTCATTTCGTTATAGGGGAATTAGTCTTCCAGCACCATGATGCCTTCAATTTCCACTTGTACGCCTTTTGGTAGTGCACGAACGCCCATTGCCGCACGCGCAGGATAAGGTTCTTTCACGAATTGCGTCATGACTTCGTTTACCGTGGCGAAGTTGTTTAGATCCGTCATGAAAACATTGAATTTCACTACCTGCTCTAAAGAACCACCAGCGGCTACGCAAATCGCTTGTAGGTTTTTAAAAACCTGAGTGGTTTGCTCAACGATATCTTCACTGATGACTTCCATGGTTTCAGGAACCAAAGGGATTTGGCCAGAAATATAAACTGTGTTACCAGCGCGAACGGCTTGGGAGTATGGGCCAATGGCGGCAGGAGCGTTATCTGTATGAATAATCTGTTTTGACATGGTTATCAGTCCTTAAATATTTTTTTAGGGGAAGGCTATCAGCGCCCAACAATGGTTTCGCGAGACACTTTCTCTACGCAACGAACCGCCTTAATTCGGCGCATGACATCGGCCAAACCAACGCGACTGGAGATGGTGATGTTAAGGCGTAAACGGCTGACTCGACCACGTTCAATAATGTCTAGATTCGACACTTGAAAATCGGTATCGCTAATGGAACTGGCAATTTTAGCGACCGCACCGCGTTCGTTGATGTAGGTGACAATCAAGCTAATGTGTAATTCTTCTTCGATCTCTTTACCCCAAGACATGTGGATAAAACGCTCAGGACTGGATAAATGATCTTGTATATTGGGACAATTTAAGTGATGAATGATAATGCCTTTATCGACCTGTACAAAGCCGACGATAGGATCGCCAGGAATCGGTGCACAACATTTAGCATAGGAAATGAGCATGCCTTCGGAGCCATTCACTTTGAAGGATTTAGGGGTCACCAAGGTTTCTTCATCTATGTTCGGGAAAAGCTCGCGGGCCACCAAATATCCAACATGGCGACCTTTGCCAATGGATTCCAGCAAATCGTCTAGACTGTCCATCTGATGATTTTTCAGAACCTGTTTGATTTGTTCTGGTGTCAGTTCGTCGATATTGGTTTGGAAAGCATTTAATGAGCGAGTTAATAGACGACGGCCAATGGAAATGGCGTTCTCTCTTTGCTTGTCTTTGAGATAATGACGAATATTGGTGCGAGCTTTACCTGTGATCGCAAAGCTTAACCAAGCCACATTAGGCTGGGCATTTTTCGCTGTAATGATCTCAACCGTTTGGCCACTTTCCAGTTGCGTGCTCAGTGGAGCAAGGCGACGATTGATACGACAAGAGATACATGAGTTACCAATTTCAGTATGAACACCGTAGGCAAAGTCGACCGGCGTCGCGCCAGAAGGCAATTCGATGATCTGACCATTGGGCGTAAACACATAGACTTCATCAGGAAACAAATCGTTTTTAACGTTGTCGACAAACTCTATTGGATTGCGAGCTTTTTGCTGAATTTCCAATAGGCTTTTCACCCACTTGGTGGCTCTGTCATGATTGTTTGGTGTGTTATCGCTGCCATTGGTTTTGTATGCCCAGTGAGCAGCAATACCATTATTAGCCACCAAGTCCATTTCTTCAGTACGAATCTGAATTTCCATTGGAATACCGTTAGTGCCCAGCACTGTGGTGTGCAAAGACTGATAACCATTGGATTTAGGTACTGCAATATAGTCTTTAAAACGACCTTCGATTGGCTTGAATAACGCGTGAATGACGCCCAGGATGCGATAACAACTGTCGTGGCGATCAGTGACAATGCGTACTCCCATCACATCCATGATTTCATCTAACGAGCGACGTTTTTTGTCCATCTTTTGATAAATGCTATAGATGTGTTTTTCGCGCACACTGATTTTGGCTTCAATATAATCCGCCGCCAATTCGGAACGAATGGTATCTTCTAGCTTTTGAATGTCTTTGATGCGCTGTTGACCGTATTTCTTGTGAATCGCCCGTTGTAGCATATTGGCGCGCATTGGGTAGTAGGCTTGAAAGGCTAAGGACTCTAAATCCACACGAACCTTGTACATACCCAGGCGATTGGCGATAGGGGCGTAGATGTCCAAGGTTTCTTTGGCAATACGGCGTTTTTTGTGTGCTGGCATGGCATCCAGCGTACGCATATTATGTAAGCGATCAGCTAGTTTAACTAGGATAACACGAATGTCATCGGCCATCGCCATGGCCATTTTTTGGAAGTTGTGAGCCTGCTTTTCTATCTGGCTGTTGAACTCTAAATGGGTCAACTTACTGACTCCATCCACTAGACTGGCAACTTCCTCGCCAAATTGTTCCGCCAGGGCTTCGCGGCTGATACCTGTGTCTTCAATTACGTCATGCAAAAGTGCCGCCGCTAGGCCGTCACTGTCCATACGTAATTCCGATAAGATTTTGGCTACCGCTAGTGGGTGGGTAACATAAGGTTCACCGCTCTTTCGCTTTTGACCATCATGGGCCTGTTCAGCGTAATAATAAGCGCGTTTTACCTTAGCGACTTGATCATAGGGTAAATACTGAGTTAACCCTTGAGCCAATTCTTCAATGGTATACATCGCTCACCTCACAAAGGCAAACACGAGGTGCGACGGTTGTGTAATGAGCGATACCATGCATAGAGCTTAAAACTCGTGAACAGGACGTTGTTGCAAGTCAACATTTTTGGCGTTGATTAGGTTGTCAGCGATTTCTCGCAATGCAACCACGGTAAATTTGTCGCCTTCAAGTGCGACTTGAGCATCTTCGCCGCCTGTCGCTAGTTGACGTGCGCGCTTAGACGCTACCATCACCAATTCAAAGCGGTTATCAACATTTTCTAAGCAATCTTCTACGGTAACTCGAGCCATTTTTGACCTCTGTGTTTAATTTATCTGTTTATCCAAGGGTAATTTTACTGAACGGCTTCTCATAAAGACAAGAGATCATTGATGAGATTGCCATTTTTTTCTTGTATTTTCACGGTTTTAGCACGCATAGCGGTAAAAATGGCCGCCACTTCATTAAGTGCAGTGTCAAAAT
This sequence comes from Marinomonas sp. ABL3_031, assembly GCF_056161265.1. Classification (NCBI taxonomy): domain Bacteria; kingdom Pseudomonadati; phylum Pseudomonadota; class Gammaproteobacteria; order Oceanospirillales; family Oceanospirillaceae; genus Marinomonas; species Marinomonas sp. ABL3_031. The sequence goes on from NZ_JBSWYU010000010.1 coordinate 85,459, forward strand.
CATCGTTGATGATGACAAAATCATATTCGTGATAATGAGACATTTCATCGACCGCTTTTGACATGCGGCGTTGGATCACATCTTCAGAATCGGTAGCACGACCTTTTAAACGCTCTTCCAATGAAGCCAATGACGGCGGGAGAACAAAAATGCCAATGGCGTCTGGATAGAGGTTGCGTACTTGACGAGCGCCTTGCCAGTCTATCTCCAGGATGACGTCTAAGCCTTGCTCAAGCATCTCAAAAATTGCCGCTTTGGAGGTGCCATAGTAGTTATCAAACACTTGAGCGTGTTCAAAAAAAGCGTCATCAGCAATCATGTCTAAAAAAGTTTCCACATCGGTGAAATAGTATTCGCGACCGTTTTCCTCTCCCTCACGTGCTGCTCGTGTGGTATGAGAAATGGAAATTCTTACCTTATCATCTTGCTTTAAAAGCGCTTTATAAAGGGAGGATTTTCCCGCGCCAGAGGGCGCTGAAATAATGAAAAGGTTACCTGCTTGTTTGCCCATGAGATTTGCTTCGTATACTAGCCAATGTGAAATTGTGAGCCGTAAATTGTACCACAAAATTTTATTTTTATTGCTAGTGCTGAAGGTTCGTTGAGCTTGGTAAATGGCTTTGAGTCGAGCAAATAAAGTCTTGTGATTTGATTGCTTTGCAGGAAAAAACTGAAAAGCCGACTAAGCTTCAACATAAAGATGCACAGTTAACTTTGCATAAGGAAAGGTCGCAATGGAGTTATCTTCTCAATTTGACACCAATAGCCTTTTATCTACACCCAGAAAAAACTGTAAAGTACTTTCGGTAGAGGCTGATGCCGACTATCAAACGGTGTTTATGAATCGTCTCGGCAGTTTACATTATGATGATAAGGATGTTGAATTCCTAAAGGTTTCCTCTGCGAGTGAAGCCGCCGTGGTGATTGCCGAAAATCCTGATATAGCGGTTATTTTTCTCGATGTGATGTTGGAATCCGATCGTTCTGGTTTGGGCGTGGTTGGGGCCATCCGAGAGGTCATAGGCAACAATTTGGTTCGCATTGTATTATTGAGTGGGCAGCCGGATGTGACATTGCCGGACAGTGTTCTTAAAGAATACGATATTGATGACTATTGGACTAAAGCGGAATTAACCCAAGCGCATTTGCAGACCATAGTATCGAGTAATATTCGTACTTGGGAGTATAGGTTGGCGATGCAAGAAGCTCGCCACAGTATGCAGTTGCTGTTGTATTCCAGTCAGCGATTGTCTTCAAAAAAAGACATGCTCGAATACACGCATTCTATTTTGGAAGAAATCAGTCATTTGCTAAGGATAGAGCATGGCGGCATAGTGTGTTTTTTTAATTCTGGACAAGAGAAGCTTGAAGACGCGTTAATTATTGCAGCGAATGGAGACTACTCAGAATGTGTGCATCAATTTGCCGCTCGCATTATAGATGATGAGGCTCTCCTTGAAGCGACGCGGCAAACCTGTTTGAGTAAGCAACATACTTTTCTTGATGGCTACTCGGTATTGTATTTTTCGAATAAAGAGCTGGATGGCCGAGATTACATTGTAGTGGTAAAACTTGACCGCACTTTGTCGTCCAGTGAAATCAATCTTTTACAGGTGTTCTGTGAAAACATTAGTGCAGGTTTTCGTAATGTCGCTCTTCATAACAAATTATCTGAATTGGCCTACATAGAACCTACTTCTGGAATACATAATAAAAACTGGCTAGTGCGAGAAATTCGTCACATGTTTCCTTGGGAGAGGGATAAAGCTAAATTACTGATGCTGCATGTCGAAGATTTGGCCTACACAGAATCCATTCTAGGTTCAAAGTATTGTGATCAACTCACGTTATCCTTATACGGTTATTTATGCGATTTTTTTGATAATGCGGTGGATGTGGCTCTATTTGAACGCGATACCATAGTAATGATTATTTATGACAATAAGGAATATCACGAAGGCAATTTAGCGCAGGTAATGCACCCGAGTATTGAAGTAGATGATTCGATTCATTCATTGGATCTAACCATTAGTTTGTTGAATATCGCGGATTTTCCCAATTACGATGCCGAACAGTTAGTCAGTGTAGGAAAAAGTACCTTGGAGCGAGCCAAGTATGAAAACGTGCATTTTTTGGCGTTTTCTGAGGAATTGGCGTCGGCTATGTTCGGGCGATATGAGTTGCTAAAAGAATTGCGAGAAGCCATTGTTAAAGATGAGATAGAAGTTTACTTCCAGCCCAAAGTCAACTTGCATGATGGTAAGTTGATTGGTTTCGAATCGCTAGCAAGATGGCGTCATAAGAATGGAAATTTTGTCCCCCCGGATCAGTTTATTGCCTTGGCAGAGAGCTGTGGCTTGGTAGATAGGCTAGATCAACAGATTTTACGTAAAACCTGTAAAGCCATTGGTCATTTGAAACAGTTGGAAATCGAAGTTCCGATATCGGTGAATGTAGCGGGTAATGAAATTGCTAGGCCTAATTACTTTGAGCAATTCACTCGCATTTTGAGTGAAGAAGGCATAGATAATAGTTTGGTTGAGTTGGAAATCACCGAGTCTCAATTTATAGAAGAGAAAACTTCTATTAATCGACATCTGGATACTTTGAAGGAAGTGGGTGTTAGAGTAAACATAGATGACTTTGGTACGGGATATTCGTCACTTACCTATTTATCCACCTTGTCGGTTTCGACGATTAAAATTGATCACAGTTTTGTTTGGCGCATGGAAGATTCTGCTAAAGATTGGAAGATCTTAAAAATGATAATCGAACTTGGACGCTCTTTGGGCTTAGAGGTCATTGCAGAAGGCATTGAAACGGAGCAGCAAAAAAAGCACTTATTGGCCTTAGGATGTGAACAGGGGCAAGGATATTTATTTGCTAAGCCAATGCCTTTGGAAAAAGTCGTTGCTTGGGTGAAATCATGCGCAGATTAATGACCAGGAAGTATATAGTTCAAATTGCCTTAATCAGAGGCGTTTTGTATTTATGAATGTCATGTAGTAGCTTTTGGACTAGCGAACCAACCTAAGGTCATCCAAATGATGCCAATTATTAAGAGCACATAGAGTGGTGGTTGCCATGATTGTTGCCAATCATATAGGGCGCCAATTAGGACAGGGCCTAATGCTGCTAAGGTGTACCCAAATAGTTGCGACATGCCAGATAAACTGGCCGCTTGTTTTGGCGTATCGGTACGCATACCGATAAAAGACAGTCCCAAAATAAAGCCCATACTGATGCCAAAACCATAGCTCAACGACCAAAATCCAGACAAAGTCGGCACATAAAGCCAGCCCAAAATGCTAATCACAGTCAGACTTGTGGCGAACAAACACAAACGTCGGTGGCTGCCTAAGTATTGGATAAAGGGCGCCAAAATGAGCGAAGGTAATGCGCCTGCCAGTTGTAAATAGCCTTGGTAAAGGCCAGCGGTAGTATCTGTGTAGCCGTGACTCACTAAAATGGCCGGAATCCAGGCGACAACGATGTAATTAAACAAAGAATTAAATGCCAAAAAGCCAGCCACTTGCCATGAGGATAACCGATGCCAAAGTGTGCCATTGGTTTCACCGCGGGTATTCTTAGGCTGATGATGCTGGGTGATACGGCAACAAAACCACACCACGATCGCTGGCAAAATAATCACCGCCTGACAAGCCAAGGCAAACGACCACCCGCTGATGGGAAGCTGAGTCTGATTGGCGAAGTCGCCTAATGGCACAGCAAAGCTCGACATCAAAAAGCCTCCAATGCCCATCATCAAAACGTAAATGGCGGTGAGTTGTACGACAAACTGAGGAAACTCGCGCTTTAACAAGCTTGGTAATAAGACATTGCCAATGGCAATGCCTGCACCGATCAAAAGTGCGCCCAAGTAAAGGCTACCAATTGAGCCGGTGGCGCGAATCAACATACCGATGGCGATCAGCGCCACACCACTGGCGAGAATCTTTTCAATGCGAAAAAAGCGCGTTAGCCAGGAAGCCACAGGAGCAAATAGCGCAAAGGCCAGCAAGGGGATACTGACCAGTAATCCTGACTGCGAACTATTTAATTGCAATGCCTGACTGATACGATCCAGCAAAGGTGGTAAGCCTGTGACAGGGCCGCGCAAACACAGGGCAATGAGAAAAATAAAGAGTAGCAAGAACCAAGCATCATGCTTTATTAATTGTTTTATCGTGTTCATGTATGTCCTTAAGGTTGCTTATTGCTAGCGTAAGCTCGCCATTATACGCTCAAGCTGCGAACTTAAGTAAGGCGACACCAAGGATAATAAGCAACACCCTCATGGAGCGCGTTAATGACGTCGGGTCACCATAAAACCAAACGCCGACTAAGAAAGTGCCAGCCGCTCCAATGCCTGTCCAGACGGCATAAGCGGTTCCCATAGGAATGTCTTTCTGTGCCATCCATAGCAAACTGCCACTGACCAACAAAAAGATCACCACAATGCTGATGCCTAACAAACGTGATTCACTGGACTGCGCCATTTTTAGACCAATTGGCCAACCGATTTCGGTGAAACCTGCTAACAACAAATATAACCAACTCATGACCATGCCCTCCCAATACAGAGACTATTTGCCGCGCATACTATCAACAACTAAGATGATTAAAAGTTAGTAACTATCGAAATTATTCATATGTTGAATCTAGAACACATAAACATGTTGGTATTGTCTGCTGAGCTCGGCTCCTTTTCCGCGTGTGCGAGGAAGTTAGGGCTATTGCCGAGTAATTTCCTCATCTACAACTAGATGTTTTGTCCATGGCGTCGATAGAGGTGACACAAGTGGTAGCAGCGGGCGCGTGTGATTTAGGCATCATGTTTTCCGAAGTGGACATCAATAAGCAAGTGGACTTTTGTTATGTTGGCGGTGTGGATTTTATTGCGGTCTGCCATCCTTCTTTTGCCTTGGCGAAGAAGAAAGTGGTGTCGGAATCCGATCTGGCGCCTTATCGGCAAATTTCTGTACGTGGTCAAAGTAAACAAGAATCGCAAATCCTCATCAGTATGACGCCCTCTGTATGGTGGTGTTCCAGTTATTATTCCGTGTTGGAATTGGTAGAACGGCAGATTGGTTGGGCTTATGTACCTGTCTCATTGGCACAACCCAAAATCGCTCAAGGCCGTTTGGTGAAAATGGATGCGGCGTTTGACCACAAGCCCTGGTCAGTGCCTGTGGATTTGGTGTTTAAAAAAGGCGGCGAGCGAGGACCGGCATTGCAATGGTTGTTTGATGCATTCAAAAACGCCTTTTCTGCAGGATAGAAAAATTTGGTATGAAAGGGATTTCTCTGTAGAATATCACTTACAAACTTTTAGTAAGTATGAGAAAGAAGGTGAATATGGGTGTTTCTATAGAGACGCAAGAAGGCAAAGTCGTTGAGTTCACGCGCGGGAATGTGTTGTCGACTAAATGCCCTTCACGAGAAATTTTAAAGCACGTCACCAGCCGTTGGGCAGTGTTGATTTTCATGGTGTTGCGAGATGGCGAACGTCATAGATTCAGCGATTTACGCCGCTCCATTGAAGGAGTGAGCGAAAAAATGCTCGCGCAGACACTGCAAACCCTTGAACAGGATAACTTTGTGCAGCGTACTTCTTATCCTGTGGTGCCGCCGAAGGTGGAATACAATTTAACACCAACCGGACTGAAAGTGGCTGATCATGTCATTGAGCTTGTCTCTTGGCTGGAAGACAATATCTTTGATATCTTACCAGCGGACAGCGTCAAGGCATCACAGATTTCAAACTGACGTTTGTGATGCAGCTTTTTGCCCGAGTCGGTTCAGCCAATGGGCCAAGACATAAATAATTAACAGCGCAATCAACAACTCCACCGCTCTTAAGGCAATGGCGCTCAAACCAAAATCGTTGCCATATCGTGCCACATAAAGTTGATAAGGGATCAAGAAGCCCATTAAAGCATCAGCATGAATAGCACGATCTCTCACTTCAGCGTAATGACTCCAGTGTAGAATCAAATACACCAGCAGAAATGACATCATAAAATAGGTGAATAAATTGACTTCTGTGCCGGAGTAAATCAGTGAAGCAATCACCGCCAAACTACAACCACCAATTTGTGACAGTATCTTCTCTATGGCGTGTTGTTTCATGTGAGCATGGGTCGGTTGCATCGCTGAAGTGATCAAAGGCACCAAACAAAACACCGCACTGGTGACTTCATTGATCATAATGAAGGCTAAACCACCGCCCACCAACACCAAGGTTTTCAAACGATCTGTGCTAGTAACAGGCTGTGCAATAATATCAGGCTTAGCTGGCTGCACTTTTACTGGCATTAAGTGATTCACTAAACTTGCCACTAAAGCCGCTAATAAAGCGCTCAACACCACATCACGAATAATATTGGGCATGGCTAAGGTGTAATCACTGCTGTTGTGATAAGTAGTGATAAAAATGATCATAAACAAAGGCAAGGTCGCCATGCGGATGCGCAGATTATTATCGGCATGACGACGAACGTGATCAAAATACACCACGCAGCAGGTCCAGATAATAAAAGGATGTGCCGCAAAGGCCTGATTCACTAAAACTGCTCCAATTGCCACTCCAACAGCAGGGGTTAAGCGCTGTAATAAACTGGATAAGTGCTTAGAAAAGCTGGTGGTTGCGACCACGATGGCGAATAACACCACATAGACGCTGACACTAAGGTGCAGCATTTTGCTCAACATTAAACACAATACTATGATCAGGGCTTTGCGAATCAGTTCGTACATCAGTAAATGTACCTCATCCAACTCAATATGGTCATCCAAATATCCGCCACATGACTGCTATCACGCACCATCACACTGGCACGACTGCCCGCTACCAGTAGTTCTGGCGCTTGGTCGGCTTGGATGCGAACGCGAATTTTTTGTTGAGGACGAATCCAGCGAGTTTCTTCATCAACTTGTGCCAAATTAGTCACGCTTTCGGCACCAACAGAAATCGCTGGATCAACGGAAAGGATATGACCACGGAAGACCTGATTGGGATACGCATCAAATACTATGTTCACTTCACGATTGGCGGTCAGTGCAGGTAAGCCTTTTTCCGTAAAGTCGGCGGCGATCCAAAAGCCTTGTGGATTCACTAAATGTACCAAGGGGGGAGAGGATGTGACATACATTCCAACTTGATAGGTCAGGTTGGTGACTATGCCGGCTTGGGTAGCGACAATCGTGGTGTGCTCTAGATTGCGTTGGGCAATTTTGAGATCGGTTTTAGCAGCTTGTAAATTGGCACTGGCACTTTGCTCAGTCGCCAGGGCTTCATCGCGCTGCTCTTTGCTGGTGGACGCTGATTGGTATAAAGACTGGACGCGTTGTAAATAGCGATCCGCTTGTTGCCATTGGCTTTGTGCTTGTTGAAGATTTGCTTGCGCTTTGTCCACGGCCAATTGGTATTGGCTGTCGTCTAATTCAAATAAGCGCTGGCCTGTGACGACGCGATCGCCTTCATTGACTAAGACCTTGGCAATGTGCCCCGAGACTTCGGGAGACAAGTCTAAGGCCGCCGTTTTAACGCGAGCCTGAGTGGTGAAAGGAACCTCGTTGTCACTGATCACCAAAAAGACACTAAAAGTAATGGCTAATATCAGCACAAAAGACGTTAGGTAAGCATAAATATCACGTTTCATAAGTGTGCCTGTTATAAATAAGAACACCCCACCAATGGGCTATCAGGAGTGAGTTGATAACCGCAATGGCAGGGTGAAAGCGTAAAAGCTTACGCCAGTTGTTTAATCAAGGCCTGCGCCACCGCTTCGGAGCTGGCAGGGTTTTGACCTGTGATTAAACGGCCATCTTCTACCACATGTGGTTGCCAATCAGCGCCTTTTTCATAAAGACCCCCAAGGCGAATGAATTCGTCTTCGATCAAGAAAGGCACTACATCCGTCAGTTCCACAGCGGCTTCTTCACCATTGGTAAAGCCAGTAACTTTACGGCCTTTAATCAGTGGCTCGCCATTGGCGGCTTTCACTCGACGTAATACACCAGGCGCATGACAAACAAAGCTAATTGGCTTGCCAGCTTGCTCAAAGGCTTCGATCAATGAAATCGAGGTGGTTGACTCGGCCAAGTCCCATAGTGGGCCGTGACCGCCTGGGTAAAACACGGCGTCAAACTCGTCTTGTGACACGTCATCCAATTTCACTGTATTGGCCAACACTTGTTGCGCTTGCTCGTCTTGCTTGAAACGCTCAGTGGCTGGTGTCTGGAAGTCAGGTAAATCACTTTTTGGATCAAGTGGTGGATGACCACCTAGCGGAGAAGCCAGAACCAGTTCGGCTCCAGCGTCCAAGAAGGTGTAGTAAGGTGCAGCGAATTCTTCTAACCAAAAACCGGTTTTTTCGCCTGTGTCGCCTAGTTTATCGTGTGATGTCAGTACCATTAAAATTTTCATAGTATCCTCTCTGTTTAATTTGTATGCTGATGAATTAGCGATTAAAAAAAGCTTCTACGGCCGCTTGTTTGTCGCCGTAAGGCGCTCTCAAACGTAGGTTTGATGCCCCTTCTTCGCTTTGAATGACCACGGCTTTTGCGTGTGAGAATTGGCGGAAGCCATGAACACCGTGGTACGCCCCCATACCAGATGGGCCAACACCACCAAATGGCAGTTCATCAATGGAAACGTGAGTCATCACGTCGTTAACCACCAAAGCGCCGGAGGTAGTTTGATGGGCAAATTCTTGTTGTGCTGCGGTGTCTTCATTGAAGTAATACGCCGCTAACGGTCGTGGCTGTTGATTGATGTAATCAATGGCGTCGCTTTCTTCTTGGTATAGGCGAATAGGCAACAATGGGCCGAAGATCTCTTCTTGCATGATGGCCATGTCGTCGTTTACTCCGATAACCAAATGCGGCGCAATTTTACGGCTTTTGGCATCGTATGCAGGCTCGTCTTGTGGTGCCAGCTTAATGATTTCAGCGCCTTTTTGACGGGCGTCTTCCAACAAGTTCACCAAACGCTGATAGTGACGCTCATTGATAATGGCGGTGTAGTCAGGGTTGTCTTGAATGCTTGGAAAAGTACGCGCCATAAAGTCACGAGCTTGCTCTTTAAAGGCTGGTGTCTGCGCTTCGGGCAATAAGACATAGTCTGGTGACAAACAAATCTGGCCCGCGTTGAAAGATTTGATGGTCAAGGTGCGCTCAACGGCTTTGCTTAAATCAGCGGCTTTGGCCACCATAACGGGGGATTTACCGCCCAATTCTAAAGTCACAGGAACCAGATTCTCAGCTGCAGCTCGCATCACGTGTTTACCGACCGCTGTACTGCCAGTGAAGACTAGGTGATCGAATGGCAAGCTACTAAAGGCTTGTCCTACGTCCGCATCCCCTAACACCACGGTGAGTTCTTCTGGAGCAAAATAACGAGCGACTAGCTCAGCCAACAATTCGGATGTTTTAGGCGTTAGCTCAGACGGTTTTAACATGGCGGCGTTACCAGCAGCGAAAATGCCAGCTAAAGGACCGAAAGCCAAGTTAATAGGGAAGTTCCAAGGGCTGATTACACCAATCACACCTAATGGTTGGAACTGAATTTCGGTGTGCATTTGTGGATCGGGTGCGTTGGTTTTTTCCGCTTGCATCCATGAATCCAAATGATCTATGGCGTGCTGCAGCATTTTGCTGGTAGTGACCATGTCGGCCACATTGGATTGATACAAGCTACGATGACCAAAGTCTTCACTCATGGCTTTGGCGAGCGCTTTATTATTTTCACGAATCAATTTTAAGCTGCGTTGCAGGCGATCTTTACGCAACTGAGCAGACGCAGGGCCGCTGTTTAATTGCTGACGCTTCATGCTCTTTAGAATCGTCTCAAGTTCGCCTTGAATAGTGACATTTGACATACATTTCCCTGTCTTTGGGTGGTTTGTTTTCGATAGGTGTATGGTAGAAGTGATTGAGGTGAGGGGGGTAACAATGCTATTTTGCATGGGGTATAAATAATTTTATGGGGTCTGTTTGTGTCCTTACCAAGAATGCGTACTTTTATGGAAGTCTATCGCCAGCGTTCTATCAGTGGTGCGGCGCGCTCGCTCAATTTAACGCAACCAGCAGTATCCCAGCACATTGCTGGCTTGGAAGTCGCTATTGGTCGGCCATTATTTGAGCGCTCTCCCAGCGGGGTGGAACCCACCTCGGCGGCGGAGGAATTGGCCATGGACATTGGCGACAAATTGGACGCAGCAGAAGCCGCGTTAGCCTCTGCCCGTGCTCGATCCATGGACATTTCCGGTGTGCTGCAAATTGTTGGCCATGCGGATTTCATGGCCGAAATTCTCAGTGAACAGATGTTGTCCTTGTTGGAATCTGGGGTGAACATTCGTATGCACACGGGCAACGGTAGTATGGTGTCGAGCATGTTGTTAGAAGGCCATTGCGATTTGGGTATTTCCGCTCATCCTGTTATAGATGATCGTTTAAAAAGCGAGCGTATTTACACCAGCCGTGTATTGCCTGTGGCGGCACCCAGTGTGGTAGAACGAATCTTATCCGCAGAGGATTTTGCTACCGCTGTTAGAGCGGAACCCTTATTGGCCTACAATTTGGAATTGTCCTTGATTGAGCCTTGGTTGATCAAAAATCAAATCAGCGTGGCATCCCTTGTGCCTTCTGTGGTGAGCCAAGATTTACGAGCCCAACGCAAACTGCTAACAAAAGGTTTTGGCTGGTCTGTGATGCCTGAGTTCCTTTGCCAAGAGCAAATCACCCGCGGTGAATTAATGGAAATCCCATCGCCAGTGGGCACGCGGGAGATTCATTACTTTCTGATTTGGTCGCCAAGCGCACTGCGCCAAGTGCGTGTGTCTCATGCTAGGCAGACATTATTGACAGAGCTGCGAAAATTATCTGAAAAACGTTCTAATTAATTGATATTTAATAAACTTGGCGCTTTACCTTATCATTAGGACTTATTCGCGCTTTAAATGGATTACTGTATGAAAACGATTTATCTTGCTGGCCCCGAAGTCTTTTTGCCTAATCCAAAGGACATTGGAGAGGCCAAAAAAGCCTTGTGTGACAAGTATGGTTTTATCGGTTTGTTTCCTCTTGATAAAGACATTAAGCCGCAAGCAAGTCGTTTTGATACCGCCATGGCAATTAGTCTAGGTAATGAAGCCTTGATCAAACGCAGCGACATTATTCTTGCTAATCTGACGCCATTTCGTGGCCCCAGTGCAGACGCTGGAACCATTTATGAGCTGGGAATGGGGCGTGGTTTGAATTTACCGATTGCCGGATATTCAAACTGCCAGACGCCTTATTTAGAGCGCGTCTGGCAATCCTTTGGCGAGGGTGAGCAGCCCAATGCTGATAATCAAGAGATTCGAGACAGGGATGGCAATAGTATCGAGAATTTTGGCTTAATGGATAACCTAATGTTGCAAGGTGGTATTCTGGCGTCCAGTGAGATTTTTGTCACTCAACAGGTAACAGGAATAGAACGCTTTACCGACTTAATAGCATTTGAAACTGTGCTGGAGCAGCTCAAAGCAAAGTATAATGCCTAGGGTTTTTAGCCGAATCTGATTATTTTTCAGTAACAGCGTCGCACCAGAACTCAGCGTATACATCGCAGAAAAGCTCGACCTTTATGGTACTGAAATCGCGTTCAGCTTGTACTTCTTCACTAATAGTGACTTGTTGAAAATCCATCATCTCCATCAGATTTTGCGGATCATCAATGCGCTCAAACGCCAAACATATTTTCTGACCTTGACGTTCAAAGGTGACTAACAAAGCGCTTTGCACTTGGTCTAAAGAGCGTTTAACTACTAATTGAGTGACTTTCCAGCTGGCATCAAATTCATACAGGGTGTTGTATTCAGACACGGATTTTCCTTGTAAATAAGCAAATTCAACAACGATGGTTGAAGAATAAAATACGCCTAATCAAAACAATGAGCTAGTGTATTTTACTGGTATTCTTATTCCGCGACTCATTGAGTATTTGGCAGGTAGCGCCCGACGACTTCAATGGTTTGTTGTGGAGAAACCGCTATAAGAATCATCTCTCCAGAGCGGGGAAAAATGCCTGTTAATGCCGTGATGTTCACCTGATGTGTGACGAACAGGGCTTTTTCTTGTGGTGGCAGTGAGATCAACTTCTGACGTAACGCTTGTGTTTGCGATTCTGCGCTACTGCGATCCGCGAAAAACGAATTCAGCATGGGCTCGGGTTGCACATCCCCCATTGCCATTAACTGCGCGGTCTCCAAACAGCGACACCACTGACTGCTGAACACATAATCAAAATCCACACCCTGATCTCGCAGTACTTCGCCTATTTGTCTAGCCTGCGCTCGTCCAGTGCCATTCAAAAGACGCTGGGTGGTACAGTCCTCGACACGAAAATAACTAGGATCCCCCGTTCCTGGCGCGAGGGCATGACGCATCAATACATGCACACCTGGCTTTAATAAGGATTCGGTAATGCTTGGCTCGGCTTGCAACCCAGAGCAAACAAAAATCAACAAGGCAAACACCCAATGGCGAATTCGAATCGAGCTTTGCATCCTTCATATTCCCTAGTGATCGACAGTATTGGTTAAGTGTATACGAGAAAAAATGACATGTTGGGTTAGAAAGAGATGGCTGGAAAGAAATGAAAATATAGACTGCTTTTTCGTCATGGGAATGGCCGTCTTGAAAGGCTTTATCGAACAGGGTTTTCCTATCAACATAACTTGGTTTTTTCTTAAAAATAAGCTCAATATGGATACTTCGGTGTCCAAGAGTGATAAATCAAAGTGTCGAATATCAGATATCAAGGTCTACAGATTATTACCTTTGAAGTCACTTTGTGTAGACCTCTAACCACTAGATTTTCCCGTTCAGTAAAATACACTGACGAATACTCGATTTGCATTTCACACTCTTACGCGCAGAAAAGTGCGAGTTTTTACATTTTTATGCGCATAAAAGTGCATTGTTTTGGTTGGGCAAGTCATTGAAGAGGTCGTAGCAGCACTCAGCTAATCTTGTCTTGTTATCTATTAGGGGTATGATTATGCGATTTGTGAAAAGAAGCTTTATAGTACATGAAAACCAAACAAGCTCTAGTTATTGATCTTTTTGCAGGCCCTGGTGGACTTGGGGAAGGCTTTTCATCGGTACAAGATGAAAATGGAAATCCATTTTTTAAGATAGGTATTTCTGTTGAAAAAGAAGCTTCAGCACATAAAACGCTTACAACTCGGGCTTTTTATCGGAAAATAAAAGATTTAACAGGTGGGCTAGCCAGTTATAACAAATACGTACAAGGTAAGATAACTCGGCAGCAACTTTTTGATCAATATCCAGAGCAAGCCAAAGAAGCGACTATGGAAACTCTTTATAGTCCTAGAGCACTTGGTGATGATAACGAAATAATTCATGAACGTATTACGGAACTTGTGAGGCTTCACGATAATGGCCCTAAAGTCGTAATTGGTGGGCCACCATGCCAAGCTTACTCTCTGGCTGGACGGTCTCGTAATGCGGGCATAAAAGGCTACAAGGCTGAAGACGATCATCGCAATTTTTTATATAAAGAGTATCTTAAAGTACTTTCCATCGCACAGCCTGATGTTTTTGTCATGGAGAATGTCAGAGGGATACTGTCTGCTAAAATCGATGGTACTGTTATGTTCCCAAGCATTCTTGAAGACTTACAAGACCCCGGGAAAGCGACAAAAATCGAGAGCCCCAAATACAGAGTCCACTCTTTAGTCGTAAGTGCGGACGACCCCAATAATCCTGTTTACCATGACCCAAAAGACTTTTTGATCAAAGCTGAAGAGTATGGCGTGCCACAGGCCCGCCATAGGGTCATTTTACTTGGTGTACGGGAGGACATTAAAAATGTGCCTAGTACGTTACATCGCTTTGACGAACAAGTTTCTGTCAGACAAGTAATTGACGACCTGCCGAAGCTGCGTAGTGGCTTCTCGAAGCGGACAGATGACCTAAAAGATTGGGAAAAGATTGTTTCCCAAAATTCAACCAAGATAAAAGCCTTACTGAAAAAGCAATTTGATGGGGCAAGCCGTTTAGATTTAAAGCCATTCACAAACTTAGCTCGATCTGCAGATCAGCCTATTGAGCCGCTTACCAAAGTGCCAAAAAAACTTGCCGAATGGTATCGAGATAACGCTCCAATCTGTGTGCTTAATCATGAAACTCGTGGTCATATGGAAAGTGATTTATTGCGGTATGCATACAGTGCTTCCTATACTCAACTGAGTGGAGGGGTATCGCCAAAGTCTCGAGACTTTCCTGATGATTTAGCGCCCAAGCACGAAAACTGGAAATCTGGAAGTCACGCGGATCGTTTTAGAACCCAAGCCGCCAGCAAATATGCGACGACTATAACGAGCCATATATCAAAGGATGGGCATTACTTTATCCACTATGACCCAAAGCAGTGTCGTAGCTTAACGGTGCGAGAAGCGGCCCGTTTGCAGACTTTTCCTGATAATTACCTATTTGAGGGCAATAGAACGCAGCAGTACGTGCAGGTTGGAAATGCTGTGCCTCCATATTTGGCGCGGCAAATAGGTGAGATTGTTTTAACTATTCTATAAAGCTATCAGTAGATTAACGCTTTCAGTTCAACGTGACCATTTTAAGGATATTTTGATGGCTAGAGAGTACAGATTGCCACCAAGTGCCTCGTCATTGTCAGAGTCTATGAGAGACCTTGGATATTCTTTGGCGACAGCTGTTGCTGACATTATTGATAACAGTATTACGGCTGGAGCAACAGAAGTCGATGTCTACTGTGATTTGACTTGTGAAAAACCGACACTAGTTATCTTAGATAACGGACGTGGAATGACAGAGGACGAACTTCTACTCGCAATGAAGCATGGCTCCGCTAACCCCAAACAGGCAAGAGAGCCAAATGACTTGGGGCGATTTGGGCTCGGTTTGAAAACAGCATCATTCTCACAGTGTCGAAATTTAACTGTCGTAAGCGCTAAAAATTCACATTTTTGTGGAGCTGAGTGGGACTTGGATTATGTAAGTGAGAAAGATGAATGGTGTTTGTCAATTCTAGATAGAGAAGACGCTCAAAAAATTCCTTACATAGATCAGTTGGTTGTAACTGGAACGGCTGTTATTTGGACGAAACTAGATCGGCTCTTTGAAGATCAGTATGGCAGTAAAAGGGATGAAATTGTTTCCGAAAAACTGGATCTTTTAGAACGTCATTTATCCCTAGTTTTCCATAGATTTCTTGAGGGGGAAGTCAGGCATCGCCCTAAATTATCAATTCGAATAAATGGACATCCAGTTAAGCCATTTGATCCTTTTTGTCGAAGAATAAAAGCGACACAGATTCTTCCTGAAGAGATAGTTCGTGTCGACGGCGAAAACGTCATTATTCAGCCATATATTTTGCCTCATCATAGTAAGCTTACTGCTGAAGAATATGATTTCTATGAAGACCGTAGTGGTTTTATATCTAACCAGGGCGCATATATATATCGCAATGGTAGACTTATGGCTTGGGGAGACTGGTTCAGGTTGGTTCCCAAGGGCGAGGCTACCAAGCTTGCCAGGGTTCAGATTGATTTTCCAAATGCTCTAGATGAAAGCTGGACAATTGATATTAAAAAATCGCGAGCAAGACCACCGCATGAAGTTAGAGAAAGACTTAAGCAAATAATATCTAAGGTCACTGGCACAAGTACCAGAATTCATCGAGGTAGAGGGCAGAAGCTTTTCCAGGATGCTCCTGAGCCAATTTGGGAACGTTATGGCGATAAAGATCGAGTTCGGTTTGAGTTGAATTTATCTCATCCTCTTTTGCAAAGCTTAAAGCAAGGGTTGTCAGACCAGCAGTCTTCAATTTTACATTCATATCTGGAAGCCGTTTCAGCAGCAATTCCAGTAGAGATGATCTACTCGGATTATTCTTCAGCGCCAAGAAGCGTTGATCAATTCTCAATAGAGAAAAACAATGTTTCGCAAAAGCTTGCAGAGCTTAAAAATTCTTTATTTGGTTCTGGTGAGATGGATGTTGATACGTTTCGGAGTGTTGTTGACTCTGTACGTATGTTTGATGCTCATAAAGAATTGGTGGAACAATATTTTGAAGGGATAAAAAATGGGGAATGAGAAAGTGAATTTTGAAGCAAAGAAAGTTTTTATCTCTGCTCTAATTAATATCGCTAAAGGTAAATGGAAAGAATACGTTCCGACCCGCAAAGAAGTAGATGATTTGTCTATAGATTTGGCAAAAATGATGGGGATTCAAGAGCTGGACGCCCTTACCTTTTCCAAAGAAGCATACTATGAAATAGATTCTAAAATGGGGTTGGGTGTTTCACTTGTCGATCCTGAAGCGACTCATGATAAGGAGTGGGTATATAAGCGTAAGGATATCGAGTGGTTTTATTCAGATGCTTACGAAAAGCATTTAAGAGATGAAGGCTGGTCTCCTATGGTAGTTCAGTCGTTAAGTGATGTTGGTATGAATATACTCGGCCATCTTCAAGATCCAACGTCTCCGGGTGTTTGGGATCGTCGCGGATTAGTGATTGGCCACGTTCAATCTGGAAAAACAGCTAATTACTTAGGTCTGGTAGCTAAGGCTGCCGATGCCGGATACAAGTTCATTATTGTAATCGCTGGTGTGCACAATAACCTTCGTAAACAGACGCAGGAGCGGGTTGATGAAGGATTCGTAGGTAGGACACGTGTGGAGGATAAATGGAAAATTGTCGGGGTCGGCCATGATGATTACCCCCACCCGGCATCATTGACAAATATTTATACTGATTTCAATAAAAATACAGCTCATCAGGGTTGGAGCCTCAATGACTTTAGTAAGCCTGTGATACTCGTTATCAAGAAAAATGTTTCAACATTAAAGTCTCTTCACCGCTGGTTGGATGAGCTGAACTCTAAAGGGCATGGAAAAATTAAAGATGTCCCTATGCTTATGATTGATGATGAAGCTGATAACGCATCAATCAACACCAAAAAAGAAGACAATGATCCAACACAGACAAACAGAAGAATTAGAGAGATTTTGAGTTTGTTTGATAAGTCTTGTTACGTTGGATACACGGCAACTCCGTTCGCCAATATTTTTATTAATCCTGATGCTTATGGTGATGAACAAATTCGAGAAGAGCTCTTTCCTAGGGACTTTATTTATTGTCTCGATGCTCCAACAACATATTTTGGCCCTGATAGGGTTTTCTTGGATGATAGTTCTGATCGAATTTTGGAAACAATTGATGACGCAGAGAACTATATTCCCTTCGTTCATAAAAAAGATTTTGACGTTATAGATCTGCCTCCATCGCTTTACAGGGCTATACGGCAATTTGTTGTAGTGAAAGCGATCAGAAAGATAAGGGGGCAAGATGAAAAGCATTGCTCAATGCTTGTAAACGTTTCGAGGTTTGTGGATGTTCAAACATTAGTCCGCACACATATCAGCGTATATCTTAAAAAACTGAGGGAAGCCATCAAGGCAAACTATTTGATGCCGGATTCAGTTTCTCAAAAAAATGAAAATATGGACCAGTTGAAACGGGTTTTTGAGGCTGATTTTTGGGATGCAGATGTTTCTTGGGAAGAGCTAAAGCGTACTTTGTATGACGCTGCTGAATCCATAAGAACTTTTGTTGTTAACAGTAAGTCCAATGCGCCGCTTGATTACAAGAAATATGAAAGAGATGGTCATGGTTTAACAGCTATTGCTGTAGGTGGTTTAAGTCTTTCTCGTGGTCTAACAATTGAGGGTCTATGCATTAGTTACATGTACAGAAATACTCGAATGTACGACACCCTAATGCAGATGGGACGTTGGTTCGGTTACAGAACTGGATACGATGACTTGTGTAAAGTTCATTTGCCTCAAGATTCTATAGACTGGTATTCGCATATCGCGATTTCATCAGAAGATTTGCGAGATCAGGTTATACAGATGAGACTTGATGGATTAAGCCCTAAAGACTTTGGCTTATATGTAATGTCTCATCCTGACACATTGCTCGTTACAGCTTCAAATAAGATGAGATCTGCTGAAAGTATAACTGTAAGACAGAGTTACAGTGAAAAAGCTGTCGAAAGTGAGAACCTTCCAAACGATCAATCAATAAATGATTTTAATCAGAATTTAGTCGCTCAATATTGGAAAGATAACTTTGGTGTAGAAGGTAGAGAATTTTTACCCTCTGTTGAAGGTAAGGGCTGGTATTTGGATGATGTTAATACAAGAAGTATTGTGACATTTCTAAGTCAGTTTCAATGCACTTCTAAAACGTCGGAAAAGAGAAATTTTGCATTGAAGTACCTAAGTTCAATTGTAACCCAATTCCCACTTTCTGATGTTCTCCTAGTTTCAGAAAAGAAAAACTCATCAGAACACAACTATGTCTTAAGTCCAAATCGACGGAAAGCTACTTACTCAAAAGCAGAAAATACATGGAGTGTAAACCAAGGAAGAGTGGGCGGCAGGCATGAGCACTATGGATTGTCTCAAGAGCAAAGAGATGCAGCCATGGATAAAGCCGTCCGAGATGCTGAAGCAAAAGGAAAAGAGATTAAGAAACCAGCAGATAGGTATTACAGGGTGGAGAGAAATAAGCCACTTTTAATGATTTATAACCTGAAATTGGTTGGAGAAGAAATTGAGAATGGTTCGGTTCCTGCTTTCGTGTTTAGTTTTCCTAGAGTTGACTATTTCCATACTGTTTCAGTGGTTGCGAATAGAGTTTACTTAGAAAAATCTATTGGAGTAGATTTAGACACTTTGATCCAAGGTGAGGTCGAAGACAACGATGAATAGATATAGACCTTGGGATGATATTAAGACGCCTACTGAAGATCTCAGTGTAAGACAGATAAAAATCAGCAAACATCTTCCATTGTACTGGGGAAAGGACTCTAGCGGTCACTGTGTCTTTATTTATGAAATGAGTGAAGATGGGGCAGAGATCTTTCAAAAAAACATGGTTTCTATTCATGGGATAAAGATTGATTACAGATTGCTAAGCACGACGGGAAATCAGGGTCTGATTTTGGTTCTTGAGAAGCATGTTGATCAAGATCTCTTTTATAGCTTAAGCGAAACATTGATCCATGAACTTTCTGAAGTCTCAGACCCTTTGGTTGGGTTGTCTGTAGCTCTTTCCCAAATAAAACGCTGGAAAGCATTCATGGCTGGGAAGAAAGGCCGGATGCTTAGTGCCGAAGAAGTAAGGGGTTTGTTCAGTGAGCTTAAGTTCCTGCAACAAATGCTAGGTGAAATGAATACTGAGCTGGACGCATTAGAAGCATGGCAGGGGCCTGAAACATCTCATCAGGATTTTATATTTTCCGATACAGCCGTAGAAGTTAAGTCATTATCAGGCCGAGAGAGAAATGCAGTTAAAATATCTTCCGAAGATCAGCTCGAAAGCTTAAGTAGCAGTCTTTTTCTTAAGGTTTTTAGATTGGTTGATATGCCTGAATCAAAAGCATCAATTTCGTTGAACGAGTTAGTAAACGCAGTTGAGGGAATGCTAACTGAGGCTGAAGCTATAGAGATGTTTGATACAAAGCTGGCTAAAGCTGGCTATGTGCAAATGCTTGTTTACGATAAGCCTAAATTTATTGTCGCTGAAGAGCAGACATATCGTGTCGAAAGTGATTTTCCAAAGATTGTCAGATCAGAATTAAATACAGGCCTTACAAGAGTTGGTTATGAAATTAAGTTAGAAAGCGTTCGGGATTTTTTATGCGCAGATAAGGATGTATGGGGGAAGTCAAATGGAACAAACCATCCAGGAATTTTTTCATGATTTCAAGCAGGACTTGTTAGCTGGGGCGGAAGCCAGTAGTAGCTTTCAATTGTCACAGTTTGTAGAAACCGTCGCTGATGAGTTGATGGACACTGGATTTTTGGAAGGGTTTGAGCTTTGTCACTATCGCGCACAAAGAGGAATGAGGGTTGATGGCTACTGGTTTAATGATGAGGGGGCTCTAGATCTTTTTATTGCTGATTTCGATTGTAGAGAAGAGTTAGCTTCTCTTACGGGGACTGACGTAGATAGCGCTTTTAAGCGAGTTGCGAAGTTTTTTGAAGCAAGTAAAAGCAAGGAGTTGTTCAAAGATCTCGAAGAGACAGCCCCTGAGTATGGGCTATCAAGGCAAATTTACGATCGAGGACGTGCAATTCGAAAGGTGAACTTTTATCTTTTTTCCGAGCGAGCTTTGAGTGGTCGAGTTAGCGCTATCGAAGATGGCGAAATTTCTGGAGTTCCAGCTTCATATCATATTTGGGATGTTTCGAGGTTACAGCGCCAACAAAGTTCCCGAGGCCATAAAGAAATTCTTGAGATCAATTTTCCTGAAACTTATGGGGCAGGGATTTCGTGTTTGCCTGCACATTTAGGATCAGATACTTACAAGTCTTATCTGATAGTAATTCCAGCAACTATTTTGTCATCAATGTATGAGAAATATGGTGCTCGCTTATTAGAGCAAAACGTTCGATGTTTTTTGCAGGCCCGAGGGAATGTTAATAAGGGTATCAGAAGTACCATTATCAATGAGCCGCAAATGTTCTTTGCCTATAACAATGGTATTACTGCGACTGCTCAGGAAGTGGAAGTCAGGCAAGGTGATGGCGGGCTTGAAGTGGTTCGCATGAAAGATCTACAAATAGTGAACGGTGGTCAAACTACAGCTTCGCTGTTTCATACAAGTCGTAAAGATAAAGCCTCCTTGGAAGGAATTTTTGTTCAGATGAAGCTATCAGTTATTGATAGCGAGCAAAGTGAAACGGTCGTGCCGCGAATTTCTGAATACGCTAACACTCAGAACAGAGTAAATGCTGCTGATTTCTTTTCAAACCATCCGTTTCATATTCGAATGGAAGAATTCTCAAGGCGTATATGGGCTCCTGCTCAACAAGGGGCACTACGAGAGACAAAATGGTTTTATGAGCGTGCTCGTGGTCAATATGCTGACGCGCAAAGTAAGCGTACTCAAGGTGAAAAGAAAAAATTCCAGGCAGAGAATCCCAAGCCACAGATGTTCACCAAAACCGACCTTGCTAAGTTTGAGAACGTCTGGGATGAGAACCCAAGGTTCGTTAACCTTGGGGCGCAGAAAAACTTTGCTCAGTATGCTAAGCGAATTGGCTCTGAATGGGAAAAATCATCTGAAGGCTTTAGTGAGTTCTATTATAAACGAGCTATCGCCCGCGCCATCCTGTTTAGAAAAACAGAAAAGCTGGTTTCAGCTCAGCCTTGGTATAACGGTGGTTACAGAGCAAATGTTGTTGCTTATACATTAGCTCTATTAGGGAATTATGCTTCAACGCAAGACAAGTCTATAGACTTTATGCGTATTTGGAACACGCAGTTTATATCAAGTGATTTAGAAAGAGCATTAGAGGTTACTTCCGAGCTCGTTCATGACGAGATTACTTTGCCTCAGCAGGGCATATCGAACGTTACAGAGTGGTGTAAAAAGGAAGGATGCTGGCAAAGACTAAGAGAGCAATTAGTTAGGTTGGATGAATTATTGCCACAGGGCTTTAAAGATAGCCTTGTTTCAAAAGAAGCTATACAGACCGAGAAAAAGCAAGCTCGCAAAGTTCAGAAAATGGACGATGGTATTGAGGCGCAGAAGCAGGTCTTGGAGATACCAGCGAACAGGTGGGGAAATCTTTTAGAGCAATGTCGATCAAAAGGACTGCTGTCTCAAAAAGAAATAGATATTATAAAGATAGCTATAAAAATCCCAAGTAAGATACCCACAGAGAAGCAATGCCTTGTACTCGTTGAAGTTCTTGAAAGGGTCAAAGGAGAAAATATTACTGTTTTACATTAGTGAGCTAAAATGCAGTTCCACTTAAAATGAGCTAAAAAAATGAATAAACAGGTAATATAATTAATTTACAGTCTAGTGTATTTTTACTGCGTTTTAATTCAAAATCTCAAGAGTACTTCACTCGAATGAAATTATTCATTGCAAGCCCTTTGATATAACAAGCAAAGTTCTGAGCGCTGCTAAGAGCTTGTATTTAATTACATGAATAAAATGAGTCAGGAATAAAATGGGTCAGAGTAAAATCACTTCTTCAACCCCTATTGACCTATAGAGTTTTAACTTTATTGCTGCAAACTACACTTAGTCTTTTGGGATATAAGCCCTGCTTCGCCCATTAATTCAAAGCTTTCAATTGCACTATACGGGAGACCCATTTGTTAATGGCGTTGGCGATATCAATACAGGCTTGGCTGGCTCGCTGTAGATTGAAAATGACGGACTCTTGGCTGGTTAAGTCGTTTTCGAAGTGAGCAGAGGTGCGATACACCTCTTCGATGCGTTTTACTGCATGCTTAATAGAAGCATTTATGAACAATCGTGTCAGGTAACATAAATGCCCCTCTTGAGTTTGGAAGGTGAGTTGATAGGCTATAAATACCTTACTCAATATTCTAGATCTGCTCATGGAGTGGAGGCCTAGCCCCCAACAAAATCAATAATTTATCGAGTAATTTTTTTAACACCCTACGCAATGATGGATATTATAGTATCCATAATCTGTTTTATTTCGCTATAATGGATTTAATTGTATCTAAAAGGCCGTTTCAAATGAATTTTACCTTACTTGATGATACCGATGTAAGCCAAGCCTACGCTGCGTATTTGCGAGAGTTACGTCAACGCGAAAAACTGTCACGTGCGGCGCTTGCTGAGCGAAGCTGCGTACCTGCGGCCACCATTAAGAAATTTGAGCTGACCGGGCAAATTTCATTTCGCCAATTGCTGTTGTTATGGCAGACCCTTGATTCGCTAGATAGGCTTTATCAGCTCACACAACCTAGCAAAGAACGCGCTGCTATGCCCACGAGTATTGATGAGGTGCTAAAAGATGAGTTTTAAACCGATTCAGAAGCTTAATGTTACTCGTACGCTAAGCTCAGGTGAACAGGTCTCTGTTGGAGTCTTGGCGCAGAATCGGCAAGGTGTTTTTTTTCAATATGCAGACCGCTATTTGCAGCAGTTTGGCAATTTATCGCCTTTTACCTTGCAAGCGAAGACGCAAGTTCAAGCCGCACCTAAAGCGCCGCACCAAGGTGTACATGGTGTATTTGGAGATTGTTTGCCCGATGGCTGGGGCATGTTGTTACAAGATCGTATTTTCCGGCAAAAGGGCATCCTACCTAATCAATTAACGGCGATGGATAGACTGGCCTTTGTCGGTGATAACGGCATGGGAGCGCTGTCTTTTTCTCCGGTGTCTGAGTTTTCAGCGACCACGCATGCGGATATTGATTTAGCAACCTTGGGCTTAGAAGCACAAACGCTGTTCGATGCTTCAATGTCAGATTACATAGACGACAACCACGATGAGTTAGATGGGCACACTCAACAGGTATTGGCCGCATTGGTCGCTGGTGGCAGTTCGGGTGGAGCAAGACCAAAGGCGCAAATTTATATGCCCGCAGGGGAAACTCAGCAATGCCGGACGTTTGCTCAGCCTGGAGATGAGGCTTGGCTGATTAAATTTACCTCGAAGAATCTCGCGCTCGGCCATGAAGAAGGGTTATGTGAGGCGGTTTATTTACAAATGGCCGAGCAAGCAAAGTGTCAACCACCAGTCTGGCAACTCATTGAAGCACCATCTTCAAGCGGTGCATCTGCCTGGTTATCACTTAAGCGTTTTGATTATGTCACGGAGCAGACTAATTTAAGCGGCAATCGCAGTTCAGGTCGATTGCATATGCACAGCGCTTGCGGTCTGCTGGATGCAGACTTTCGAACGCCAAGTTTAGATTATATTGATTTGATCAAAGCCAGCCGTCAGTTGTGTAAATCGCCAGCGGCTGGGCAGCTGCAATTTCGCCGCGCCATTTTTAACCTGCTGTCGTCTAACCAAGACGATCACAGTAAAAACTGGGCGTTTTTGCAAGCGGATGAGGGTCAATGGGATCCTGCCCCTTTTTACGATGTTACCTACAGCCCAAATCCATTCAACGAACAGGCTACTGCGTTCGGAGGTTATGGCAAAGCGCCACCGCTTAAGGTGATGCAAAAACTTGCTGCCAGTGCTGGCTTTTCGAATTGGAATGATGCAAGGCAAGTCATTGAAGAAGTCGCAGAAGCCATCAGCCAATTTACGTATCTGGCACAGCAGCAAGGGATCAGTAAAACAACAGTGTCTGCGATTGCTAAGACATTGGATCAGCGCAAGCAGGAAAATGCCGCGCTTTTTCAATGAATGAAAGTAAAACAGACTTTTCAATTCACATAAATACAAGGTCTACAGATTGTTACCTTTGAAGTCACTTTGTGTAGACCTCTAATTAGGTGGCCAAATTTACTATGCCACTACAGTTTAAATTTAGGTGTTTTTCACCACTTCAACAAATTCTTCAAAGTCACCTAATCGATGCTCCACTACATGCTTCACTATCTCTAAGTTAAGCGTTTGGTAATCATGGACTGCCACATTACGAAGGCCAACCATTTTTTGCAGGTTTAATGCGAGAGGGGCGGAGATCAGGTCTGCTTTTTTGAGTAGTTCAAAGCTGTCGCGACTACTTTGCGGAATGCCTGTGTTGTGTTGTTTATTGATGATGTTAGCGGCATCAATGCTTGCTTCGCAGGCGC
Organism: Marinomonas sp. ABL3_031; assembly: GCF_056161265.1. Taxonomy (NCBI): domain Bacteria; kingdom Pseudomonadati; phylum Pseudomonadota; class Gammaproteobacteria; order Oceanospirillales; family Oceanospirillaceae; genus Marinomonas; species Marinomonas sp. ABL3_031. The sequence goes on from NZ_JBSWYU010000010.1 coordinate 110,110, forward strand.
GCTGAAGGTTCAGTATTATAGAGTCTTGGCTGGTGTAATCGGTATCGAATTGCTCTCTTGCAAGAGCGTAAACTTCTCGAATGCGTTTCAAACAGCGTTCAATCGTTGCTAACTTATTGAGAATTGAGTCATTCATTTCAAGTACTCCTGCAGAATATCCGCTCGCTCTTCATTCAAGTGTTGATACATTGACATGACCTGCATTTCAAACTTAGTTTGCTCGTTTCCGCTACCGAAAAGCAGCTCGCCATTCATGATGACTTGGTTTTGCAACACTGTCGATGCTGTTAGTAAATCGATCAAATCAACATCTTGACCCAGTTTGATGGCAAGGATTTGCTCTAGATTGAAACGCGCTATTGGATCTAATTTCTTCTCCAGTAACACGGCAATATCGATATCGCTTGAAGAGGAGGCGCTGCCGTCTGCTTGAGAGCCAAACAAATAGATTAGCCGAACCGTTGGCATCAGCTGATTTATTGCTTTTGTTAGATTGTCTCTGTCCAGCATTACGCCACCTTAGTGTTATCAATTACTCAATATTTTGTATTTGTTCTCTCATCTGTTCAATCAAAACCTTCAGTTCCACGGCACTTTGGGTGGTTTCCACCACAATGGATTTAGACGAAAGGGTGTTGGCTTCGCGGTTAAGTTCTTGCATTAGGAAGTCTAAGCGGCGGCCGATCGGGCCTTTTTGTTTCAGTTGACGGCGCACTTCTTTGGTGTGGGTTGCGAGGCGATCCAGTTCTTCGGCCACGTCGGCTTTTTGCGCTAAGAGAACGATTTCCGCTTCCACACGCATTGGGTCGAGTTCGACTTTCGCGGCTTCCAGTTTGTCGGTCAGGTTTTGTTTTTGCGCGGCAATGATGCCGGGCAGTTTGTCTTGCACTTCGGCCACAATGGCGTCAATGCTATCAAGACGTTGTTCTATGATGGCGACCAGTTGTTCACCTTCGCGCAAACGCATTTGAATCAGTTCGTCTACCGCCTTGGCGAAGAGTTCCGCTACGGCTTTTTTGATGGTCTCGGCGTCGTCGCTGGTGTCACTAAGAATGCCGGGCCATTGTAGGATTTGCAGTGGTGATGGGGTTTTGATGCCATCAAACCACGTGCCAAGTTGTTGTACGGCGTTGGCCAAGGCTTGGGCGTTTTCTGGGTTGATGGTTAAGCTGGTGGCGGCTTTGTCGACGGCTTGGAAGCGCAGTTGGCATTCCAGTTTGCCACGGTTGAGTTTTTTTCTTAACAGGTCGCGAAAGGAAAATTCCAATTCACGAAAGGCTTCCGGTAAGCGGAAGTTAGGTTCTAAATAGCGTTGGTTTACTGAGCGAACTTCCCAACTGATGGTGCCCCAGTCGTAGCTGGCTTCTTGGCGTGAGAAGGCGGTCATGCTTGCTGTCATTTTGAATACCCAAGTTAAGAAAAATGTGGCGTTATTGTAGCTTATGCCATAGCAAGACGACAGTTTCCCCATTATGAGGGGGCAATTTTATGAGGGTTCGCTATAATTGCCGCTTTATAAAAGATTAACCAACAGAGAGAGCCAGTATGCGTCCAAGTGGAAGAGCCGTTGATCAGTTACGTCCCCTTAAAATCACTCGAAATTTTACCAAACACGCCGAAGGTTCTGTATTAATTGAATGCGGTGACACCAAAGTCATTTGTACGGCAACGGTTGTGCCGGGTGTACCGCGCTTTTTGAAAGGCAAAGGTCAAGGATGGATCACCGCAGAATACGGTATGTTGCCGCGCTCTACCGGCAGCCGTATGGATCGTGAAGCGGCGCGCGGTAAGCAAGGTGGCCGCACCGTTGAAATTCAGCGTTTAATTGGTCGCTCATTGCGCGCTGCAGTGGATTTGAAAAAACTGGGTGAAAACACCATCACCATCGACTGTGATGTGATTCAAGCCGACGGCGGCACACGTACGGCGTCTATCACAGGTGGTTTCGTGGCGTTGGCAGATGCAATGCGTTATCTGGTGGAAAATAAGAAGGTTAAAGAAAATCCTATTGTGTCGCAGATCGCGGCTATTTCTGTGGGTGTATACAAGGGTGAACCGGTATTGGATCTGGATTACCCAGAAGATTCCAATGCCGAAACCGACATGAATGTGATCATGAATGACAAGGGCGGTTTCATTGAAATCCAAGGTACTGCGGAAGGTGAAGCCTTTGGTGATGAGCACATGATGGGCATGTTGGCAGTGGCTCGTAAAGGTATCGCTGAAATCATTGAGATTCAGCGCGCGGCCCTCTTTAATAAGTAAGAGCTTTAAAAGTAAGAGCTTGATAAATAAGAGCTGATACATAAGACTCGAGCTATTAAGTCTTTGTAAAGGCTAGAAAACCTGATCAGCCAAACTGGGTGATCAGGTTTTTTTGGGTCTAAAGTTGGTTAAAAAATGAGATTGTTGGCGTTAAATGTTAGTTATTGTGGGTGTTTTTGCACCTTACATCACAAACCTTCTCTGCGATGATCTGATGACAATAACAATAAAGGAGAAGGCAAGTGAAGAAGATGTTAACCATGGCTGTTTCGGCAATGCTGCTCAGTGGTGCATTGCAGGCGGCCAATTTAGAAGGTGAGTGGCAACTGCAAGACGCGGCCAATACGCAAGCCAAGCTAGATGAAGCGGTTGAAAATGTAGTACAAGAAATGAATTTCTTTATCCGCGCCTTGGCAAGACCGGTATTGCAAAAGCAAACTCAAATTTGTCAGCAGTGGCAGTTGGCCAAGCAAGCAGGTGAATTTTCTTGGCAATGTGATCAAGAAGAAGCCGATCAGATTCCGTTGACGGCCAAGGGTGAAGTCTTCAAAACAGATGAAGAAGACATTGAGATTTCCGGTAGCTTTACTGAAAGCGCCCAAGCCATTGTGGTAGTGGTGGAATCAGAGCGCGGCAAACGTACTAATACTTGGCAGCAAGTGTCTGATAACGAGCTAACCTATACGGTAACGTTAGAATCTGAGAAATTGCCAACGCCATTAACTTGGACATTAACTTATCGACGTGAGTGAATTTTCTTTTCGAAATCGCATAGGTGCATAAATTGAAAGGTAAATGCGAAAATTGAAATGGAAGCCAGCATATTCCTAGCTGACACTGAAAAGGCTCATAAAGTGAAGCGTTTATTAAAAACCACTTTATGAGCTTTTCGGTGAAAACAATAGAAAGGGGTATGTATGAAATACGGTTTGCCTGTACTTGCTTTGACATTCAGTCTTAATGTCTTGGCAGATAATCCCATTATTCCCGCCGAGCCTTCAAGCTTTGAAGACTTTCCTTACAGTGTTGTCACGACAGATGGCATCGAAACCTTAAATGCTCAGCGTGAGCAGCGATCTGTGCGAATTTTTACTCAGGTTAACTATGCCAACAAATCTGATATGAATTTACATCTTACGATCATCCGACCGGAACTCAGAGAAGAAATGGGTGAAACGGAAGAAACAAGTCGCTTTCCGATCGTGGTGTATGTTCCTGGTTCCGCTTGGTTTAAACAGGATATGGATAGAGGGCTAGCACAACTTGCTCGTTTTGCAGAGCGTGGATACGTTGTTGCTATGGTGGAGTATCGCCCATCTCCCGTTGCGCCTTTTCCTGCTCAGGTGGAAGACGCCAAAACGGCCATTCATTACATGATGACTCATGCAAGTGAGTACTTTGGTGATGTGGATAATATGGTTGTGTGGGGGGACTCATCAGGTGGGCACACGTCGGCAATGATCGGAGCAACGTTAGACACACGAGATTTTGATGATGCTCAGCAAGCCAAAATCAAGCTTAAGGCGGTGATTGATTATTATGGTCCAACAGCCATTGATAAAATGAACGAAGAGCCTTCCACCTTCGATCATATTCAGCCTTCGTCACCAGAAGGTATGCTGTTGGGGGGAGTGAATGTTTTGCAGAACCGGAAAAAAGCGGAGCTTGCGAATCCGATGCACTATATTTCCAGTGAGGAAACCACGCCACCTTATCTGATCATTCATGGCGATAAAGACAGGTTGGTGCCGTTCGGACAAAGTGTCATGTTATTCGAGCATTTGAAATCTCGTGGTCAACAGGCTCGAATGATTCGTTTGCACGGAGCAGATCATGGCGGAGCGCCATTTTGGCAGGAAGATGTCTTGGATATAGTGGATAATTTTATTCAAACACAAGTGGACTAGCTTCTTAGCTTTTAAAGCATAGGGTTTGATAAAAAATCGCGATAGCGAAGGCAGAAAAAGCCCTGACAAGGTTATGGATTTCATTCCGGTTGTCAGGGCTTTTTTGTGTCTTTATACAGAGAGACGGTTAACGTTTAACCGCACCTTTTGGAACGAAGTCAGTGATATCAAGCGGTGAATTGTTTTGCACATATTCAACCAAGACATCCGCGTCAACGTAACCTGAGTTTACGTAGTTCGTGTGGTCGATGACTTTAGGGTAGCCGTCGCCACCTGTCGCAACATAGCTGTTGATCGCGATACGGTAGCTCTTAGCTACGTCTAATGGCTGGCCGTTTACCAGAATGTTGGTTGCTTTGTCGTCTTTCAAGGTTAATGAAACACCATCGAATTGAGCGAACGCCCCTGTGCCAGCTTGTTTGCTTGCTACAACAGATAGGTAGTCAATCAATTCGGCTGCGGTCAGATCAAGGTAAGAAATGGCGTTACCGAAAGGCTGTACCTTAAGTACGCTCTTATAGGTGATGACACCCGCTTCCATGTTGTCACGGATACCGCCAGAGTTCATGATACCAATGTCAGCGTTGACTTTTTCTTTCATGGCGCGTGAAATCAAGTTACCTAGGTTGGTTTCTTGGTTACGAACCACACTACGTTCACCCACGAAGTCGCCGTTAGCGGAGCCAATTTCAATGTTTAGCTCTTCCTGACCTTTTTCTTGGAAAGGCGTCAACATGGCCAACATTTCTGGATCTTGAGCAATTTCGTCTTCGATGAAGACGCGTTCTGTTTTGCCGTCAGCGGTTTTGACTTTTTTCTTTAAGTTGACAGGGATGAGTCGGTATTCAGACCATACTATGTCACCGTTTTTGAAGACAAAATCGAGACGACCTACGTATTTTCCCCACTCGTGAGCTTGTAGAATCAGCGTTCCGTTTTGCTCATCTGGTTCGAACAGTGGGTTTTGAGAGTGACCACCTACTACCACGTCAATGCCCGGTACGGTGCGAGCTAGGGTCACATCACCTGGTGCGTTGCCGCCGTAGTTACCATTGTTGTAATGACCCATGTGCGTTACCGCAATGACGATGTCGGCTTGTTGGCGCAATTTAGGCACCAATTTCTCTGCCACTTTAATGGGCGATTCAATCTTAATGTCTTCTAGGTATTCTGGGTTGCCCAATTTAACCGTATCGTCTGTTGTTAAACCCATTACGGCTACTTTTAAATCATCCACTTGGAAGATTTTGTAAGCATCAAACAATGGCTTACCTGTTTTCGCATCTGTGATGTTGGCCGATAGGAAGGGGAACCCCGCCCATTCTTGCTGTTGTTTCAGGACGGAAAGTGGGTTATCAAATTCATGATTACCCAATGCCATAGCGTCGTACTGCAACATGTTCATGCCGCGAAAATCTGGCTCAGCATCTTGCAGATCCGACTCAGGTACACCTGTGTTAATGTCACCGCCTGATAACAATAGCGAGTTGCCATCGTCTAGGGCCACCTCTTCTCGAATGTTGTCGATGAGGGTTTTACGAGCGGCCATACCGTATTCACCACGACTGTTTTGCCAAAAACGACCGTGATGGTCATTGGTGTGCAAAATGGTTACTCGATATTCTTTATCTGCCTGCCAATCAGGCTGTTTTGGTCCCATCATTGAACAGCCGGCAATGGCGAGGACAAGACTAGAGATGGCAAGATGCGTCACAAAACGCGTCGTTGATTTCATGTGGTGAGATTCCTTCATTGTGATATTGAGTTTGGTTGAACAAAGTCATTAATCGAATGCATTTATGTAATAGCACTTCTGATCAATTATTACTGAAATGTATCTTATCTTGGTGGTAAGTTCGAGAGATTAAGGAAAGAAAGTTGACCATTTGTACAGATTTTAATCAAATAAGCAAAAAAAAGCCCACTCAGCAAAGTAAAGCATCTGAACGGGCTAAAAAGCGTTTTGTGCGAAAAAACACAATGTGTTAGATAGTGCGCATAACTTTATTGATCCAGTCGCTTACCTGATTGAGTATCAAATACGACTGCTTTTGATGTATCGAACATCATTTCGATCACTGAGCCCGCATTTGCAGGGTAGGCTGGATTAGAGCGACAGTTGATTTCAGCATCACCTATGCGGGTGATGACCATGGTGTCGGCGCCCATTGGTTCGGTCACTTCTACCTCGATGTCTGTGGTAGTAACAAAGTCCTGACCTACCTTATGTGGCTGAGGTTCGGTAATCATTTCCGGACGCAGACCAAGCAAGATTGTTTGTCCAACATGCTGAGCAAGTGCTTCTGGTTTCGGGAATGGCAAGCTAACGCTAGACTTAGTTGCCAGTTCCAACATGGGTGTGCCATCGACAGAGACGACTTTTGCTGGAATGAAGTTCATGGCGGGCGACCCCATGAAGCCTGCGACAAACAAGTTGGCTGGATTATCGTAGATTTCCTGCGGTGTACCAAGTTGTTGTACTTCACCATCTTTCATGACCGCGATACGATCAGCCAAGGTCATGGCTTCGATTTGATCGTGGGTTACGTAAACAATAGTGGTGCCCAGTTTCTGGTGCAGTTTTTTGATTTCAGTACGCATTTCCACACGCAGCTTGGCGTCCAAGTTGGATAATGGTTCATCAAATAAGTAAAGCTGAGGACGACGAGCCAAAGCACGCCCCATGGCAACACGCTGGCGTTGACCACCAGACAATTGTGCTGGTTTGCGATCCAACAAGTGGCTGATTTGTAGCAATTCTGCGACACGTTGTACTTCAACATTACGCTCTTCTTTTGGTACTTTGCGCATTTCCAAACCAAAGGAAATGTTTTGCGCCACTGTCATGTTCGGGTACAAAGCGTAAGACTGGAACACCATGGCGATGTCACGATCTTTCGGGCTGGTGTAGGTCACGTCGTTATCGGCGATTAGAATACGACCTTCCGATACGTCTTCCAGACCTGCAATGGAATTCATCAGTGTGGATTTGCCACAGCCTGATGGGCCAACTAGGATAAGAAATTCGCCAGCCTCGATGGAAATATTGATGCCCTTTAGTACTTCAGTCGTACCGTAGCGTTTCTTCACATTATCAATGACTAAATTTGCCATGTTATTACTCCAAAATGTTATCTCACCCAAGCTGTTGAGGCTTGAGTGTTCGCTGCCGAAGGACTTACCCCTTCACGGCACCTGCTGTTAGACCGCGGACGAAATACTTACCTGCGAGCACATAAACTGCCAAAGTTGGCAAAGCGGCGATGATGGCAGCGGCCATGTCCACGTTGTATTCTTTACCGCCAAAGCTGGTGTTAACCAAATTGTTCAAGGCCACGGTGACAGGCTGAGTGTCAAAACCTGAGAAGGCCACACCGAATAAGAAGTCATTCCAAATCTGCGTGAATTGCCAAATCACGGTGACCACAATGATGGGCACAGAAAGCGGTAGAATGATGCGATAGAAGATGGTGAAGAAACCAGCACCATCAAGACGCGCTGCTTTCACTAATTCGCTCGGAATCGCTTGATAGAAATTACGGAAAAACAGTGTGGTGAAGGCCACGCCATAGACCACGTGTACAAATACTAACCCTGTGGTGCTATTCGCAATGCCTAACCAACCAAGGGTACGGGCCATTGGCAACAAGATGACTTGGAAAGGAATAAAGCAGCCGACTAGCAAAGCTGCAAAAAATAAATCACTGCCACGGAATTTCCACATGGAAATCACATAACCGTTAATGGCACCGAGTAAGGTCGAAATGGCTACGGCAGGCAATACGATCTGGAAAGAATTCAAAAAGTAGGGCGATATGCCTGCACAGTTGTTACCGGTACAAGCGCCGCCCCAAGCTTTACTCCAAGCACTTAAGTCGAGACTACCGGGAAGCGATAACAGGGTGCCCGTACGGATTTCTTCCACGTCTTTTAGTGAGGTTAACAACATCACCAAGAAAGGCATCAGATAGACGGCAGCCATGATCAGCAAAACCGCATACAGAGCAAAACGTAAGGCCTTTTCTATCCAAGTTGTTTGGCGGCCAGTAGAAGCATTACTCATGGCGTTCACCTCGCAATTCAGAGTACAAGTAAGGAACCAAGATAGCTAACACACAGCCCAACATCACCATAGCAGAAGCGGAGCCTAGGCCAATTTGACTGCGTGTAAAGGTGTGCGCGTACATGAAGTTAGCAGGTAAATCAGAAGAATAGCCAGGGCCACCATTGGTTAATGCGGCAACTAAGTCAAAACTCTTAATGGCAATGTGTGACAAGATGACCAAGGCACTGAAAAATACCGGCTTAAGCGATGGTAAAATAATGCGGCGGTAAGTGGTAAAGGTGCTGGCACCGTCTAGGTGAGCGGCTTTGATTAAATCACCATCCACACCACGTAATCCGGCTAAGAAAAGTGCCATAACAAAGCCCGATGCTTGCCAGACAGCGGCGATCACCAAACAGTACACCACCATGTCTGGATTGATTAGCCAGTCAAATTTAAAGTTCTCAAAGCCTAGATCGATCATGAGCTTTTCAAAACCGTTGGTTGGGTTAAGCAACCACTTCCAAGCGGTACCTGTGACGATGAAAGAAATCGCCATAGGGTAAAGATAAATGGTTCGGATTGCGCCTTCGGCACGAATCTTTTGATCTAAGAAAATGGCCAAGATCACACCAAGGAACAGGCAGATGAGGATAAATAGCCCACCAAATACACCTAGGTTGGTTAAGGCAACAATCCAGCGATCATTGTTAAATAGACGCTCATATTGATCGATACCGACAAATTTATAGGTCGGTAACATGCGTGAATTGGTAAACGACAGAATGGCGGTCCAAATCATGTAGCCGTAGATACAAACTAGGGTTACGATAACAGTCGGCGCCATCACGATTTTTGGCATCCAGTCAGCCAAACTAAGGCGTGCAGATTTCATAATTGATGCTTCACTTCAGAGAAGAAACAAAGAGGCTGGCCTGAGGGCCAGCCTCGATTACACTTGGCAGTTTTAGTCTGCCAAATCGGGTTTACATGCTGGCTTTAATTGCACGAGCAAGTTTGTCTACCGCTTCTTGAGATGTCATAGACTCATCGTTGAAGAAGTTGGTGACCACGTCAAAGATGGCACCTTGAATCATAGAGTTCACTGCCATGCCATGTGCCATACTTGGTACTAGATCACCCGTAGTAGAGCTTGCTAAGAAAGCGTCCATTGATGAGTGTGCACAAGTATCAAACTTTTCACGAGGCATGTTTAAGCGAGCCGGGATAGAACCCTTGTTCAAGTTAAAAGTTTCTTGGAATTTAGGCTCAAGAATTAAACGCGCTAGGTCTTTTTGAGCGTCTTGTTGGTCGCTACCATCAACGGTAAACATTGCCAAAGAGTCAATGTTGAAGGTGAAGGCGCCACTGGTGCCTGGTGCTGGGTAACAAACGTAATCTATGCCAGCTTTTTTACCCGCAGCGGTAAATTCGCCTTTTGCCCAGTCGCCCATGATTTGCATGGCTGCTTCACCATTGATCACCATAGAGGTTGCAATGTTCCAATCACGGCCAGAGAAACCTGGATCTACGAATTCACGCATTTGTTTGAAGGTATCAAAAACATCGACCATGTCTTGGCTACGAAGGGTTGTATCAGAAAGTGCAATAAAGGCGCTGTTGTAAAATCTTGAGCCTTTTGAAAGAGCAATGGCTTCGAACAGAGTCGCGTCTTGCCAAGCTTGGCCACCGTGTGCCAGAGGAGTGTAACCTGCGGCTTTGATTTTCTTGGCTTCGGTGATGAACTGATCCCAAGTGGTTGGGATAGCTGCGCCAGCTTTACGGAATACTTCAGGGTTTGCCCACATCCAGTTTACACGGTGAACGTTGACAGGTGCGGCAACATAGTGCCCATCGTACTTCATTACTTCGCTGACAACGCCAGGTAGGATAACATCCCAATCACCTTCTTCAGCAACGTCATCAAGGTTGGTTAGAAAGCCTAGATCACCCCATTCTTGAATGGTAGGTCCTTTGATTTGCGCAGCGGAAGGAGGGTTGCCAGCAATGGCGCGAGATTTTAGCACTGTCATGGCAGACTCACCGCCACCACCTGCGACTGCGAAGTCTTTCCAAGTGTGGCCTGTTTCAACCATTTCTTCTTTAAGAACATTGATCGCAGCAGCTTCACCGCCGGATGTCCACCAGTGAAGTACTTCTACTTCACCTGCTTGGCTGTGTGCAGCAGCCAATGAAAGAGCAACAGAAGTTAATCCTAAGGCAATTTTTTTCATGATAGAAACCTTTGTTATTGTTATTTCGTCTTGTCAAATACAGTTAGGTTTTGACATTGCATATTGTTTTACGTTTCGACTCCGTCACCTGATTAATCAGTCATCTCTGAAAATCAGCTTAACTTTTGTTCGAATTGACGAATTTAGCAAAGTAAAGAAAGTACGAGGGTAAAGTAGAGCAACCTAATGTAACAAAGTCTTGCAAAACAGTATTACTCCACTGCATTTAATGGCGAGGTAACCAGACTTTGGCTTCCAAGCCTTGCTTAGGATGGTTGCTCAATGTCACTTCACCACCATGCGCACGGGCGATATTGCGTGCAATACTCAAACCTAAGCCCATGCCAGTAGGGTGGCCATTGTGTTCATCAATTAGGCGAGTATAAGGTTGAAAGACCTTATCTATCTTGTCGAGCGGAATGCCGGGACCTTGATCGCAAATACGGATACAAACGCCTTCTTCATTATCTTCTATATGAATCGTGGCGCGTTTACCGTAGTACAAAGCGTTATCCACCAAATTACCCAAACAGCGTTTAATGGCGAGTGGCTTACCAATATATGGATAGTTAAGTTCGCCTTTTAGAATGATTTTGAGGCTGTGTAAGTTGGCCGTCATCTGCATGTCTTTGAGCATTCGACTTATGTCCACTGCGACACGATTTTCATGAATGTCTGTCTCTTTTACACTCTGTAGTGCGCCTTTTACCAACATGTCCAAATCTTCAAGGTCGCGGATCATGGCGTCGCGAATGTCGTCTTCATCAAGCATTTCAGCGCGCAAACGTAGGCGAGTAATGGGGGTTTTTAAATCGTGGGAAATGGAGGCAAACAATTTTTCTCTATCATTCAAATAGCGTTGAATACGGCGCTGCATGTCGTTGAAGGCTTTTGCTGTGTTGCGTACTTCAACACTGCCGTCTTCTTTGATGGGTTGCCAATCCCCCTGACCAAATCGTTCTGCGGCGCGCGCTAAGGTGGCGAGAGGTCTTGTGACGCGGCGTAAAATGATGATGCTTAACAACAACACTGTCATTACTGACATGGCCATGGAGAATAAACGATCACCACTTAAGGCGGTGGTATCATCCAAGAAGTAGGGATCGGGCATCAGACTGGCAAGATACAGCCAATCTTTTTCATTGATCGGGATTTGAATGACAATAATAGGTGGCGTCAGTGGTTTTACCAATAAACTGTGGTGTCCCCAACGTTCGGGTAAATCGATAAGGCGGGTCTGATTGTTAATAACGTGCAAATCGCTGGGGCTAGAAAAAGTGATTTTGGCGTTGTTGATACCCAATTGTTTGACCAGCGTCGATTGCACTTCCTGTTTGACTATGTCTTTTAAAGGAGAGTCTGCCAGCGGGTTAATCAAGATTTCTTCTTTATTCAGAGTGACAAAAAATCGTGTGCCCCCCATGTCTTGCAGTTGGTCTATTACTATGTGTCGGTAATTGGTTGGTAAAGAGGTGAAATAGCTGACGGTGGCCGCAATACGAAACGCCATGTGTTTAGATACTTCACGGACATTTTGTTCTGTGTCGGACTCTAATTGGCGTAACCAAAAGCTTGAGCTGATGAATTGCGCACTGGCCACACCCAGTGCCATGATGATGAGAATTTGTCCCGTTAATGATTGCGACCAAGTTTTTAAGCGTGTTGCAAAATTGTCTGAACGATTAGTTGACATGCTCTTCTGCTCTTACCGATGCGGTCAGAATATAGCCTTGACCGCGAACGGTTTTAATCAGTTGGGGATGGCGAGCATCTTCACGCAGACGATGACGTAAACGACTGACGTGCACATCAATAAAACGATCTAATGGTGCACTGTCTCGGCCTCGAGTATTTTCAGCAATGTGTTCACGCGTCAGTACTTCTCCTGGATTGTCTAAGAACAGCATTAAAAGGTTGTAATCCGCACCTGATAAAGATTCTTTTTCTTGCTGGTAATGTAGCTCGCGTGACAGGGTGTCTAAAGTAAAATCCGCAAAATGATAAAGGCGAGGGTTCTCATGATGCTGTGCGGGCTCATGGCTGATTTCGATTTGCTCCATTCGTCTTAGAATGGCTTTCATTCTGGCCAGTAACTCACGAGGGTTAAAAGGTTTGGCTAGGTAGTCGTCGGCACCAATTTCTAAGCCAATAATACGATCCATTTCATCGGAATTGGCGGTCAGCATAATGACGGGAACGTGGGACTGTTCGCGTAAGGCTCGACAAATGGAAAAGCCATCTTGCCCGGGTAGCATTATGTCTAAGATGACCAAATCAATGTCTTGTTCCGGTCGGAAGTCTGCCAAAAAGGCTTCTCCAGAATCGGCACTGAAAACGGTAAACTGATGCTTTTCCAAATAGGATTTGAGCAGGATTCGAATGTCATCATCATCGTCTACCACATAGATACGTTTGGCTTTGGTCATGCTATTTGCTCAGTGTTATAGTCTTTTTTATTGGCATTGAGTCTAACAAGAAAGTCGCGGTGAACCAATTCGCAGTCGGCATAGTGAGCGTGGACGAGAGAGTGAGTTTGTGATTATAGGTTAGAGATTGCACTATTCGTTTTAAATAAATTAAATTGATTTAATTGTTTCTGCCCTGCATAATTTTTCGGCTAGTCTTACCCTTGTTTATTTTTTTAAGAGATCAACACAATGACAACGAAAGTGATGGCTTTTGGTGAAGCCTTAATTGACTTTTTATCCAATGGCGCGACCCAGGCAGGAGAACTGGAATCCTTTACTAAATTTCCGGGTGGAGCGCCTGCTAATGTAGCGGTGGCGGTTGCGCGTTTGGGGGGGGATAGTCACTTTGTTGGTCAAGTGGGAGACGATGCTTTTGGTCACTTTTTGAAAGCGTCACTGGATCAATATGGCGTCGATACGGGAAAAATGTTGATGACCAAAGAAGCAAAAACCGCATTGGCTTTTGTGAGTTTGGACGAGTCTGGTGAACGCAGCTTTGAATTCTACCGTAGTCCATCGGCAGACATCTTGTTCCGTGAAGAAGATTTTGAGGCGGCTTGGTTTACTGATACCAAGGGGGTATTTCATACCTGTTCAAATACCTTAACAGATGCGGACATCACCAAAGCCACCTTGGCTGGTATTCAAATGGCGAGACACGCCAATTGGATTGTCAGTATTGATGTGAACTTGCGCACTAACCTATGGCCAAATGGACAAGTCGACACTCAGCGCGTGATCGATTGGATGCAATCGGCGGATGTGGTGAAGGCCAGCTTAGAAGAGTTGGCAGTGATGGCTGAAGATCCTTTTGCTTTGATTGAAGAGTCACTGCAAGCAGGTGTGACCTTGTTTGTATTAACGGATGGCGGCAAGCCAATTCGTTTCTATACCAAGGGCGAAGTGGAAGGCACAGTGGCGACGCCTAAAGTAGAAGTAAAAGACACTACGGCAGCGGGTGATGCCTTTGTTGGTGGTTTACTGTATCAATTGGCTGAACAAGGGGGCAATCGTCAATCTTTGATGAATTTATCACAACAAGATCTACATAATGTGATTCGTTTTGCGGCAGCTTGTGGTGCGGATTCGGTGACTAAGTTAGGTGCTTACCCTTCTTTACCAAACCTAGAGCAGGCAGAAGCGCAATTAAAGCGCTTTTGAACACCACTGTTTGACGTGAATTTAGGCATTTCTGTTAAACGGTTAAGAATAAATTCAGCGAGTTAGCAGTAATATGAAAAGCGTGTCTTGATCACGCTTTTTTTGTGTCTGTAGAGTTCTGACTTGAAGCAAAGAAATGTTAGAAAAAATGATCACTTAATCGATTTTAAAGAACTTTAACACCCTGAAATATAGTTAAAAAAACAACCCTGTTTGTTTTTTGAACAAAAATAGGAATGAAATAGTGCTCGCTTTTTTGCCAAAGTCTACTAAATTGAAAAAACAATTAAGATAATATTAAGGATATATGAAGCTTGAAGCTGGGCGTTTGATTGTTAATAATCAAAATCCTTCTTAATCCTTATAGAAGAACATGATTACCTTGTTTCGACTCATGATAATAACAAACAAAGGCAAGCTTAGGGTTTCCTTGGCGAGTCTGTAAGGAGCAATGATGAAAAAATCAATTCTGTCCATGGCGGTTGCCATGACTCTTTCTGCCACTGCTGCTGGAGCAGCAGATCTAGTATTCAAGCCAGGCGAAGATTCTCGATTCCACTGGGAAAGCTACGAAGCTCTAAAATCTCTCGACCTTTCTGGTGAAACCATTTCTGTTTTTGGTCCTTGGTTGGGCGATGAGAAAGCTAACTTCGATCGTGTCATCGCGTATTTTGAAGACGCAACGGGCGCGCAAGTCGATTACGCAGGTTCTGATTCCTTTGAGCAACAGATTGTAATTGATGCGCAAGCGGGCAGTGCGCCAAATGTCTCTATTTTTCCTCAGCCAGGTTTGGCTGCCGATTTGGCGGCAAAAGGTTTCTTGACGTCGCTTAGTGACGATGTAAAAGATGCCATTGCAAAAGACTACGCTGCTGGCCAATCCTGGGTTGACCTAGCGACTTTTAAAGACGGTCAAGGCAAAGACGAGTTTTACGGTGTCTTCTATCGTGCTGATTTGAAATCCTTGGTTTGGTACTCTCCTGATAACTTTGCTGACGCGGGTTATGAAGTACCAGAAACCATGGAAGCGTTAAAAGCGCTTACCAAAGAGATAGTAGCAGATGGCGGTACGCCTTGGTGTATCGGTCTGGGTTCTGGCGCGGCAACAGGCTGGCCAGCAACGGACTGGGTAGAAGACTTGTTGCTTCGTACACAGCCTGCGTCTGTTTACGACCAATGGGTAACTAACGAAGTGAAGTTCGATGATCCACGCATTGTTGGTGCCATCGAAGAATTTGGTTGGTTCGCGCGCAATGACGAATATGTTGATGGCGGTGCCGGTGCGGTGTCTTCAACTGACTTCCGTGACAGCCCGAAAGGTTTGTTCCAGTCACCACCTAAATGTTACATGCATCGTCAAGCGTCTTTCATTCCTGCTTTCTTCCCAGAAGGAACTGAGCTTGGTTTGGATGCTGACTTCTTCTACTTCCCATCTTACGAGTCTAAGGACCTAGGTAACCCAGTATTGGGTGCGGGTACTTTGGTAAGTATTACCAATGACTCTAAGGGTTCTCGTGCGTTTGTGGACTTCCTTCGTTCGCCAATCGCTCATGAGTTGTGGATGGCGCAAAAAGGCTTCTTGTCGGCTCATTTGGGTGCTAACCCAGAGCTATACTCAAGCGATGCTGCGCGTAAGCAGGGTGAGATTTTACGTTATGCTACCACCTTCCGTTTCGATGGCTCTGATTTGATGCCAGGTAAGATTGGCGCTGGTTCTTTCTGGACTGGTATGGTCGATTACACTGGTGGCAAAGATGCCAAAGACGTTGCGGAAGATATTCAGAAAACATGGGATGCGTTGAAGTAATTCCATTTCGTAAAGCCCCTAAGTGATCTGTTTACTTAGGGGCTTTTTGTTATTTTTTGCCTGACAAAAGATGAAGGACGTGAGTCCTGCTCATCAAGAGATGTATTTTGGAGATGCTATGGCCCAGCTCGCTTCCGCATTAGCGATTATGATAATGGGTGTATTAGGATGTGCTGCCTATTTTTATGGATCTAATTTTGTATTAGATAAAATCTTTCCAACTAAGGATCGCCCAGCAGATCGTATTGCGCGTAACTTGCGCATCGCGAACAGTGTGCGCCCTTGGTTGTTCTTAGGCCCCGCCGTTCTGCTATTAACCTTTTACCTGTTTTACCCTGTGATCGACTCGTTCCGTTTGTCGTTTTTTGATCGCACTGGTGATGAGTTTGTTGGGCTTTCCAATTATGTTTGGTTGTTTGGCAGTGATGAGTTTTTCGAATCTTTCCGCAATAACATGTTGTGGTTGATCGTTGTTCCAACGGCGGCGACGTTTTTTGGCTTAATCATTGCGACCATGACGGACCGCATCTGGTGGGGCAACATTGCTAAAAGTCTGATTTTCATGCCGATGGCCATTTCTTTCATTGGTGCCTCGGTTATCTGGAAGTTTATTTACGATTTTCGCAGCGGTGACGACGCACAGATTGGTTTGTTGAATGCCATTGTGGTGTTTTTTGGTGGTGAGCCGCAAAACTGGATCACCATTCCTTTCTGGAACAACTTTTTCTTAATGATCATTCTGATTTGGATTCAAACGGGCTTTGCTATGGTGATCTTGTCTGCCGCGCTGCGTGGCATTCCAGATGAAACCATTGAAGCCGCGGTATTAGACGGTGCGAACGGTTTACAAATTTTCTTTAAAATTATGGTGCCGCAGATTTGGGGAACCATTGCCGTGGTGTGGACCACCATTACCATTCTGGTGCTGAAGGTATTCGATATCGTGTTGGCCATGACCAATGGCCAATGGGATACACAAGTATTAGCTAATCAGATGTTTGACTGGATGTTCCGTGGCGGCGGTGACTTTGGCCGTGGTGCGGTAGTCGCAATTGTTATTATGGTGTTGGTCATTCCTATCATGATTTGGAACATTAAGCGTGCCAACGCAGAAATGGAGGGTCGTTAATATGATTGCCTCTTCAAAGCGTACGCCGTTAACTTTTTTGGTCCATGCTACCGTATTGTTCTTGGTGGTGATTTGGACTATCCCAACCGCGGGTCTGTTTATTTCTTCGATTCGTGACAAAGACCAGTTGTCTGTGTCAGGTTGGTGGACAGCATTATCCACTTCGGAGCAACGCCTAGTTGCGCGAGCTGAAACGCCGCAATCGCAAGTGCAAGAAGGCGATTTATTTGTTATCCGCGGAAATTTGTTGGAAGGTGGAAGTGGTGAAATAGCGCGTTTTGGCTATAGTTCATTAAAGCCCGAAGACTTTGCCGTTGGTGAAGTCGCTGAAATGAAAAAGGGCCGCTCTTTACAAGTGAATGCGAATGGAGATTATGTCTTGTCTTCGCCAACCGAATGGAAAGGCTCTCGCGGACAACGTATTTTCTACACTGCTGAAGTGCCACCTCGATTCACCTTAGATAACTACCGTGAAGTATTAAGTGCAGAAGGACTTGGACAGTCTTTCATTAATTCCCTAACAGTGACAATCCCAGCCACCATTATTCCCATATTGGTAGCGGCTTTTGCGGCGTATGCTTTGGCGTGGATGCGTTTTCCTGGACGTGCTTTGCTGATTGCTGGCGTGGTGGGGTTACTGGTGGTTCCTTTGCAAATGTCATTGATACCTCTGCTAAAGAGTTACAATCTAATTGGTGAATTTTTTGGCGTTGGTTCAAAAACCTATGTGGGGATATGGCTGGCCCACACGGGCTTTGGTCTTCCATTAGCGATTTATTTACTGCGTAATTACATCTCAGGTTTACCTGGTGAAATTATTGAGTCGGCACGTGTCGATGGGGCGTCTGACTTTGATATTTTCCGCAAAATTATTTTGCCTTTGTCTTTCCCTGCGCTGGCCTCTTTTGCCATCTTCCAGTTTCTTTGGGTGTGGAATGACTTGCTGATTGCCATGGTGTTTTTGGGGAACAATCAGGAGCATTTGGTGCTGACGGGGCAATTGCGTGAGTTATTGGGTTCTCGTGGCGGTAACTGGGAGATCCTGACAGCGTCAGCTTTCATTACCATCATTATTCCGTTATTGGTTTTCTTCAGCTTGCAGCGTTATTTAGTACGCGGTTTGCTGGCAGGTTCTGTGAAATAAACCACCTAAGCGAGTGGGTTGAGCTCAGCTCCCCGCTCAAGGTAAGCATTTAGATTGAGGCATTAAAATCATGGCTGATGTTAAGTTAACCCATGTAAAGAAAATTTATTCGAACAAAGTTGAAGTTTTAAAAGACATCAATTTGGACATCAAACAAGGTGAATTCATTGTGTTTGTGGGTCCATCTGGTTGTGGTAAATCAACCTTATTACGCATGATTTCTGGATTGGAAGAGATTTCGGCTGGTACGTTGGAAATCGATGGACAGGTGGTAAACGATATTCCGCCAGCCTTGCGCGGCATTGCCATGGTATTCCAAAGCTACGCTTTATATCCGCATATGACGGTCTATGACAATATGGCGTTTAGCTTGCAAATTGCGAAAGCCAGCAAAGAAGAAATCGATCAACAAGTGCGTAAAGCGGCAGACATGCTGCAATTAACGCCTTATCTTGATCGCTTGCCAAAAGCCTTATCTGGTGGTCAGCGTCAGCGTGTAGCGATTGGCCGTGCCATAGTGCGTCGTCCTAAAGTCTTCTTGTTTGATGAGCCTTTGTCTAATTTGGATGCGGCGTTGCGAGTGGCAACACGTATGGAAATTGCCAATCTGAAAGACAGTATGCCGGATTCAACTATGATTTATGTCACCCACGATCAGGTTGAAGCCATGACCTTGGCAGATCGTATTGTGTTGTTGTCAGCGGGCAACATTGAACAAGTGGGTTCACCTTTAGAGTTATATGAAAACCCTGCCAATGTGTTTGTTGCTAAGTTTATCGGCTCTCCGGCGATGAACATCTTGCCGTGCCGTATTGAGAAAACGGGTGAGCAAACAGAACTGTCTTTGTCGGCAGACATGTCGGTAACCGCGCCAATCTCAACCGCGGCCAGCGAACAGTCTAAGGCGGCTTTCTTTGGTATTCGTCCAGAAGATTTAAGCGTGGTGGCGACGGCAGAAGAAGGTTTCTTATCGGGTAGTGTGTCTTTTGTTGAATCCCTAGGTGAAGCAACCTTGCTTTACGTACAAGTACCGGGCTGTGAAGACATGGTGATTGCGAAAGAGTCAGGCACTTTGAATACCCAACGTGGTGACCAAGTTCATTTGTCTGCATTGCCAGAAAAAATGCATTTATTCGACGAGCAAGAATTGTCTTACCGTCGCTAATTTTCAATCTGATTGTTGCTTGGGATGAGGCGCTGCCTTGTCGCAAATTTATTGTTTTTGGAGAGTCAATATGACAACCAATTTGAATTGGTGGAAAGGCGGGATCATTTATCAAATCTACCCGCGTAGTTTTATGGATGCTAATGGCGACGGTGTGGGCGATTTGGATGGTATTACCAGTAAGTTGGATTACGTAGCGTCGTTGGGAGTGGATGCCATTTGGCTGTCACCGATCTTCACTTCACCAATGAAAGATTTTGGTTATGATGTTTCGGATTATTGCGATATTGATCCAATGTTTGGTAGCTTGGAGGGTTTCAAAAAACTCGTGAATCGTGCACATGATCTGGGTTTGAAGGTCATGATCGATCAGGTGATCAGTCATTCGTCTGATGTGCATCCTTGGTTTGAAGAAAGTCGTCAGGACAAGACTAATCCGAAAGCGGATTGGTATGTTTGGGCTGATCCTAAGCCAGACGGTTCGCCACCAAATAACTGGTTGTCTATCTTCGGTGGCAGTGCTTGGAAATGGGACAGTCGTCGTTTGCAATACTACTTGCACAACTTCCTTGAGTCTCAGCCAGACATGAACTTTCATCATCCGGAAGTGCGTAAGGCGCATCTAGATAATATGCGTTTTTGGCTAGAGTTGGGAGTCGACGGTTTCCGCTTGGATACGGTGAATTTTTACTTCCACAGTAAAGGCTTGGAAGACAATCCTCCAGTACCACCGGGCGAGCCTAAAACCAAAGGTGCGCCAGAAGATAACCCATACTCTTACCAGCGTCATGTATACGATCTAAGTCGTCCAGAAAACTTGGCATTCCTGAAAGAATTGCGTGCTTTGATGGATGAATTCCCTGGCAGTACCACTGTGGGGGAAATCGGTGATGATTTTCCTCTGAATCGTATGGCGGAATACACTTCTGGCGGTGACAAACTGCACATGGCTTATACCTTTGATTTGTTGAATAAGCCCCATTCACCTGCTTATATCCGTGATGTGTTGAAAAACATGCAGGACATAGTCGGCGATGGTTGGCCATGTTGGGCGGTTTCTAATCATGATGTAGTTCGTTCACGTACTCGCTGGGGGGCGAATGAAGATGCTGAAGCTTATCCGTTGATTGTTACCGCCTTGATTGCTTCTATTCGTGGCAGTGTTTGCCTATATCAAGGAGAAGAGCTTGGTTTACCGGAAGCGGATGTACCTTATGATCGCATCCAAGATCCATATGGTTTTCCGTTGTGGCCGGTTTTTAAAGGTCGTGATGGTTGTCGTACTCCTATGGTTTGGGAAAACAAGACCCAAGGCGGCTTCTCAACGATTGAGCCTTGGTTACCAGTGGATAAAGATCACTTGCCATTGAGTGTGGAAGAGCAAGAAGCTAAGTCGGATTCTTTGTTGCATAAGATGCGTCAGTTCATCAAATGGCGTCAACAACAACCCGCTCTAGTGAACGGTGAGTTAACCCAGATTGATGTTGCTAATGGTGAGTTAATTGCCTTTGTGCGTGATTACCAAGAAGAGTCTTTGCTTGTGGTATTGAATATGACAGGTGAAGAACAAGTTGCCACTTTAAACACTGGTGATTTAGAGCTTCTTGAAGGTCATGGTTTCCAATGCCAGTTATCGAATCAAACTTTAACTTTACCTGCTTATCAAGCTTGTTATGCGCGTCAGCGCTAAGGACGTGGTGACTTTTGCTGGTTTGTTGTTTATTGGGATCCAGTAGAGGTCGAGGTATTCGTACTTGTTAGAAAGCTTGATAGAATACTTGAGTCTTGTATTAAGGAGAAATGGCCTCTCTGTTAAGAGTGCTTGAAAGGTATGAACATTCCTGCTCACTCTTGCCTTGAAAGGTCGTTTCTTTGATAAGAGCGATGTTTAGAAGACTTATTCGCACCTTCTTTAGGCAAATGGAACTGAATCGGCAAGGCTCTTATTTCTAGTGAGTGTTCATATGAAGAAAAACATAAAAAAGTTGACCTTGAAAGATGTAGCGGAACGCTTAGAGGTCTCCACCGCAACCATTTCAAACGCCTTTAATCGACCAGATCAATTATCGGCGAGTTTGCGTGAAAACATTCTGGGTGAATGTGAAAAAATGGGTTATTTTGGCCCGAATGCGGCAGCACGTAGTTTGCGTACAGGGCGAACTGGTATTGTGGGTATTGTACTCTCGGATGACTTGAGCTACAGCTTAACCGATCCGGTTGCTAATCAATTTTTGAAAGGCATGGCGGAGGTTTTTGAAGCGAATGAGTACAATATGCTGCTGTTGTCTTCTGATCAGGTAGAACAAGACGCCCAAAGTCGCATGCAATCTTCCATGGTAGATGGCTTTATTGTTTATGGACACAAACCTCAACAGTGTATTAATGCGCCTTGGTTAATGCCCAACAAAAACATCATCACAGTGGACAGTTTTATTCCCGGTACCACCTCGGTGAATGTGGAAAACCACAGCGGTGCTTATACTATTGCCAAACATGCCTTGACGCATAATCCACAAAGTGTGGCTATTTTAGGCTTGAGTTTATTAGATACCGATCGTGTCTGTCGTATTCGTGAAGATGAGTTGTTTGATCGCGCTGCATCGATCTCGATTCAACGTTTATACGGTTATTTTGAAGCTCTCAAAGAGCATCAAATTGTTGTACCGTCAGAGTGTATTTGGAATATTCCTGAAAACAATCACAAATTGGCTTATCAAGCGGCTAGAGAAGCTTTGACCATGGCCAACCGTCCACAACTCTTACTTTGCATGAGTGATTGTATTGCCATTGCTGCCGTGCAAGCAGCATTGCAGTTAGGCATTCGTGTACCAGAAGATCTGCAAGTAGTGGGTTTTGATGGCATAGCTGAAAGTGAGAACTTTCATCCCTCTATTACCACCATCCATCAACAAACAGTGGAAAAAGGGCGTGTCGCAGCAGAAGTCTTTTTAGGGTTACGCGAAGCGAAAGACGTAGTGTTAGAGACAGAACTGGTAATACGTGAGAGCTGTCCAGCCTTGTAAGGCTGAAAGATGATATTTAAAGCCAGTAGTGGCCGATGTTGGCTTCTAGATCCATATGATAGGCAATTTGGGCTTGTAGTAGTTCCGCCGATGATAGGGCGTCTGTCAATGCGTGATGGGCTTTGTATCTCGGCAAATGGTAGCGTTGTCGACACGCATCTAAACGCAGGGACGGTGCTTTACCGAAGCGTTTCCACCATGGCTTATGCTGCGCCTGCCGTTCTATGTCCATGGTATCCAGTACCGGAAAATACAAAGGGTAACCATAGTGTTTTAAGGAGGCTTCTAGGAGGAATTGCCTTTCAATCGCCACGCAATGCACTACGACAACCTGTTTTGACATGACATCTAGAATGTCGTCCAAAATGTGATCCAATTGTGGTGCGTCGGCGAGCTCAGAATGGGTGATTTCGTGAATGGTCACCGATTCGGCATGCAAAGTTTGCTTGGGCTGCGCCATCCAGTAGCTGGCCCCCTGACAACGAATGACATTGTGTGTCATGGGCATCAACCCCAAGCTGATGATCTCGTCGTTTTTCGTATCTAAACCAGTGGTTTCAAGATCCAATGCGAGTAAAGGCACATCCTGTAAAGGTGTCTCGGCAGTAATCATGCCAGCTTGATAATAGCGCTTTAAGGCCCCTTCAGGCGCTTCTTCTGCCCATTTTTTGAAATGTTCTGGCCAATCAAACGGCGTTATGTGTTGATTAGAAATACGTACTGTCATAACTTAACTGCGCTTCCCCGCATAGCGGAACTTAATAAATTCTTGTTGACGAGCGACGATGTCAAAAGCGTCTCTAAGATGACGTTTTTCAAAGGAAGACAAATTGGCAGGATTTACGTGGTTATTTGGCGATTCTCCCGTATCGATCTGTTCTTTTTGGTGTCGAATACGTACCATGCCAATCATTTCCAGTGCCAGAGCCAAATCTTTGGCGCGACCATCAGGTAATAGGCTTGCGCCTTCAATGTCTTCAAGGCGCTCAAGCGTATTTAACTTATCACTACCAATGGCTAAGGCATGTACGCGAACTATGTCGATGATAGGTGCAATGCCTCTTTCTTTGAGGTTAAAAGTACGTGACTGCTTGCCTTCTCCGTCCAATACGAATTGGCGGAAAAAACCGAGTGGTGGCTTCCTTTGGTTGGCATTGCGTGCCATAAAGGTTAGAAAGCTGGCGTGTTCTTTTGCTTCTTTGCGTATGTGTCGATTGATCTGTAGTGCGAGACTTTTATCACCATATATGCCCCGTAGATCAAAGAAGATGGACAATCTTAATAAGGCTTCTGCTTTGGGCTCACGAATCCATTGACTGAAATAGTCTTTCCACACGTGTAATGGTTGACGCCAGCGTGGATTGGACGCCATGATGTCGCCACTACACAAGTCGTAACCGCATTTGTCTAAATTCTGACAGACCCAATTACTGAGTGAAGTAAAATACTCACCATGTACTTTAGCGTCGTATTTATCACTGAGAATCAGGGCGTTATCTTGGTCGGTTTTAATGGTTTGTTCTTCTCGAGCCTGTGAACCCAAGGCAACAAAGCAGTATGGCACTGGCGGTTTGCCAAATCTTTCTTCTGCTAATTGGAGTAGGCGTTTTACAAAGGCGATACCAATGTGGGACATGGCATTACCTATCATTTGTGTATTCGCATCAGCCACTACCAGTTGAGTAAAGGTATGGGTCATTTTACGGCTGATACTTTGCAGACCTTCAATGTTGCTTTGCTTAAAAATATCACTGATTAAATAAACGCTGCCATGACTTTCTCTCTGAACAATATCACCTGCGCTAATTACGCCAATAGGCTTACCATCTTTAATGATGGGTAAATGATGAACATTTCGCGCCATCATTTTGAGAATGGCTTCAGAGGCGTAATCGTGGCTATCGAGGACAACAGGGTCAGGTGTCATGATGTCGGCGATGGGGGTGTCAAAAGCCAGTCCCTTTGACAAAGCACGGGTGCGCAAATCGCGGTCGGTGACGATGCCAATCAGCTCTTCTTGATCTGTGATTAGCAAGCTGGATACCCGATGTTCTGTCATAATTTGCGCGGCGGTTAGTAAATTTGAATCCGCTTGAGTGGAGATTGGCTGACGCCTTAATAAACTGGTTACTGGACAGGTCATGAGTGAAACGTCAGAAGTTTGTGAGTCCATAGCGAGACGCAGACGTACTTCACGAGCCAGTTCGAAAAAGTCCGAAAAGGTATCGTTTTCTTCATACAGCTTGAGAAACCAACGAGCAGGAATGCGATACAGTAAGCTGTCTTCGATGGTTCTCATCTTTTGTGAAGATTTACCACCTCTAAGTATAGAGGCGTAACCGAAAAGTTCTCCTTCGTTCATGCGACGTATCAGTTTATTGTCTTTATTGAGCGCTTCGATTGCGCCACTGCGGATGAAGAAAAGGGTGTTATTCAAGGCGTTGGTAGAAATGACCCATTCTCCTGCACGCACATACTGAATCTCGATTTCTTTTGTCATGTCTGCCAAGGGGGCTTCATCTGCAATGTCATTGAAGGGAGCGTACTGGCAAAGCGCGTCTAAAATTTCGGTTAATTCAATATCCATAGTGAAACCTTTTATTGCAGATAGGGCGAGACTAGAGTAATCATGCCAATGACGATGAACAGTAGGCAGGCTAATTGACGGGTGCGCTCAGGTTTTATTTTATCCATCAACCAGCGACCGGCAAAAACCACTGGTACATTGGCTAACATCATACCTAACGTAGAGCCTAGCAAGACCGCCCACACGCTGCCATAGTGTGCGCCAAGTAATACCGTAGCGATTTGTGTTTTGTCGCCGATTTCGGCCAAGAAAAACAACATGAAAGTGGCGCAGAAAGCACCGTATTTCAATAATTGATTGTCTGTACTTTCGTCCTTATCGGGAATCAATAACCATAAACCTACGGCGATAAAGCTAACACCCACAATCCAATTCATTATATTGTCTGGAAGCCATTGTGCTAATTCTGCTCCAAACCATGCCGACACAGCGTGATTCAATAAGGTGGCGAACAAAATACCCAATACTATGCTGGTTTTTGAGGCAAATCGGGTCGCTAGAAACAGAGCCAATAATTGGGTTTTATCGCCCATTTCGGCTAAGGCAACGGTTGAAGTAGAAGTTAACAGTGCTTCCATTAGTTGATGTGTCCTAGGTGGGCGATAATACAAAAGACAAATAACTTGAGCCCACCAGAGTCAAGTTCTTGTCTTAAGTCTCATCAATCCTGTACTTGGCATCAGGACTTCTTTGCCATGAGCATGAGGCCCAATTATGTTGACAAAGAATCTTCGTAAAACGAAGAAGATTACTCCCCTAAGATGCGCAGATAATAGAGTATTTTTCCTATTGAAACAAGAAGGGCGGCCTAGGCCGCCCGTTGAATACTTATTAAGGTTTACTTATACAAGTGAATGTCACTGCGTAGACCTTTCCATAAACTGATACACATGATCAGCATCAATAGAGTGAAAGGTAGTCCGATAGTGATAGCAGCCGCTTGAATCGCACCAAGCGCCTCAGAACCACCACCAACAAGTAGGGCAATGGCAATGATGCCTTCCAATACGGCCCAGAAAACACGCTGAATCATAGGCGCATCGGTTTTACCACCGGCGGTAATACCGTCGATTACCAACGAACCAGAGTCAGAAGAGGTCACGAAGAACACCAATACCAGCACAATACCGACAAAAGACGTGATGGCGGTTAGTGGTAGATTTTCGAACATCTGGAACATGGCTAAAGAAGAATCACCAATGCCATTGGCTAGGGCGCCAACGCCATTTTGGACTTGTTCAATGGCGGAACCACCGAAAATTGCCATCCATACTAGGGTAACTAAGGTAGGGACAAGCAATACCGCAATGATGAATTCACGAATGGTACGACCACGAGACACACGTGCGATAAACATACCAACAAACGGTGACCAGGAGATCCACCAAGCCCAGTAGAATACTGTCCAACCGTGGTAGAAGGTTTCATCTTCACGACCAATCCAGTTACTTAGTGGAATGATGTTTTCAACGTAGTTCAATAAGAAAGCACCGAGAGCAGCGAAAATAGCGCCGGTATGACCAACAATCACAATGAAAATAGCCAATGCGGCTGCAATGATCATATTGACGTTTGAAAGGAGTTTCACACCACCTTCAAGGCCCCGCGCTACGGAGAAAATGGCCACTGCGGTAACCACACAAATGACTAAGATTTGTGTGGTTAAGGTGTTTGGGACGCCAAATAGGAAAGCCAAACCACTGGTGGCCTGTTGAGCACCAAAACCAAGTGATGTTGCCAAACCAAAGATAGTCGCAATCACGGAGATAATGTCGATCACATGACCGATTCCGCCCCATACTTTTTCACCGAATAATGGGTAAAAAGCAGAACGAATAGTCAGTGGTAGACCTTTGTTGTAAGCGAAGAACGCCAGAGATAGCGCAACAACCGCATAAATAGCCCATGGATGAAGACCCCAGTGGAACATGGTTGCGCCCATGGCTAAATCTTTTGCTTCAGGAGTGTTTTTCATAACTTCAAATGGTGTGCCATACCAGCCTGTATAGTAAGCAACTGGTTCTGCCACACTCCAAAACATCAGGCCAATTCCCATTCCTGCCGCAAATAACATACAGAACCAAGTAAGGGTAGAATGTTCTGCTTTGGCTTCTTTACCACCAAGACGAATTTTGCCGAATGGCATGAGGATCAGTGCTAAACAAAATAGAACAAAGAGGTTACCGGCGACCATGAAGAACCAATCAAAATTGCTGATAGACCAGTTTTTCGCGCTAGAAAGTAAGGCGCTAGCATCGGAAGGGAAAAGAATACTGCCAATGATGAAGGCGAGTATGATGATAGCACTGGTACTGAAAACAGGGTTTAACACATCCAAACCGAGAAATTGGACGTTATCCTGACCCACTTTGTAAGAAGTGTTGTATTCCGCCCGACCATTGTCAGGTGTTTGATTACTCATAATATTCTCCTGAATGAGTGAAAACGCAGCCAGCCTTTTCTATTTCACGATGAAAATTACATGCATTAGAAACAGTGGCCTTTTATAACCCTATAAGAGTCGATTATTGAGCAATGTTCTTATCGCGACTTATTCTGTTCTTTTTTTGATCATATGAATAAGAACCAACTTAAAATTCAAAAAGTGTGAATGTTAAGAGGTCAAAATAAAACGGAATCTTCATTATGAAATTAATGATTGGCTGGCATCACTATTTGATAGTTCCAACTAGACTTGAGTAAAAAGACCATTAAAGACGATCTTTTTACATCGTCGAAGTAAGCGTCACATCAATTTATTTAGATGTCAAATTATATGAAGCAAGTTGAACCTTATCTAAAGAAAGAGTTCGAGTAATTCGTTGAGGAATAGTTTGCCTTTTTCTGTGGTTTGAATACGTTGATTTTGCCAAGCTTGAGCATCCAATAAGCCGCGTTTTAAAGCGGCTTGGCAAGAATTTACTAAATTTTTTGGTATGTTTTCTTGTGCATATTGTTGATATTCCAATAGATTAAAGCTTTCAAACAGGCGTAAGCGATTCATCATGAATTCTAATGGCATTTCATGTGGTGCAATGGTTTCCTTTGTAACTAGGGCAGCAGGCAAGTTATTGAGATAATGATTTGGGTGACGAGTCTTTCGAGTACGAAATATTTGACCATTAACTAATGTGATTTTGCCGTGTGCGCCAGCCCCTATGCCGAGATAATCTCCGAAGCGCCAATAGTTCAGATTATGGGCTGCTTGGCGACCTGTTTTGGCGTTGGCCGAGACTTCATATTGATGGTAGCCATGTTGGCTTAGCAATGTTTGTCCTGTGTCTTGGATTTCCCATAAGGTGTTGTCTTCTGGTAACGCGGGAGGGCGGCGATAGAATTCGGTATTGGGTTCAATGGTCAATTGATACCAAGACAGATGTTCCGGGTTCAGCTCAATCGCCAGAGACAAGTCTTCCATTGCCATGGCCAGGCTTTGTTCTGGCAAACCGTGCATCAAATCCAAGTTGATGTTATCAAAACCTGCAGCGCGTGACTTTTCCACAGCATGAATGGCTTCTTCTCGGTTGTGGATTCTTCCTAGAGTTTTCAACAGCTTGGGTTGAAAACTTTGAATGCCAATGGACAGGCGGTTGATACCTGCTTGGCGAAAATGGCGAAACTTTTCTTGCTCGAAGGTACCGGGATTGGCTTCCATGGTGATTTCTGCCTGCTCTGCCCATGTCAGCTTGCTGCGCAGCGCATCCATTAAGCGATAATAAAAGTCTTCGCTCATTAAGCTGGGAGTGCCGCCACCAATAAAGGCGGTTTGAATAGGACGATCAGCCACATACGCCATGTTTTCGTCTAAATCCGCAAGCAGTTGTTGGAGATAGGCTTCTTCCGGTAATTGATCGTTTTGATGAAAGCGATCCGCTTGGTGGGAATTAAAGTCACAATAGGGGCACTTCTTCACACACCAAGGCAAATGGATGTAAAGACTAAGTGGCGGTAACTGGATAGTCACTTAGAGGCACCCTGTTGGAAGGCCGCTAAAAGCTGTTGTAATGCTTTGGCGCGATGACTGATTTGGTTTTTCACTTCTTTTGGTAAGCTGGCTGCACTGCAATCGCACTCGGGCACATAAAATAACGGGTCATAACCAAAGCCTTCTTGACCTGTTAACGATTCCAAAATTCGGCCTTCCCATACGCCATGAAAGACTTTCGGTGTTGGATCGTCTTTGTGACGCATATAAGCTAATACACAATGGAAGCGGGCGCTTCTTTGTTCCGTTGGAACGCCAGCCAGCTTTTGCAACAGTAGCTCATTGTTTGCCTGATTGTTGCCATGTTCACCCGCAAATCGAGCCGAATAAATGCCGGGAGCACCGCCTAGATAATCCACTTCAATTCCGGAATCATCTGCTAATGCAGGCAAGCCCGTTTTTTCGCAAGCATGACGTGCTTTTAATATGGCATTTTCGATAAAGCTTAAACCGGTTTCATCGGCGTCTTCTACGGCAAATTCTTTTTGCGCTTTAACGTCAAAACCAAGGTCGCTAAGCAGGGCGTTAAATTCTTTGATTTTACCTGCGTTATTACTGGCTAATACGAGCGTTTTGTTCACGGGGTTGTCCTCAAACTGAGTTTCCGTCAGGCGGTCATGGCATGGACAGCCTGACGGAGGAATTAGGCGTTACGACTGATGTGGAAAATCGCCGTTTCACTAAAAAGGTTCGGCATGGAGCGAATCCACCAATGGTCTTTGAGTTGACCATCTACTGCTGCCCAACGTAATACTTTGATGTTCTTTTCTTGACACAAACGTTCAAAATCCTGAAAGGTAAAAAAGTGGATGTTGGGTGTGTCGTACCAGTTGTATGGCATAAATTCGGATACTGGCATTCGGCCTTTCAACGCCAAATGTAAGCGGCTGCGCCAGTGACCGAAGTTAGGAAAGGTGATGATGCATTCTTTGCCAATGCGCAGCATTTCGTCGATCAGTAAATCAGGGCGACGGAATTGCTGAAGGGCATGGGTCATTAAAACAAGATCGAAACTTTGATCTTCAAAATTCTGCAAACCTTCATCAATGTTTTGTTCTAAAACAGGAATGCCATTCTGAATACAGGTATTTAAATCGTCGGCACCGATTTCCAAGCCATAACC
Organism: Marinomonas sp. ABL3_031; assembly: GCF_056161265.1. Lineage (NCBI taxonomy): Bacteria > Pseudomonadati > Pseudomonadota > Gammaproteobacteria > Oceanospirillales > Oceanospirillaceae > Marinomonas > Marinomonas sp. ABL3_031. The sequence goes on from NZ_JBSWYU010000010.1 coordinate 140,153, forward strand.
GCTGATTTTCTTGTGATTGATCAGGTGATGCAATAATTCACCTGGGCCACACGCCAAATCCAAAACACGTATGTTGGGTTCAATCCATTCATCAATGATTTCTAAATCAGGACGCATTGGCGGACTCCTTGTGCTGACTCTCAGCAGTCACTTGATTGGCGATGCGCGTTAAAAAACTATTCAAGGCTTTCATATAGCGAGGGATTGGAAATAAGAAGGCATCGTGTCCTTCACTGGCTTCAATTTTTGCGTACGACACCGCTTTTCCAGCTTTGATTAATGCGTTGACAATTTCTTCACTGCGCTGTGGCGAAAAGCGCCAGTCTGTGGTGAAGGAGACCAATAAAAACTCACACTTGGCGCGGCTTAATACCGCGGCTAAATCGTCATCAGTTTGTGCCGCGGGATCAAAATAATCCAATGCTTTGGTCATCAACATATAAGTATTAGCGTCAAAGCGCTTGGTAAAGGCTTCGCCTTGGTAGCGCAAGTAACTTTCAATCTCGAATTCAATACCATAATTGTATTGGTAGGCGTCATGGCGCATCTGACGACCAAACTTTTCTCCCATGGCATCGTCGGACAAATAAGTAATGTGTCCTAACATGCGAGCAAGACCTAAACCATTCGTTGGTACTGAATTGTTGGCCAGATATTGCCCTTCAAAAAATTGCGGATCACGACGAATAGACTGACGTGCTACTTCATTGAAAGCAATGTTTTGAGACGATAATTTGGGGGCCGATGCAATGATAACGGCAGCCTTTAATCTCTCAGGATAGCGGATGCTCCATTCCAGAACTTGCATACCGCCAAGACTGCCGCCGACGATGGCTGCAAAGTTGGCAATACCGAGTTGATCCGCTAGGCGCGCTTGGCTTTCTACCCAGTCTTCTACTGTGACAATAGGAAAATCAGCTTGCCACGCCTGACCTGTGGCAGGGTTTATACTGGTGGGACCAGTCGAACCGCCGCAGCCGCCAAGGTTATTCAACGCAATGACAAAGAAATGATTGGTGTCGATAGCTTTGCCGGGACCGATGGCAGAATCCCACCAGCCGGGTTTTTTATCTGTTAGATGGTGATAGCCGGCTGCGTGATGATCGCCACTCAGAGCATGGCAAATCAGAATAGCATTGGAAGCGTCCTGATTCAGTGTGCCATAGGTTTCATAAATCAGCTGATACGATGCCAAAGTTTGCCCGCAAGCTAAGGTTAGAGGCTCGTCAAATTGCGCTGTCTGAGGTGTGACTATGCCCACAGAATCAGCAGGAATGGCGTCTGGCATGGGTTTTGATAATCCTAATGAAATATCCATGTTTCCATGAAAATGATGAGGAAACAGACTCGAAAAATAATCCACACAGTCTAGCGGCTGAGCGGAATACCATCAAGTGAAGATAGGACAAATGCCCCTATTTAGACAAAGAGACTAAATGGGGGGCGCTTGCGTGAATGTAGGTTAGGCGAGGCTAAAAACACGCGTTTTCTCTGCCAGTTGTTGTGATAACTGCTGAATCTGTTGCGTCTTGTCAGCCATGATGTCGATTGATCCTGTATCTTCTGTCAGTTGCTGAGCAATTTGGTCCATTTCTGCGCTCATTTGTACCGCTGTGCTGGCTACATCTTGGATGGCTGCCGCCATGGAATCCGTTGATTGTGTGCCTGTCATGGCGAAGCTTTCAATATTACGCATGGCTTCTTCAGCTTTACTGCCATTTTCACTGATGACACTTAAGTTGGATTTACCGCTTTCCATGGTGGTGATGGCGGAGTGAGTAGAAGTTTGAATGGTGCTAACAATTGCTGTGATATTTGACGTTGCCTCCACGGTTTTTTCCGCCAAAGCGCGAACCTCGTCGGCCACTACAGAGAAACCTCGGCCTGCTTCACCGGCGCGAGCTGCTTCAATGGCAGCATTCAGTGCCAATAAGTTGGTTTGATTAGCAAGATCGTTGATCATGGCAATCACATTATCTATGTCTTTTGATAGTTGGCCGAGATGGTTTAATTGTTCACTGATGACCTGTACCACATTGACTGTATCATTGATGCTGGTTAATACTTTGTTGATGGTATCAGCGCCCGCTTTCGCAGATTGGTAAGTATCATTCGATTGGTTTTTCAACAAATCTGTAGTGTTAGAAAGTTCAGTCAGTCGGCTGGAAATGTCGTCTGTGGCGGTTGCCAGTGAATCAGTTCGTTGGTTCACCATATGGTTGCTGCTGGAAATATTGCCGATGGTGTTGTTCAAATCGGTCGACATAGTGGTAAAAGTGTCTGTCGTGGTGACCACATCTTTAAGCACACTATTTAATCCTTTGGCCATCTCATTTAGGGAAGTGCCCAGCAAATCAAATTCGTCATTACGCTTGGTGTTGATTGCCACTTGGGTTGTCATGTCACCTTGTTTGACATTATTCAGGTCATTGCCAATGCTTTTCAAAGAAGCGTTGACACTGCGGCCAATAGTAATCATCAACAAGGTTGCCAACACGATAACCACTAAGCTTACAGTAAGTAGGGTGGCGTTGGCTTGGTTGGAGCTATTTTCCGAGTCAGCTTCTGCATTAATAATCAGTTGCTCAATGTGTTTACTGGCTTCGAATTGACTACTGCTAAAGGTGTGCTTATGACTATCAAAGGTCGCTTCAATGTTTTCTAAGGCTTGAAACTCTTCACCGTATTTTAGGATGGCATCACGGTAAGCGTTTGCGGTGACACCGTGTGTACTTTGAAAACCGAAGTTCGAAATACGGCGGTTAAACTTCTCGAAATTACTATTAAATTTCTCAAGGTTGTCCGTTGTCGGATCGGACAAATAGCTGGCTTCGGCTTGTCTTACACTAGAAAATTCACGCTTTAATAAACTTAAGCTGCTGATATCGTCAGTGAGCTTAGTACCAAGTTGATCTATCTCACCGCGCATTCCTGAGGTTGAATCAAAGCCAATAAGGTTTTGTTTATTCACCAAAGCAAGAAGCGATTGGCTATATTCTTCTATCTTGATTAAATTGCCTTTAAGTAATGTTTTGAGCTCGTCATTACTGGCTAATGTCATGTTTTCTTGGATAATATTTTCGTTGTATAGAGCCTGATCTTTTACCTTTTGAACATATTGTTCAATATTGCTACTGGTTACAGAACGCAAGTTGTCAGCACTGGCCAGCATATTAATGCTGACTTGATCATTTGATGCCTGAATTTTTGACAGTGTCCTAAGTTCGTTGTTTGCATTTTGCTGCGAAGATAAGCCTTCAATAGCAACAAACGTCACCAAGATAAAGCCAACAATGGCGGAAACGAGTAACAGTGCGAGTTTGGATTTAAAAGAAAGGTTACTAAGCATTACTTACACCTACCTGCCTTTTGAGCGGTTAATGGATCATTGTTTTTTATGTGAGCGGTATGCAAGTATCATGCAAAAAATCAATGAGATGCGTAAAGTAGTGAAATTCTATTCTGAGGTAAAGAGGAACTTTTTAATTTGCTCTTTTTTGGTGCGATTGACATTTATAGTTTAAAATTAGCTTCCTTAAGTGGCTTCTCTAGAAGGCTGGTGTCTTACAAGTCATAGTAAATTGATGGCTAGGAAAGGTGATTGGTTACATCGAAGAGTCGATACACTAGTTGCCCTGCGTTTTTTTCTTTCATCAACTGCCAATGAATCGGCAAGGGTGGCAATGGCGTTTCCTTTTCCGTCTCTATGTAAATTAAGGCACGATCTGCTAACCAGCCTTGTTGTAACAGAGGAATCATTTTTTCTAGCCAACCTTTGCGAAAAGGGGGGTCAAGGAATACTAGGTCAAATTTTTGCTGGGCCGATTGTTGTAAGTAGCCATCAGCTCCTTGAGTGATGACCTGTCCATGTCGAGCTTGCAATGTGGCTAGGTTGTGTTGCATTTGTTTGGTGACGACTCGAGAGCTGTCTACAAAGGTCACCTGTTTAGCGCCTCGGGATAACGCTTCTAAGCCTAGGGCGCCAGAACCACAAAATAAGTCTGCGCAAACAGCACCAGAGACATAAGGATTGATCCAATTAAAAAGAGTTTCGCGAACTCTATCCGGTGTGGGTCTTAAGCCCTCGACATCAGGAATGGGCAATTGTCGTGAGCGCCACTCTCCTCCAATGATACGTAATTTTGCGCTTTTGTTTTTACCGCTATTGTGCTTAGAAGACGAACGTTTTGTCATTGGTAAACCTGAATTTCTTGGTATGTTTGTGTGTCAAATAATTCTTTTAATGCTTCTTGGTAGGCTTGGAAGTTGAAATTATCCACAGCGTCTCGATAGTTGTTAGCGAATTTTTCTAGCGTCAGCTCTGTATCTTGGTGACTTACTTGGCTGGCAATCTGCCCCCACCATGTAGGAGACTGAGCATTTTGCTCAATTTGTCGCAATAATTGTTCACGAAGTGAATTAAAGGTGTCTTGATCATTGCTTGATGGAATTTGTTCTGCAAATACAAAGCTTTTAAGACTCAATTGAGGTGCTCCGGTAGGTGGCGTTCTAGCGTCTAGGGTATCATTTAGATGATATTGTATATTCCAACCTACCCACGGATGTTGAGGCGCTAATGTCAGATTGAGTTGAACAAAATTGACTTTTTCTTCGTTATTAAGTTTGTTGACTAAGTCAGCGCCCCATATTTGTAAACTGAGCCATTGAGTCACGTTACTTAATGACGTAAGAGCCACCGCGCTTCGAGTCTGCCAAAGCTCACCATGATGTCGCTGAATTACCGTACTGACTGACGTTATTTGTATATCATTTTCTGTCGTGTTGGGAGAAAAGTTCTCAGTAATGGCATTCAATGCTGCTTCTACGAGGGCTTTACTTCTATCAGACAAGTCTCCGATTAAGTAGATAGCGGAGACGGATTGGACCATGTCTTGGTAATAATTGTTTACTTCTGAAAGACTGAATTGCTCTTGTGGTAGCGTGCTGTGTTTTACAAACAGTACTTGTTCTAGTTCGTGTAGCGGCTCGTGTTGATAAGGGTCGCGGTTAAGCCAATTGGTGTAGGTGCGTGCTTTGAATTTGGTTTCTGTTAGCCAAGTTTTAGCGAGCTTTAATGCTGGAATCAGATAATTTGGGTCATTGCTGATGGTGAGTCCAATGACTTGATTCTCATGATCATAATAGGTCATGGCGCTTGCGGCTAAAGGAGAGAGGCGCTGATTGATCGATGCAGTACTAAGGGGTAAGGAATCGCTCATTAACATAGCCATAGTGGACTGAATGAGTTTGGTATTGGTATTGGCAGCGCGAAAGCTAAAGCGGATTTCCAGTTTATCGCTGCCTTGCCAGTCTTTTTGATTTAGCCAGACAACGGGAATATTCGATTTTGTTGACCATTCTTGGATACTTGTTTGCGGCAAGTTTGCACTTGGTGCAGTGAGATTAAGTAGCCAAATTGCCAAGGTAGAGAACAGCATAATGACAGCCAACATTGGGCGGCTGAAAAGAGGCTTATTTTTATCGCGCATTAGAGCACCTTTAGAAGACCGTAACACAGGTTAAATAGTGTAAAAACAGGCCTGATTGCTAATCAGAATGATGATAAAATAATCATTTTGTGCGTCCACCACAATGACGCAGAGTCTTATAATAGCATTTCACTGGTGTTTACTGCATCAGCCAAAACGAAGAGATGAGTTTAATGGAAGTTGTGAATCAAATTATTACTTTTTTTACCCCATATTTTGGTGAGTACGCCCGCTTTGTTCCTATGATAATTGGTATCCTGTTGGCGGTGTTTGCCTTGGTGATTCGTCGTCGTTTTGTCAACAAAATGAGAGCTGATATTGCTGTCGCTAAACAAAAAGATGCAGATGCTCGTGAAGCAGAAAAGCCTTCAACTGCAGCACAAGATCCTTTATCACAAGCCATGACCACTGACCCAGAGCCTTTGGTGAGTGAACAATCTGTCTCAGAGCGCCCTGAGACGCAACAGGCTATACAGGTTGAAAAGACGGAAGAAGAGCCAGCTTTGTCTTGGTCAGAGCGCATTAAATCCGGTCTGTCTCGTACCCGAAGTGGTCTAGGCAATGGTTTGTCTTCTATCATCAGTGGCAGTAAAAAAGTTGATGATGACTTGATGGAAGAACTGGAAACCCAGTTGCTTATGGCCGATGTGGGTATCGACGCAACACGTACTCTGATCGAAGGCCTTACTGAGAAGTTGAATCGCAAAGAATTAAAAGACGCCGATGCTGTGATGACACACTTAAAAGCGGATATGCAAGCGATTCTAGGTTCGTCACAACAAGAACTTGAGCCAAGCAACGCGGACGGTCCTTTTGTTATTTTGATGGTGGGTGTTAATGGCGTTGGAAAAACCACTACTATTGGTAAGTTGGCGAAAAAGTATCAAGCACAAGGTAAGAGTGTGATGCTCGCCGCTGGCGATACTTTTCGTGCTGCTGCGGTAGAGCAGTTGCAGGTTTGGGGGGAACGAAATGATGTGCCTGTGGTGGCGCAACATACAGGAGCTGACTCGGCTTCGGTTATCTTTGATGCGATTGAGTCTGCAAAGGCGAAAAATATTGATGTCGTGATTGCCGATACAGCGGGGCGTTTGCAAAACAAACAAAACTTAATGAACGAATTGTCTAAAGTCGTTCGTGTGATGAAAAAGTTGGATGAAAGTGCCCCGCATGAAGTGATGTTGGTGTTGGATGCTGGCACGGGGCAAAATGCCATTAGCCAAGCGAAACTGTTTTCAGAAGCCGTGGGGGTATCGGGTATCACGCTTACCAAGCTTGATGGTACTGCGAAAGGCGGTATTATCTTTGCTATTGCCAAACAATTTGGCTTGCCGATTCGCTATATTGGCGTTGGTGAGCAAGCGGATGACTTACGCCCGTTTATTGCCCAAGAATTTATTGATGCTCTGTTTGCAGGGGATCAAGACTAGTCACCTTTGAATCAGGAAAGTGAAGCAGAGTGGAAATCGAATTTCAGCGCGTAGGTAAAAAGTACGACAGTGGTCAGGAAGCCTTGTCGCAGGTGAGTTTTCATTTGCAGCAAGGTGAAATGGCCTTTTTAACTGGCCACTCTGGTGCAGGTAAAAGTACCTTGATGAAGCTCATGATGATGATTGAGCGTCAAACATCGGGGCAAATTTTTATCAACGGTATTGATTTACGAACCTTAAGTCGCCGCGCCATTCCACAGCACAGGCGTCGTGTTGGTGTGGTGTTTCAGAATCACCAATTGCTGTTTGATCGCAGTGTCTTTCACAATGTTGCCTTGCCTTTGCAAGTCAGTGGTGCCGATCATGAGCAGGTAGCTAAGCGAGTGCGAGCCGCGCTGGATAAGGTGGGTCTGCTGGATAAAGAGAAGTACAACCCTATGGCCTTGTCTGGTGGTGAACAGCAAAGGGTCGGCATCGCTCGTGCTGTGGTAAACAAACCCCAGTTGCTGCTGGCGGATGAGCCAACGGGTAACTTGGATCCTAAATTGTCTGCAGAAATCATGAACCTGTTTCAAGAGTTTAATCGTGTTGGTGTCACTGTGTTGGTTGCCAGTCACGATTTGGCTTTGGTGGCGCGTATGCGTCATCGCGTATTGACCTTGAATCAAGGTCGAATGGTCAATGATGGAGGGTTTGCTTAATGGCACAGAAGCCCAATCAACGAGGCGCCACACGTGCCTCTGTGAAAGCCACTAAGCATCATTGGCCGTCGCGGAATCGATTTAACATAAGTTTGTATTTCCGTCAGCATAAAACCACCTTGACGGAAAGTTTTACACGTTTGTTGACTTACCCACTTGCCAGTGCGATGACTATTATGGTGATTGCCATTGCTTTGTCCTTGCCGGGCGGTTTGTATGTGGCATTGAAAAATGTGCAAACCGTTACCGATCAATGGGAGCAGCAGTCTGTCATTACCCTTTATCTTTTCCCCAATTTAGAAGACACCGAGGCATTGGCGTTGTCACACCGTATTTCAGCGCAAGCTGATGTAGATACGGTGGAGTACATTTCGAAAGAAGAAGGCTTGAGGTACTTTGAGCGATCTAGTGGTTATGAACAAACACTGTCCTCTTTGTCCGAAAATCCTTTGCCAATTGTGTTGAGAGTGATCCCGCGGGAGTCGGTAGACGTAACGACATTGTCTAGCTTACAAGTGCTACGTGATGAGTTGGCCAACAATCCAGAAGTAGAAATCGCCGAATTAGATGCACAATGGTTACAACGCCTTGCTAATATCTTGAGTTTTGGTCAGCGTTTTTCCTATGCGTTATCGGTATTATTGGTGATTGCCGTGTTTCTTATTGTGGGGAACACCATTCGTGTAGCGGTGGAAAATCGTCGTGATGAAGTACTGGTAATGAAGCTGGTAGGAGCGACGGACGCTTATATTCGTCGTCCATTTTTGTACATGGGTTTTTGGTTTGGTTTGCTGGGTGGAATCTTCGCCAGCCTATGTATTTTGGTGCTTAGCTGGTGGGTGAGCGCCCCTGCCGAGCGCTTGATTGATTTATATCAAAGCGATTTTCAATTGCAGACTTTTAATGCAGATGAGATTGTTTTATGTTTAACTATTAGTGCATTAATTGGTGTGGTTGGTGCTTGGATTGCAGTAAACCGACACATCAAAGATATGGAGCTGCAGTGAGATAAAGCGGCGATCGCTCAACAAATTGCATTCGCCACGTTATATCCACATTTATGTCACACATATGCAGAATTAACTTGTTAGTATTTTTGTCATACAAGGTATGAACAATTAAAAGGTGGAAATAGAGATGGGTAAAGCTCTTCAGCCTATAGATATGATGACTCCAGGTCAGAACCTTGAGTCTTATGTGCAAACAGTAAGTCGTATTCCGATTTTAACTGCTGACGAAGAAAAAGCCTTAGCAGAACGTCTTTATTATCAAGAAGACTTGGAAGCGGCGCGTACACTGGTCATGTCGCATTTGAGATTTGTTGTACATATTGCGAAAAGTTATTCCGGTTATGGATTAGCTCAAGGTGATTTGATCCAAGAAGGTAATGTTGGTTTGATGAAGGCCGTAAAACGCTTCAATCCTGAAGTAGGTGTGCGTTTGGTGTCTTTTGCGGTGCATTGGATCAAAGCTGAAATTCATGAATTTATTCTGAAAAACTGGCGTATTGTGAAAGTGGCAACCACTAAAGCGCAGCGCAAAATGTTCTTTAATTTGCGCAGTGCGAAAAAGAGCTTGTCATGGTTTAGTAACTCTGAGGTCGAGTCGGTGGCGAATGATCTTGGTGTGACGCCAGACGTGGTTCGTCAGATGGAAGGGCGTTTAAGCGCTTCTGATATGGCATTTGACGCTTCTGCAGACGATGATGACGACAGTGCATTTCAAGCTCCGTCACAGTTCTTGGAAGATCATCGTTCTGATCCAGCTATGTTGTTGGAAAACGGTAACTGGGAAGAAGATTCTAATCAGCGTCTAGAGCTTGCTATGGCAGACTTAGATGAGCGTAGTCGTAATATTTTGGTGCAGCGTTGGTTGTCTGATGGTAAATCAACATTGCATGAACTGGCCGATGAATACGGTGTGTCTGCTGAGCGTATTCGCCAGCTTGAAAAGAATGCCATGAAGAAAATTCGTTTGGCGATGGGTGATGGTCAGTTTGACTGATTGACCCTAGGTTAATTAAAAGCCCTCTTGGTGAGGGTTTTTTTGTGTCTGAATATTCTTTAGCTAAGTCATGGCAACGTTAAAATACGGGGTTTATTGACTACGCAGTTGGTCACCAGGAATAAAACGCCATGTACGAATGATTTCCAGCTTATCCACTTCTTTTTTTAGTTCCGTAGGGAAGGTCTGAAATGGTTCGGCGAGACGCACAATTCGCATCGCGGCATCGTCTAATACACGAATGCCCGAAGAATGCAGTACCTCAATATCGTCCACATAGCCGTTAGGTAAGATGACAACCGCCAAACGTAACTCACCATACAAATGATTGCGTTTAGCCTCGGCTGGGTAATGAATATTGCCGATACGTTCTATACGGCGACGCCAATCATCAAGATATTTCGCATCGACGGCGGCTTTGGCTGATACGGACGTTAAACGTCTGATACGAGGGCGCTTGGCATAGGATTGGCGCTGTTGATCAAGCAAGGCTTCTAGGGTGGCGATATCATTGGATAAATGACTGGGGATCTGAGTTTCGCCACGAAAGCGTTCTTCTAATGTTTGTGGTTCTTTTTCGACCTCTTTCGCCACTTCGAGTACTGCTTCTTGATCTTGTGTTGCAAGCAGGCTCGGCTCGTCAATGGGGTCTGCTGAGGCCAGTTGGGGTTGTACTGGCGGTGAAATTTCTTGAATGTTATCGGAAAGGAATTGCGCCTCTTCTGTGGTAGTGAGCTTTTTCTTGCGTAATTCAGTACCGCTTGCCTGTTGGTTAGCTTGGGCTATGAAATCGGCATCTACTGGCGCTTTGGTGGTATGCTGCACCAAGGTCACTTCTAAGGTTTTTGGCTTTGGGGAGGGCAGTTCAAAATCAAAACTCACTAAGATCGCCAGCAGCAAATGCACACTGATGGCGATAAAAAGGGTAACGGAAAACTTATCAATCACACGCATGATATTAGGCTAAGCGTTTCTCTATGGCTGCGATTAATGTCATGGCAATATTGAGATCAAATTGCTGGTCTAATTCCCTGACGCACGTTGGGCTAGTGACATTGATTTCAGTTAAGTAGTCGCCAATAACATCTAAACCAACAAATAAAAGCCCTTTTTCCTTTAAAGCAGGAATCACTTGCTGACAAATCCAACGGTCTTTGTCACTCAGTGGTCGACCTTCACCACGTCCACCAGCAGCTAAGTTTCCTCGGGTTTCACCAGATGATGGAATGCGTGCTAAAGCGTATGGAACAGGCTCACCATCAACGATTAAAATGCGCTTATCGCCCTGTTTGATTTCAGGAATGAATTTTTGCGCCATGATCTGTTCTGTGCCCATCTTGGTAAGGGTTTCAATAATCACGCTGACATTAGAGTCATCTGGCTTGAGACGGAAAATGGACGTGCCTCCCATACCATCTAGTGGTTTAAAGATGACGTCTCCGTGCTCTTTATGGAAGGCTTTTAGTAAATCCGCACGACGAGTCACCAATACCGGTGGGCAACATTGTGGGAATTGTGTCGCAAAGAGTTTCTCATTACAGTCGCGCAGACTTTTGGGATCGTTCACTACCATGCAGCCATCGCGCTGAGCTTGCTCTAAAATCATGGTGCTGTAAACAAATTCACCATCGAAAGGCGGATCTTTACGCATCAGAATGACATCTAAATCGCCTAAAGCAATGCGTGATTCTTCACCTAAATCATAGAAGTGTTCAGGGTCTTTATGAACTCTGAGTGAACGAGCCATGGCATAGGCTTTACCATTGTCGAGAAACAGATCTTTTTGTTCCATGTAGATGAGTTCCCAGCCTTTTTCTGCAGCGGCCCATAACATGGCAAGTGAAGTGTCTTTTTTATAGCTAATGGATGCGATGGGATCCATTACCATTCCAAGTTTAACGGTCATTCTGTTACGTCCTCAAAAACGAGTGTTCGACTTTGTTCAATTCAGTCGAAACATATCTACTGATGCTATAGAAATATGGGGGCGCTGAGAAGAAAAAATAGCCCTGTTTTTTCAATAGTTTGGGAGGGTGGCGAAATTTCCTTATTCGCTGTAATGAGGCAAAGAGCCGAGACAGTACTCGGCTCTTTAAGAGCGTTTTACCAGCTACCGGAGGCGTCGTCTGCATCAATGAACAAGTCGTCAGCGCTTGGTCTATCTGAAGGCAACAAAGGTTCTTCTATTGGCGCTTGCTGTGTATCAGGTGTCGTCTTTTCCGCACTTTCTTGTTCAGCACTTGGTAAGACAGTGGCTTCGATGCTTTTTAGCTCATCCGTCGCTGTTTGCTGGGTTGGCACAGCTGCTGGTTGTTCAAACTCATCTTTAAAACCCAGTAAGGGTGGACGATAAATACGGAACGAGCGCATTAGCTCACCCTTGGCGTTAAACAAACGAAACTCAGAGAATAGCTCGTCATAGTCAGCGTTGACGTAATCTTGGCGCGCCTGGAAGAGTTCGTTTTCACTGTCCAGAACGTCTAATAGGGTGCGGCGCCCTAAACGGAATTGTTTTTCGTAAGCCACTTGAGACTCTTTGGTGGCAATTACATAATCACGTATATGCTTTTTTTGACCGGTTGTAGCCTCAAAAGCCGCCCAAGCAAGTCGTACTGTTAACTCTGTATCGCGAATCGTATTTCGACGAATCTCTTTCGCTTGATTGTTTTGTTGAACAGCCACTTCTTTTTGACGCTTGTAGGAACCACCACTATAAATGTTGTAGTTCAATCGAATCATTGCTAATAAGTCTTCATTTGGCCCTTCGTTTCCGTCTAGGTTGTTGTTCCAAGTTCGCTCCAAAACAAAGTTGACACTTGGGTATTTGCTTGCATCGGTAATTTTTTGGATGCTTTCTGTGGCAGCGACATCCCAATATGCTCCTTCAATAGCGGGATTCTTCGCCAGTGCTTGCTTGATGGCGCTTTCTAGGTCTTTGGGCAATAGGTCGCGATCAGGAACAGGGTAAATTAAATCTTCTGGTGGTAGTTCGCCGACCACTTTGTTGTAGTTGCTTTCAGCGTTAAGTAGATTGTTGATTGCAGCAAGATAATTGGCATGTGCTTTGGCAAGGCGCGCCGTAATTTGGCTTAAGTCCGACTGACGACCAACACCTGTGTCGCTTTTCAGTTTAATCTGTTTGTGGATGCGCTGGTGAGTTTCTAAGTTCATTTTTGCCAGATTCACTAACTCTCGGAAGCGTAGAATATTAGCGTATGATTGAGCGACTTCCAGAGCGGTGTTTTCAACGGAAATCAGAGCACTCCAACGATCTGCTTCCGCCTCATTAAACAAGCGATCCACTTCGTTTTGTGTAGCAAAGCCATTGAAAATGGGCTGATTTAAGGACAAAGAAAGTTCGCGACGTGTTAAGCCGATATCGTCGGAGTTACTGTCGTCAGCGTAGGTGGTTTCGTGACCAATACCTGCGTTTAAATCGACACTGGGGAAGTAACCATTGCGTCTTGCTAGATCTATGTTTTCTTTTGATTCACGATATTTCGCAATGGCTTGACGCACTGTTGGGTTGTTTTCAATTGCGATATAGGTGGCTTCTTCAAGCGTGAGCGCGGCACTGGTTGTAGGTAGCATAAGTGCCCATATGCAAAACATGCATGTAATGGCTGTTCGATTAAACATGTATTTCAGAGTCCTGTCTATGTACCAAAATAAATAGTAAAACGGATAAGCTAACGTGTATGTAGGGATTCTGTTAGCTTATTTTAAAATATGCGTTTAATGTATATCGCCCCATAAGGTGTTAATGACACTCAATGCCACCACTGGTGCGGTTTCTGTACGTAATACTCTTGGGCCTAAGGAAATCGGATAAAAGCCTTTTTTTTCAGACAGTTGCACTTCATTTTCTGTCAAACCGCCTTCCGGGCCGATAAGTAGTCCTATGTGTTGATCTACCCCTAGAGTATAGTGCTTGATAGGTTTTTCGCTATGATGATGCAGGGTGAACTTTAACATTTGGTTACATTCATTGAGCCAAGCTTCGAGGGGCATTGGCATGCGTACTTCCGGAACTACACCACGACCACACTGTTCGGCGGCACTGATGGCGACTTGTCGCCAATGAATGAGACGCTTTTCAATACGCTTGTCTTCGAGCTTTACTTCGCAGCGTTCACTGAACAAAGGTTGGATAGCAAACACGCCCGCTTCAACAGACTTTTGAATGGCGTAATCCATTCGTTCACCGCGGGACAAAGTCTGTCCAATGGTCACTTTTACGGCGGACTCGTTGTTTAATTCCTCAAATTCCCCGATTGCTATATTGGCAGAGCGTTTCTCTACAGCGCATAAAGTCGCTTGATATTGTCCACCTTGACCATTGAAAACGCGCAACGGGTGTCCTGATTTGAGTCGTAATACTTTGCACAGGTGTTGGAAACTGGTATCAGGCAAGGTCAGCGTTTGGTTTTCACTGAGTTCAGCATTGATGTAGATTCGTGGGATTCGCATACCTTGTCCTAATGAAAAAGCCTTTTAAATAACAGATAAAAACGCAAAAGCCTTCTCGTGCGAGCACGAGAAGGCTTTTTATAACGGAAATTAACGCAATTATAAACCAGCAGCGTTACGCAATAGCTCGGCTTTGTCGGTTTTTTCCCAAGTAAAGTTATCGCCGGTACGGCCAAAGTGACCATAAGCCGCTGTCGGTAAATAGATTGGACGTTTCAAATCCAGCATTTTGATAAGGCCAGCTGGGCGCAATTCAAAGTGCTCGCGTACCAATTCAACAATTTTATCGTCACTGATTTTACCCGTACCAAAGGTGTTGATACTGATAGAAGTTGGTTCTGCTACGCCGATAGCGTAAGACACTTGGATTTCACATTTGTCCGCTAAGCCGGCTGCAACGATGTTTTTTGCCACGTAACGACCAGCATAAGCCGCTGAGCGGTCTACCTTAGAGGGGTCTTTACCAGAAAACGCGCCACCGCCATGACGAGCCATGCCGCCATAGGTATCTACAATGATTTTACGTCCTGTTAAACCACAGTCACCCACTGGGCCACCGATAATGAATTGACCGGTTGGGTTGATGAAGTATTTGGTGTCTTTAGAAAGCCATTCTTCTGGCAGAACCGGTTTGATGATTTCTTCCATCACGGCTTCACGCAGGTCTGCTTGTTTTACGGCAGCACTGTGTTGCGTTGAAAGAACCACAGCATCGATAGCGCATGGTTTACCATTGCTGTCATAGCGAAAAGTTACCTGACTTTTTGCGTCTGGGCGCAAGAAATCTAGCGTGCCGTTTTTACGAACTTGGGCTTGGCGCTCAACCAAACGGTGTGCATAGGTAATAGGAGCAGGCATCAATACATCGGTTTCGTTAGTGGCAAAACCGAACATTAGGCCTTGGTCACCGGCACCCAATTCTTTTTCGTCGGCTTCATCGACACCTACGGCGATGTCAGCAGATTGTTTACCGATGGCGTTCATTACAGCACAAGATTCCCAGTCGAAACCCATGTCTGAACTGTTGTAGCCGATGTCACGAATTACGCCGCGAGCGATTTCTTCGATATCAACCCAAGCGTTAGTACGTACTTCACCTGCTACTAACACCATGCCTGTTTTTACAAGGGTTTCGCAAGCAACACGGGCTTCTTTGTCTGCTGCCAAAATGGCATCAAGAATGGCATCGGAAACCTGATCGGCGACTTTATCTGGATGGCCTTCAGAAACGGATTCCGAAGTAAATAATGAATATTCTGACATGTTTAGTGCCTCTATCAATAAAATGAAAAAGCGCTAAAAAGGCATAAAAAAACCCGCTTAGCATGAGAGTCGCTAAACAGGCATCTTATCGTGCTTCTGTTTAGCTGATTTTATATAGCGTCCGCAAGCCGAAACAAATCGACGCTTTGAGCGGTGAATAATGTCGGAAAATTTTTTAAATAGCAAGTTGGGGCACGCATTTGTGCGAGGCAAAAGGTGGTTTTTTTGATAGCATGGTGCAGATTTTAAGAGAATGCATTTTCTTGGCCCTAAAATGAGGCAAATGAACGGAGTTGGCATTGCATGCTGCTTCAGTCTATGGAGAATGTTTCTTCTATTGTTCGTCAAGCTACCAGGAGTGGAATAACCATGCCGTCTCGGAAACAACTCGCGAATGCCATACGTGCTTTAAGTATGGACGCTGTTCAAAAAGCTAAATCAGGTCACCCAGGTGCCCCAATGGGGATGGCAGACATTGCAGAAGTATTATGGAATGACTATTTGAAGCACAACCCGTCTAATGCTAATTGGGTGGATCGTGATCGTTTTGTATTGTCTAACGGTCATGGCTCTATGCTGATTTATTCTTTGTTGCATTTATCTGGTTACCACTTACCGATTGAAGAATTGCAGCAATTTCGTCAATTGCACTCAAAAACGCCAGGTCACCCAGAGTATGGTTACACTGATGGTGTTGAAACCACCACTGGTCCACTAGGCGCAGGTATCAGTAATGCAGTGGGGATGGCAATTGCGGAGAAGACCTTGGCGGCACAATTTAACCGCGACGGTCACCAAATCGTAGACCACAATACTTACTGTTTCTTGGGCGACGGTTGTTTGATGGAAGGTATTTCCCATGAAGCTTGCTCTTTGGCTGGTACACTTGGCCTTGGTAAGCTGATTGCATTCTGGGATGACAACGGTATTTCCATCGATGGTCACGTTGAAGGTTGGTTTACAGACGATACACCAAAACGTTTTGAGTCCTATGGTTGGCATGTCATCGCAGCGGTTGATGGTCACGATTCAGCAGCCATTAAAGCCGCCATTGAGGCTGCAAAAGCGGAAACCAGCAAGCCTACCTTGATTTGTTGTAAGACCATCATAGGGTTTGGTTCACCTAACAAATCCGGTAGCCATGATTCTCACGGTGCGCCTCTGGGGGAAGAAGAAATCGCCGCAGCGCGTGAATTCCTTGGCTGGCCGCATGCGCCATTTGAGATTCCTGCGGATGTTTACGCAGGTTGGGATGCCAAGCAGGCGGGTGCTGCTCGTGAAACCCAATGGCAGGAAAAGTTTGCCGCTTACCAAGCAGCATTCCCTGAATTGGCAGCAGAATTTGAGCGTCGTGTGATCAAAGGTGAATTGCCTGCTGACTTCGAACAAAAAGCTCAAGCTTTCATTCAAGAATGTCAGGATAAGGGTGAGAACATTGCTAGCCGTAAGGCATCACAAAATGCCATTGGTGCATTTGGTGCCATGTTGCCTGAATTGTTAGGTGGCTCAGCCGACCTTGCAGGCTCTAACTTAACACTTTGGTCTGGCTCAAAAGGTATTCAAGATGATCCAGCGGGTAACTACATTTACTACGGCGTGCGCGAATTTGGTATGAGCGGCATCATGAATGGTGCCTCTTTACACGGTGGTTTCATTAACTATGGCGCGACCTTCATGATGTTTATGGAATACGCGCGTAACGCAGTGCGTATGTCTGCTTTGATGGGCATTCAAAACGTGTTTGTTTATACCCATGATTCTATTGGTCAAGGGGAAGATGGTCCGACTCACCAACCGGTTGAGCAACTTGCTAACCTGCGCATGACACCGAATATGTCAGTATGGCGTCCTTGTGATGGTGCGGAAACGGCAGTGGCTTGGAAAGCGGCGATTGAGCGTCGTGATGGCCCAACGTCCTTGGTGTTCTCTCGTCAAGGTTTGACTGCTCAAGCTCGTAATGCAGCCACTTTAGCAAATGTAGCGAAAGGCGGTTACGTATTGCAAGATTGTGCTGGTACGCCGGAACTTATTTTGATCGCAACCGGTTCGGAAGTAAGTTTGGCAGTGGCTTCAGCGGAAGCGCTAACGGCACAAGGTAAACAAGTACGTGTTGTGTCTATGCCATCTACCGATGTATTCGATGCACAAGACGCAGCCTACAAAGAGTCAGTATTGCCTAAAGCGGTCACTAAGCGTGTGGCAATTGAAGCGGCTCATGTGGACTACTGGTACAAGTACGTCGGTTTTGAAGGCGCTACTGTCGGCATGACAAGCTTCGGTGAGTCTGCCCCTGGTGGTGACCTAATGAAACATTTCGGCTTCACCGTCGATAATGTGGTTGCTACAGCTGAGAAGTTACTTTCAGCGTAACTTGATCAAAGTGGAAAAGAGACGCGATAGAGCGTCTCTTTTTTCTTTTTATTGCGATAAGTAGTGAGACTATGTTGCGAATCGCTATTAATGGTTATGGTCGAATCGGCCGATCTGTGTTGCGGGCCTTGTACGAAAATGGTTACCGTAAACAGCTTCAAGTGGTGGCAATAAACGAGTTGTCTGATATAGAGACGATGAGTTATTTAACACGCTATGACACAACCCATGGCCGGTTTCCGCAATCGGTTACCACGCAAGATGATTGTTTGTTGATTGGTGACGATCGTATTCGATGTTTTTCCAGTGCAAATGCGAATGGCGTTGACTGGGCATCCCTAAATTTGGATTTGGTATTGGAATGTTCTGGCAGTTTTAGTGACACTGCTGGTGCACGACAATACATTGCGGCAGGTGTACCTAGACTCTTGTTGTCTCAACCCGCAGACGCGGATGTTGATGCTACTTTAGTGTATGGCTATAACCATCACACGATTCAAGCTCACGACCAAATTGTGTCAGCCGCTTCTTGTACGACCAACTGTTTGATCCCTGTATTGGATGTGTTGCAAGACTTTTGTGGTGTGATACATGGCACCAGTCAAACCATTCACTCAGCGATGAACGATCAACCCGTGATCGATGGTTACCATACAAAAGATTTACGTCTAACCCGCGCTGCACTCAGTTCCATTATTCCCGTTGATACGGGGTTGGCTAAAGGCATTACTCGGTTAATGCCAGAGTTGGACGGTAAGATGGGCTGTAATGCCGTGCGTGTGCCGACATTGAATGTGTCATTGATTGACTTGGTTTTGCGTACCGAGCAGCCAGTGACCTTACAGCAAATTAATCAGCTGTTAGAGCAAGCGTCACAAGGCAAATATCAACATATTATGGGCTTTACCCGTGAGCCTCATGCTTCGGTGGATTTCAATCATGACTCGCGTTCTGTCATCATTGATGGCACTCAGACCCAAGTCATTGATGGTCACATGGTGAAGATCTTATGTTGGTTTGATAACGAATGGGGTTACGCTAATCGTATGTTAGACGTGGCAAAGCATTGGGCACAGCTGATCTCTGCCTAATGCTGTTAATAGGATGGTTAAAAGATAATAATTGAGGACATACCCATGACGGTAATTAAGATGAAAGACTTGGATCTCTCCGGTAAGCGAGTATTGATCCGTGAAGACCTGAACGTACCTGTAAAAGATGGCAAAGTGACCAGTGATGCTCGCATTCGCGCTGCGTTGCCAACCATTCAATTGGCTTTGCAAGCTGGCGCGAAAGTGATGGTGATGTCGCATCTTGGTCGTCCAACAGAAGGTCAGTATGAAGGCGCTTTTTCTATGTTGCCAGTGGCGCAACACTTGTCGAGCTTGTTGGGACAAGAGGTTCCAATGGTGAAAGACTGGTTAGATGGTGTTGACGTCGCTACAGGGCAATTGGTGTTAGTTGAAAACGTGCGCTTTAATCCAGGTGAAAAGAAAGACGATGAAGCGTTAGCGAAAAAAATGGCCGCTTTGTGTGATGTGTTTGTGATGGATGCTTTCGGTACGGCCCATCGTGCGCAAGCCTCAACTCATGGGGTGGCTAAATTCGCACCAGTGGCTTGCGCAGGGCCTTTATTGGCGGCTGAATTGGAAGCCTTGGAAAAAGCTTTGGCGAAACCTGCTCGTCCTATGGCAGCAATTGTTGGTGGTTCAAAAGTATCCACTAAGCTAACGGTGCTTGAATCTCTTTCTGACAAGGTGGATCAACTGATCGTTGGTGGTGGTATCGCCAATACTTTCTTGGCTGCGGCTGGCTTCCCTGTAGGTAAATCACTTTACGAAGAAGACCTAATTCCACAAGCCAAAGCTTTGATGGCGAAAACCAGTATTCCATTACCTGAAGATGTGGTGGTTGCCACTGAGTTTGCTGCCGACGCTAAGGCGACCATTAAAGACGCGAAAGACGTTGCTGCCGATGACATGATTTTGGACATTGGTCCTAAAGCCGCGGCCGCTTTCTCTGCTTTGTTGGAAGAATCGCAAACTATCATTTGGAATGGCCCAGTTGGCGTATTCGAATTTGATCAGTTTGGTGAAGGTACCAAAGCCTTGTCGATGGCCATTGCCAACAGTGCAGGCTTCTCTATTGCGGGCGGTGGTGACACACTGGCGGCGGTAGACAAATATGACATTGCCGGACAAGTGTCTTATATTTCAACAGGTGGTGGGGCTTTTCTTGAATTTGTTGAAGGAAAAGTACTACCAGCAGTTGCTATGTTAGAGTCACGCGCGCAAAATTAATGTTATTAAGAACAGCATAAGACTGTTTTACATAATAAAGGCTAAAAGCCTAGGCCAATGACCCAATGAGGTTAGTGGCAAATACGAGAGAGTGACCTATTCGACAGTATGTTGAATATGACAATAACGATAAGGCGTAAGCCACACTTAATCTGCATTGGGCAGATGAGGTGATAACAAAACTGAGTGCACGGGAAACGTTGCACTGTCTGTAATACCTAAAATATTAGACAAATTGTCAGAGGAAACCTTTTATGCCTTTAATCAGTATGCGCCAGTTACTGGACCATGCCGCAGAGCACAGCTATGGCTTGCCCGCTTTTAATGTCAACAACATGGAGCAGGTCAAAGCCATTATGGAAGCAGCCGATGAAGTAAATTCGCCTGTTATCATGCAAGCCTCTGCTGGAGCCCGTAAATACGCAGGCTCGCATTTCTTACGTCATTTGATTGCCGCTGCGATTGAAGACTTTCCGCATATTCCTGTGGTGATGCACCAGGATCACGGTACGTCTCCAGCAATTTGTCAGCGTTCTATTCAACTAGGTTTCTCCTCTGTAATGATGGATGGTTCCTTAATGGCTGATGGCAAAACCCCTGCAAGCTACGAATATAACGTTGATGTGACACGTCGCACAGTTGAGTTTGCTCACGCTTGTGGCGTGTCTGTGGAAGGGGAGCTTGGTGTACTAGGCTCTTTGGAAACAGGTCAGGCAGGTGAAGAGGATGGCGTTGGTGCTGAGGGCACCTTGTCTCACGATCAAATGCTAACAGACCCACAAGAAGCGGTGGATTTTGTTGGCGCTACGGGCATTGATGCATTGGCAGTTGCCATAGGAACCAGTCACGGTGCTTACAAGTTTACTCGTCCACCAACGGGTGACATTCTGGATATTGAGCGTATTGCGACTATTGTAGAGCGTCTGCCAAATACTCACATTGTGTTGCACGGTTCTTCGTCTGTGCCGCAAGATTGGTTGGCGATCATCAATGAGTTTGGTGGTGATATTCCAGAAACCTACGGTGTGCCTGTAGAAGAAATTGTCAAAGCCATTCGTTACGGTGTGCGCAAAGTGAACATTGATACGGATTTACGTTTGGCTGCAACCGGTGCGATTCGACGTAGCTTGGCTGAGCACAAAGGTAACTTTGATCCACGTAAATACCTTACAGAAAGCATTAAAGCGATGAAGGCAGTTTGTATTGATCGTTATGAAGCCTTTGGTTGCGCTGGACAGGCATCGCGTATCAACACCATTGATTTGGAAGAAATGGCTGTTCGATATGAGCATGGTGAGTACAGCAACGGCCGTACGTTCTAGTCGTTTTCTTAAAGCGATAATGGTCAATGTTTTGAATAGGGTATTAGTCATTTTGGTGAATGAGTAGTTTTTGCGTTTTTTTAGAAAAAACTTGTAAAAAATAGTTGACCATCAAAATGATTTGCCTATAATGCTCGCCATTCCTTGCGGGAGTGGTGGAATTGGTAGACACGCTGGATTTAGGTTCCAGTGCTTCACGGCGTGAGAGTTCGAGTCTCTCCTTCCGCACCATATTTTAAAAAGCTGACTTTATGTCGGCTTTTTTTATGCCTGAAATTTATAAAGGATCAGTTAATTTCCTTGCCAACGTCATTTCTTGTTTCGCATTCGCTGAAAGTTCGATATTTTTGGATAATTCTAGGGAATTATCTTTTAGTAGGAAAATAGGCGAAAAGATGCGAAAACTTTGGTGTGTGTTGGTGTGGGTTCAGCTAAGTTGCTTGAGTGTCATGGGCTTTACTGCCAGCTTAGCCGATCAAGTACTCACCGAGCAGGCCTTCTTTCAACTCCAGCCACAACAAAGTCCGTTGTCTGAGCAGTTCACTGCCTTAGTGAATTCGCCACCTAATCCTCTTAGAGTGTCGCAACAAGAAGCCATTCGTGTGGTGTTTTTGCTATTTGGCGAACGGGATACTTGGCAGAATCAATTGACGTTGAGTGCATTTCGTAAACGTATGCGCGAATTGGGTATTGTCTATCGATTGGATACTTATATTGACCGCTCGGGCAGTGGCGTGGATTTTATTCCCCATTTAGATGTCATGGTGGCTGAATCGGATTATATAGTAGCAACCAAGATGAGCCTTGACTTGAAGCGTCTTTATGAACGTTTTCTATTGGCTGATAATAACAAGCTGATTTTGTTTGATTTCGCTGCACCACTTCGCCATTGGTTACAGCAGCCTCCGTTGATTTATCTTGGCTTTGACCAAGCTAAAGCTGTACAGCAGTTGGCCAGTTACCTTGATCGTCAGTTACCTGAGCAGGCAATGATATCCGCTTTGGTGTTGCCGGATGACTACATAGGGCAAATGCGTTGTGACCATTTTATTGATGAAATGCAACACTATGGTCGATCAATTGTCGATATTTATGTGGTTAACAATGATCAGCAACAGGCTTTTTTGCGTGCCCAATCATTACTGACCGCTAGTGATCCAGCTGAGTTCATTTTTAGTTGCACACAGAATATCGCTAAAGGAGTGATACAGGCTTTGCAAGCACAACCAAGTTTAGAGGTTCAAACCAACGTATGGGGTCCATTTAATGGTAATGTCAGTGACATTAAAACACCGCATATCAAAGCCATTACTTTATTTTATTGGGATGATGTGGCGATTGCCATTGCGGAAGCGATCAAACTGGATATGGAAGGGCGTAATTCGGCTAACCTTTATATGGCGCGCTCGTCCTTATTGCTAGGCGATATTGACCGTGAAACTTTGAGTTTAATGTTACAGCAGGCTTATCACTATTCGGTGAAATCATGGCGTTAAGAATGAGTTTAAAAGATCGTCTAAAACAAAGAATATTATTGATAATGTTGTGTTTGTTGCTTTTACTGGCGGTTGGTACGGTTTATTTTGCTACTTTGTTAGAGCGAAATGCCAATAAGACTGCATTGGCTTTGAAACACCAAGTAGTTGAACAAACATTGGCTTCTTATTTAGCTCGGGCTGAGACCGAAATGAGCTTTATTGTCAAAGATTTAATGATGCAAAATTATGCCAAAGGTCAAGAATTAGATTTGCTATTTAGTCACCATGAAGTGCTGTTTTCAGGCGGTTTGGACTTTTTCTATATTACTTGGAAAGATGATCGTATTGCGATGGATCCAAGAGCTCGCCTTTTTACACAAGTTAGCTTTAATCCGTTATTGGAAAAGGCATTGTTAAATCGTTGGATGGCAGTGTTTACTCAGGATGGTGCTGTATTGTTGCAATACAAAAAGAAAATTGTCTCTGCAACTGGAGAGAATTTGGGTTTTTTATACGGTTTTATTTCGCTCAACGATAACCTTACTCTCGGCAATGAATTACTGACCAGTGTCGAAGTGACTGCTGTTCGTTTGTACGATGCTACAGATGGGCGTGTTTTACTTGATGAAAAAACGTCGAATGATGGAGAGCAGGCATTTGCTACCTTGACCTATCGTTTTCCGTTGGCCACCTCTGTGCAAGGCGATTTTCTTTTAGAGGTTGAGCAGAGAGAAGCGTCCAGCGGAAAAATATTTGTTTTAGCTTGGCCGCTCTTGGGCTTCATTATAATTTGTTTGGTTGTATTTAACTGGTTAGTTAATTTTTATATTAATAAGCTGATTTTCGTTCCCTTGGAACAAACTCTATATCGTAAGAAAGAGGCGACGACACTTTTTAAAGAGTTACAACCTATTGAAGAGCAAAGTAAACAATATCGCGCAGCAATCAAAGCCAAAGGTGATCAATTTGATTTACTCGTAGAGTCGGTACATAGCGCTATTATTTTCTGTAATGAAGTGGCTGAGTTACAGGTGGTAAATAAAGAAGCTAATGAAGTTTTTCCTGAGGCGTCACGCGCTCGAACCTTGTTTGATTTTCTCCCAATTGCCCATCATCAAAGTATTCAAGAAGCTTTAAAAGGTGCAGTAGGGAGAGGCTTTGAAATGACGTTAGATAGGTTGGGGCGTATCTATCAGTGGCGGTTGTTTTCTTATCATAATGAATATGGCTATCGCGGTATCTTACTGGTGGGTAGGAACATTACCAAAGAAACCAGTTTAATGTGGCAGTTGGAGCAATTACAGCCTTTATCCAGTGCGGTCGAGAAACAGGTGGATACTCAAACTTTACAGGGTGAATTAGCTTATTTGACTCATTTGCCTTCGCAAATTAAGACTTCTCAGTTTCAAGGTTGGCTAAGTTTAACGCTATCTATACTGGATGATATTCGTACTTTGGAAGACGAAGTGGAATATCTTGTATTGGGTGATTTGTTGATAAACGAGAGTGCTTCCACAATGAAGTTGATGGAGGTTGAGGGTAATCGAGCATTACTAGAAGTGCCGCTGGCGTTGGCTAACCGGTCGCTGGCAGCAGGTAAAAATATTCGGGCCTTGGTGCGTTTGATCTTTATGATGGTGTTGTCTAATGATCTGGCCGAGCGACGTCTTACCATTCAAGCTAAGGCAAATGAACTGGAAATTGTTGCTATGCACGATATGACGAATCGCAGTCTATTTATGTGGATGGTGAAAGCGCTGGCGAGCAATCTTGGTGCGCAATATAAAATTCTTCGAAATAATGCTTTGCAATTTACTTTACCAGTCGCTTGGCATGAGCAAACAGAACAAAAGATTTTTCAAGACTTAACGACCCAGGAAAAGTCAATTGCATGGATTGCCAACGATTACCAGAATCCAGAGTTGATTAGTGATGCTTTGCAAAGATTGGGCTGTAAAGTGAAGGAGTTTGTATCGGCTGATAGTTTCTTTACTGAATCCAGCACCATAGTGAAGTACGACGCGATTTTCATTGGATGTGATCAGGATACATCGGGTCAGAAGAAAATGACCCAAACTCTGCAAGTAAAACATGATAGGCAGGCCTTACCTATTGTGTGGGTGAATAGTGTATTCAGTGAAGTTAAACAACTAGAAGTCTTTCAGTTACAGGGTTGTCCATTTGATTATAGTGTGTATCGAATTTTATTGCGGGCTTTAGAGCGTGATGGTGTGATGCCTCTTTACCAACCAAATAAAGAAGGCTCTTGGCTCATGGTAGGTGGTAGCCGAGTGACGAAAGCTATTTGGTATAACGAGTTAGAACGACAACATATCGCTACTCAATGGTTGACCGATCTTAGTAGTTACGACCTAGTTTTGCCATATCACCCGGAGGCTGTCATTGTGCTGTTAACACCTCAGTCTAACGAGTTATTGACAGAGTTGATTGCCGCATTTCCAAAGGTAAGTATCTTTACTATTCAAGATTGGCAATACAGACCAGACAATGTGGCTTTGATTAGATTACAATCTCCCCATTCAGACGATCAGATAAATCACTTTATTAGGAGTATACATGAGCGTAATCGGACTAATTGGCGCTATGGACGAGGAAGTGGCAGTCATCAAACAATGGATGGCGAATCTTAAAGAGCAAAATATTGCAGGTTGTGATTTTTACACAGGCCAATTTGAAGGCAAGCAAGTGGTACTGCTTAAGTCCGGTATTGGTAAGGTTAATGCGGCGCTTTCTACCACTTTACTTTTGTCTCAGTTTAAACCTGATTATGTTATTAACATTGGTTCTGCTGGTGGCTATGATGCCGAGCAAAAGGTTGGGGATGTGGTGATTTCTGATCGCGTTATTCATCATGATGTCGATGTTACCGCATTTGGTTATGTTATGGGACAAGTGCCTAGTATGCCAGAAGCTTATAGGGCAGATGTGGACTTGGTAGAAAAAGCCAAACGTGCTCTTGAAAAAGCGACGACGGCGGGCGCTAAAGTGGGCTTGATTGGCACAGGTGATAGCTTCATGAGCGATCCTGTTCGTGTTGAGTTGGTGCGTGAAACTTTTCCTGAGCTGGTGGCCGTTGAAATGGAAGCGGCTGCGGTTGCACAGGTTTGTTATAAATTCGGAACCCCTTTTGTTGTGGTACGCGCTTTGTCCGATATCGCAGGCAAAGAGTCTCCACAGAGTTTTGAAGAATACTTAAAAGTTGCGGCAGAAAATTCGTCCTTAATGATTCAACAAATGTTGCGAGACGGATAGTGTGACTTTGCGGCTAGTTAAGCGATTTTGCGTCGTTATTATGACTGGTTTAGTGAGTGTGTTCCATTTATACGCGCAAGCGCAGCCAGTGACTTTAGTGGATAAAGAAGCGGATGTTAGCCTAAACACCATGGTGAGTTCAAACGCCACTTTGACCGCGTTCAAAGATGAGAAAAAGCGTCCTTGGTGGCAAACCACCCATACCAGTTTGTCGAGAACGATAGGGCGTTGGTCTAATAATACGGACGCCTTCTTGTCGGGAAAAGAAAGTGACGGTCAGTCCGATAGCTTTGTGCAGATGCGACTTGGCCCAGTCTTTAAAGAAGGTGATAGTAGTGGTTTCTTTGATTTCAAAGCGCGCATGAAGCTGCCAAATACCGAAAAACGCTTGCGTGTAGTGGTCAGCTCTAATGCTGATTCACTGGTACCAGAAAGTGAGCGTGGTGAAGCTTCTGAACAAGAGTCGGTGCTGGAATCGGCACTGCAAACCAGTTTTTCTGCAGCTGTGCGTTTTGTTCGTGATGACCTAGGTTCAGATTTTGATATGGGAGTGCTGGTGGATTTTCCGTTAGACCCTTTTATGCGTTTACGTTTCAATCAAGGTCACAGCCATGAAGACTGGAGCTGGTATCAAAAGCAAGAAGCCTTTGCTTATTACTCTAAGGGCGTGGGGGCTCGTTACGGTATAGGGGTAACGAATTATCCCAGTGAACAATTCCATTATGGTGCGGACTTCAGTGTGGTGTGGCTGGATCAAGAAGGTGAATTTTTTGGTCGGGAAAGCCTGTTTGCCTATCAAGTGCTGGACGACAAAAACAACCTGAGCTATCAGTTGAGTTTCCTACAATCTGGGGAGCACAGTTTGGAATCTGACAGTGTGCTATATTTTGTGCAATACGAAAGACGCCTTTACCAAGATTGGCTTAGTGCGCAGCTAAAACCTCAAATGACCCATGAAGCTGAAGAAGATTATCAAGGCGCTTGGTCATTGACCTTATCTATGGTTATTTTACTGGGGCCTCAATATTTAAACTGAGGCTTATTAGATTTGTCAGTGATAAATTCGTATAATGCCGCGCCACTATGCTGAAGCCTGTTGTCAGTAACCTCCGCCATCTTAGAGAACCGTCATGAGACCTGATCAAATTCAACCTGAACACTATTCAACGCAGCTTGCTGAGAAGCAAGAAGCCCTAAATGAATTGATGGCGGGGTTGCCATTGCCGCCTCTAGAAGTCTTCGAAAGTGCGCCAAGTCACTACCGGATGCGCGCCGAATTTCGTATTTGGCACGATGGTGATGATTTGTTTTATGCCATGTTTGATTCAGCGGATCCGAGAACCCCGATTCGTACCGATCAATTCCTTGCAGCGTCTCCCTTGATCAACAAATTGATGCCTGAGTTATTGGATGCGATTCGTGACATTACCCTATTGCGTCATAAACTTTTTCAAGTGGATTTCTTAACCACTACAACTGGTGAGGCACTGATTAGTCTTCTGTATCACAAACCCATTGATGACGAATGGAATGCCGCTGCTCGCGAGTTAAATAAATCTTTTCCAGCTTGCCACTTTATTGGTCGTAGCCGTAAACGTAAGCAAGTACTTACTCGTGATTTTGTAATGGAAACCTTGACGGTGAATGGACAGCAATTTCATTACCAGCAAGTAGAGAACAGTTTTACGCAACCTAATGCTGGTATTAATGAAAAAATGCTTGAGTGGGCGCTGGATATCACTCAAGGAGCGAGCGGCGACCTGTTGGAAATGTATTGTGGTAATGGCAACTTCTCAATCCCGCTGGCGCGTCAGTTTGAGCGCGTGGTGGCGACGGAAATTTCAAAAGTGTCTGTCAATTCAGCACAACTCAACATCGCCATAAATGGTATGCAAAATGTGCAAGTGGTTAAAATGGCCAGTGAAGACGTGTCAGCCGCGTTGAATGGTGATACAGAGTTACCAAAAACCTTGTTGCAAGCGGGCATGAATACCTTGTCGCCAGAAGTCGTGTTAGTCGATCCACCAAGAGCTGGGTTGGATGATGCGACGATTGAATTGATTCGTAAAGTGGATTCTATTCTTTACATTTCTTGTAATCCAGAGACATTGAAAACTAACTTAGAGTCTTTGCTCACCAGTCATGAAGTGGTGCGATACGCCATGTTTGATCAATTTCCTTATACTCATCATGTGGAAACGGGTGTTTATTTAAAACGCAAAACTTCTGTTTAACAAGTTGGTGGACTTTTTCGTAACTTCTTTAAGTATCAAGGGAGTATTTAGTAGCACTATTCATGAGTTTTGTTCTTATCATAATGAATCACATTTCAGTATTCTGAATACGACAAAGAATGTTCTGTGTTACCATATGGCCTTATTTTTTCCCCCACCCTGAAACAGAGAAGTCGAACGAGCCATGAGCAACACTTCATTAGACAAAGAGAAGATTAAAATCTTGTTATTGGAAGGTGTCCATCAGTCTGCATTAGATGCACTGAACGATGCGGGTTACACCAATATTGAATACCACAAAACAGCCTTAGCGGAAGATGAGCTTATCGAGAAAATCTCGGAAGCGCACTTCATTGGTATTCGCTCTCGCACGCAATTGACTGAAAAGGTATTGAGTCATGCTAACAAGTTGGCAGCGATTGGTTGTTTCTGTATTGGTACCAACCAAGTGAATTTAGAGGCAGCCAGTGCGAAAGGTATTGTGGTTTTTAACGCGCCTTATTCTAATACTCGAAGTGTGGCTGAGTTGGTGCTGGGTCAATTGATTCTATTGTTGCGTGGCATTCCTGCAAAAAACGCTGCCTGTCATCGTGGTGGCTGGATTAAATCGGCAGTAGGTTCGTACGAAACCCGTGGTAAGCGTTTGGGTATCATAGGTTACGGTAGCATAGGTACGCAGTTAAGTGTGTTGGCGGAGTCATTGGGCATGGAGGTGTGCTTCTATGACATAGTGACTAAGTTACCATTGGGTAATGCTCGTCAAATCAAAAGCTTGAAAGAGTTGTTGGCAACCAGCGATATCATCAGTTTACATGTACCGGAAACAGCATCCACTAAAATGATGATTGGTGCTAAAGAAGTTTCTTATATGAAAAAAGGCTCTATCTTCATTAATGCTTCTCGTGGCACAGTAGCGGACTTGGACGCCGTGGCGGAAGCTATTAAAGCCGGCGACCTGGCCGGCGCGGCAGTGGACGTGTTTCCAGTTGAACCAAAAGGTAACGATGAAGAGTTTGTATCACCATTGCGTGGTCTAGATAACGTTATCTTAACGCCACACATTGGTGGTAGTACGATGGAAGCGCAAGAAAACATCGGTGTTGAAGTAGCAGAGAAACTGATTAAATTCTCTGATGTGGGTACTACTATTGCTGCGGTTAACTTCCCGGAAGTTGCGTTGCCGGCACAAGCAGATGATCATCGTATTCTGCACATTCACGAAAACCGTCCTGGTGTGTTGTCTAAGATCAACTCAATCTTTTCTGAGTACGGTATCAACATTACAGGTCAGTACTTAAGAACCACTGAGAAATTGGGTTACATGGTTATGGACGTGGATTCCGAAACAGCGGAATTGGCATTGGAGAAAGTGAAACTGGTTGAAGGAACAATCAAAGCGCGCGTATTGTTCTAAGCGTTTGTTTCTCTAGTTGAATTAAAAAAATCCAGCTGCGGCTGGATTTTTTTGTCTGACACTTTTTTATACCGGATGGGGCTGTCTCGATCAGTGAATACCCAGTGTGGTGGTAATATCTTGAATTTTCTGTTTGATATTGTCCGTCACGCGAGACATAAAGGCTTCTGATTCATTAGCTTGTTCGCGAATGTTGCTAACGGCGTTATTTAAATTGCTCATGCCTACTTTTTGCTCTGCAGCATAGCCTGTGGCTTTATTGGCTAAATGAGTCGATTGTTGAGATTTTTCCAAGACATCTTGTGCGGACTGTCCTAAAGCTTGTGTCAGGCTGATTTGCTCGGTTGAAGACTTTTCGATTAATTGTAGGTTGGTCTTGAGCTTGCCAGTGGCGTGAGTAAGTGAAGCAAAAATTTGTGTAATCTCTTCCAGAGACTGTTGAGTTCGATTCGATAAGCTTCTTACTTCCGATGCCACAACGGCGAACCCTCTTCCATGTTCTCCTGCTCGAGCCGCTTCTATTGCTGCATTTAGTGCCAATAAATTGGTTTGTTCCGATATATCTTTGATGCCACCAACAATGGTCGAAGCACTTAAAACCGAGTTTTCAAGATTGTTAAGGGCATGTTGACTGCTATTAAGGCGGTCGACGGTAATTTCATTGGCTTTGACAAGAGAAGCCGCTTGGTCGACACTGTGTGTCATAGCTGTGTTGGTTTCTTGCGCGTAATTTGCCACTTCTTGTGCACGAACTTCGGCTTTGTTGGCCAAGACTTCGACTTGGTTTGACATACCCAGTGTATTGTCCAATTCTTGTTTGGAATTAACGCTTATTTCATGCACTTGCGCAAAGGCATTAAGCATTTCATTTAGAGATACTGAGATATTATTTAGCTCTGTATCTCTTTGTTGTTTCTGCACGCTGACTTGCTCTAAATAGCGGTTGAGGTAGTGCGCTACATCAGATAACTCATTTTTGGTTTTACCCACTTTAAGGGTCTGGATATTTTGATGTTCAACCAATTCTTTAACCGCGTTGTATAGATCTTTAGCACTTTTTACCACGACCTTATTAGTGAATAGGTGTACTGATATTGTGGTGATAACCATGAGTAAGACAAAAAGTGAAAAAGCAATTAGAGTTTGTAGTTGCGTATTTTCCGCACTTTGTTGAATGCTACTGGTACCTGCTTTTAATGTGCTTTCAAGTTGCTCAATTAGGCCGCGGATTTTCATTTGTGCCGCAGTCGCTTGTTGTATGCCAGCCAAACTGGAACTGACGTCTTTTAAATAACGGTTCGACCAGGTGTTGAGTTCACTTTTGACCTCTTCTAATGGATCTGTCGTTTCATCATTTTCTTCGGAAGCCCAGCCCATCAAAGCAGACAAATCGTCTTCGGCGTTAGTGTCTTGATCGCCTTCTAGGTCAAGAATTGGTAAGGCATTAAATTCTGCAATATGGCTTTTAAAGTCATCTAGTGCTTGTCGCAGTCGTTCGAGGTTTTCCTCGGTTGTATTAGCTAGATATTCGTCTTTAGCACCGCTGACATGCGCCAAATCCGCGTATAAATAGGCTTGACTGGCTAAGTAAGGAGCGGCCTGAGTTAGTCCATTTTTTTCTTTGTATTTCGCTATTTTATCTGCCATTGCATCCAATGAGAGTAAGGTTTGTAGTTCATTATTTTCTATTAAAGCAAAAGGACTGCCTGCTAGTTTACCCGCCGCTCTAACGTCTGATCCCAAACTGTTCAAAATTTCAGTCAATGATGCTTGGATAGGTTCTTTAATTTGCGTAGGCAGGGCGTTCAGGGTTGGGTTAATTTGCATTTGAATAAATTCTTGAGCGGATTGCAATTTTGATGCTTCACCTGAAGATAAATAACTTTCAATTTGTTGTTTTAAATCAATAGCAGAATATTCCCATACCTGTGCGTATGAATTACTTTCCGAAAATGCACTGCGGAACTTCATTAAGCTCCATATTAATAAGACAATCAGCATGACAGCAATAATGAGGTAACTTATTGTCGTAGTTCGCGTGACGTTGGATATTTTCAATTAGTGGCCTATTTACAAAACATTACGTGAGGCGGTCAGACTAAATTTATTCTGTTACCGTTTTGTGACTGGAGAGAAAGAGAAGAAGGTGACGAGCATGAAATGTTTTTTGGATGGCCTAAAATCAATAAATTGATAGCGACACAAAAATGATTGGATACGACACAGGGCGCATCAAGATAGCTATTTTTTATTGCTATTTTTCACAATAACTTACATCGTCACTGAATAGTCACGATAACAGGTTAGATTAGCAGTATTATTAAACGCGCGTTTAATAATTGTTGAACTTTTGTGTTATTTCCGTTTTGATAATATGACAACAACTAATGAAAAAGGAGCTCGAGCATGACCCTTTCACGTCGTCAGTTTGTAAAAGGTGCCTCTATTGCAGGTGCCGTTGCGGCTACGCCATTTTCAATCAATCGCGCTATTGCAGCTAATAAAGAACTACGTATTTATGCGTGGGCTGGCTACATCACGGATGAAATGTTAGCGGACTTCAAAGCCAAAACAGGTATTAATGCTACCTTTACACCCTATGGTACAAATGATGAGCTAATGAACTCATTGCGTGCGACCGACGGTACGGGGTTTGACATTATTATGCCAACTGTTGACCGTGTACCAGGTTATGTTGACTACGACCTAATCCAGCCTCTGGATGTAAAGCGTGTCAATTGGAGCGGCTGCCTTGAAAGTGCTCTAGAAGGTTCTGATGTTGGTGGTATTGTGAATGGCAAACGTTACTTTGCACCATCGGATTGGGGTACAGAAGCCATTACTTATAACACACAATATGCAGATGTTGACCCAAACAACCTAAGTTACGGTGACCTATGGAAGCCTGAGAATGCTGGTGGTGTGACAGTACGTGGCCATTCCGCTCTAGTTGGCATTGGTTTGTGGTTAGAAAAAGCGGGTAAATTGCCTTACCCACTTCTAGAGTCTTACAAAAATGAAAAAGCCATGCGTGCTAACTTCGATGTGATTCTAAAAGTGGCGGTTGAAAACAAGGCGTCTATCGCTCAGTTCTGGTCGACAGAAAACGAAGCGCAAGGTGCGTTCCGTGCCAATGGTGCGGTGATTGGTCAGACTTGGGACAGTACAGCATTCAAACTGAAGTCTGAAGGTGAGCCAGTTGCGTACGGTGCGCCAAAAGAAGGTGCGTTGGCTTGGATGGAAGGCTTCGTCATTCCTAAAAATGCTAACAATGTGGATTCGGTTTACGAGTTCATTAACTGGTACTACACACCAGAAGCGGGAGCCATGTTTGTTAAGGCAACTGGCTACAACTCGACTTCAAAAGGTGCGGCTGACTTGCTACCTGAAGCGACTAAGCAGTTCTTCAAAGACTCTTATACTCAGCAAGATCTTGCTAACCTATGGTGGTGGCCTATCCAAGAGCCTTGGTATGTGGCACTGCGTAACGAATATCAAGACCGTTACTTATCTGCCTAAGTGATTTGCTAAAGCCCCTCGGGAGAGATTTGTCTCCCGAGGGGCTTTTTACATTAATGATTAACATTTGAGAGAACCAATGGATAGTAGTGTTCATTTAGACAATGTCGTAATGCAATTTGGTGATTTTACGGCCATTCAAAAGTCCGACTTAAAAATTGAGTCGGGTGAGTTTTTTAGTTTTTTAGGCCCTTCCGGTTGTGGTAAGACCACTATTTTGAACATGATCAGTGGCTTTCTTGATCCAACTAAAGGCTGCGTCAAAATTGGCGGGCAAGATATGGCTGGTGTGCCAGCAAACAAACGCCCAACCTCAATGATTTTTCAAAATCTCGCCTTGTTCCCATTGATGACAGTGGCAGAAAACATAGAGTTTGGACTGGAAGTCCGTGGTGTTTCAAAAAGTGAGCGCAAGAAAACATCTGATCGCTTACTTGAATTGGTGGCACTAGAAGGCAGTGGCCACAAGAAAGTTTCAGAATTATCTGGCGGTCAAAAACAGCGTATCGCCATCGCACGTGCCTTGGCAGTTGAACCTCAAGTCTTGTTATTAGATGAGCCGCTTTCTGCATTGGACTTAAAGTTACGTCAACACATGCGCACGGAGCTAAAAGAGATCCAGCGTAAAACCGGTATTACCTTCATCTACATTACTCATGACCAAGGTGAAGCACTAACTATGTCAGATCGAGTTGCCGTTATGTCTGCCGGTCGTATTCAGCAAGTGGCTGATCCTATTACTTTATATCGCGATCCAAAGACGGCGTTTGTCGCTTCCTTTGTTGGTGAGAATAATGCGCTGCAAGGCAAGGTAGAACAGATTGAAAATGGTATTGCCACTATTCGTTGTGGTGAACAGGGGCTATTAAAGGGTCGTGTGCAATCATCTGTATCGGTGGGTGATGACGCTACCTTATTTATTCGACCAGAGCACTTTAGACTTGAAGCAGAAGAAGGTATGCAAAGTATTGCGGTAGAAATTGAGGAAGTTAACTTTGAAGGGGCTTATTTAACGCTAAGTACCTTGACTAAAGCTTCTCAGCAGCAGAATCTGAATATTCAATTAGGGGCGCATCAATATGATGATTCCTTAACCAAAGGCGCGGCATTGACCTTGTCTTACCAAATTGAGGATGCCTTGGTTATTGGGGGTAGTGATGTTTAATCAACTCACCGCCCGCTTCGGCAGTGGGCTAGCGGTTGGTATCATAGGTATGATTGCCATTTGGCTGATTGCCTTGGTGATACTGCCGCAATTGCTGATGGTGGATTATTCGTTTCGTCCAAATTTGCTGCCAGCAGAAGTGGGTGGGCCGAAGGATGGTTATTCTTTAGTAAACTATGAGACCCTGTTCAGTAATCAAATCCACTTGAAAATCTTCTTTAAAACCATCTGGTCTAGTGTTTTGGTTACTGTGCTTACACTCATGGTCAGTTATCCAATTGCTTATTACCTTGCCAAAGTAGCGACACCGCAAAAAGCCGCGTTGTGTCTGCTATTGTTGGTGATTCCTTTCTGGATTAATGAAATTCTAAGAACCTTTTCTTGGTACATTATTCTAGCTTACAAAGGACCCTTAAATGCCGCATTGTTAGGTTTGGGTTTGATTGACCGACCTATTCGTTTCTTATCGGGTGATGGTGGTGTCTTGATCGGTATGGTGTACGCCTACATCCTGTTTATGATCTTCCCTATCTATAACGCGATTGAAAGTTTGGATACGAACCAAATTAAAGCGGCGCGTAACTTGGGGGCGGGTTGGATTAGAACTCACTGGCGGGTCATTATTCCACACGCTAAGCCAGGTATCGCAACAGGTTGCATCATGACCTTCATGTTAGCAGCGGGTAGTTATGCTGTTCCCGCCTTATTAGGTTCTCCTGGTAGCCGCTGGTTTACACAGATCATTTATAACTGGTTCTTCGAAGGAGGTAACTGGAATCAAGGCGCTGCCTATGCTTTCTTGTTGTTGATTATCTGCATTGGATTTATTGCTTTAGTGATGCGTGTGTTTAAAGTGGGCTTAGGAGATATTGCACGATGAATTCAGAAAGCATTATGCGATTTGGTGTTCGCTTTTATATCGGAATATTTTTCTTATATCTATTCACGCCGCTTATTATCATGGGCTTGGCGACCTTTAATGACAGCCGTTTTCCAACGGTTTCCCCATGGCGAGGTGCCACCTTAAAATGGTTTGATGCCTTGGCGCAAGATGGCGCTATGTGGCAGGCTTTGTGGACCAGTATTATCGTTGCTGCAGGTGTCTTGGTAGTAGCTGTGCCAATTGGTATCTGTTGTGCGCTGTTCTTGTCTACAGTACAAGGCAAAGGTAAGACCTTCCTTTATTCACTGATGATGTCGCCACTATTAACACCAGGTGTTATTGTGGGCATCTCTACATTGATCTTCTGGAAAGGCTTGTCTGTTAGTGGTGGTGTCTTTTTGACTGTGATTGCACAAACCACCTTTATTGCTGCTTATGTCATGCTGATGGTACTGGCGCGCTTACAACGTTTTGATCGTACATTGGAAAATGCTGCATTGAGTTTGGGTGCAACACAGTGGCAAGCGTTTCGTCGTATTCTTCTGCCTTACCTTAAGCCCGCAATTTTTTCTGCGGCGGCCATTGCGTTTTTACAATCGTTTGAAAACTACAACACAACCTTATTTGTAAAAGGTTACGACACAACGTTGACGGTTTACATTGCGTCTAAAGTGCGAACAGGTTTGACGCCAGCAGTGAACGCTTTAGGTTTAGTAATGATTACTATCACTATTTTGTTGGCTGTGGTTTACGAATGGAAGCGTCGTAAAGAGGCGGCTAACGCTAGCGAGTCTTGATTACCTGATAAATGGAAGTCTGAAAGATCAAAAAAGACCTGTTATCGAGAGATAACAGGTCTTTTTGTATGTTCTTTATACAGAAAACAAAAAACTTAACCAAAACCTTAAAAAAACGAAAAAAGAGGTTGCACTAAATCTGTAGATCCTTAATATACGCCCTCGCTGACACGGGGTGTACTTCAGAACAACGAAGCGACACCAAAACAAGTCAGCACGCTCTTTAAAATAGATAATCAGATAATTTGTGTGGGCGCTCGCTGGGGCTTCAAAAAGAAATTGAAGTCTCATGAGAGTCTAACACGTCAATTCGCTTTATTAAGTAATTGTTAGTGTTTCGAGATTTGAGTGAGCAAGCTTTTTTAACTGAAGAGTTTGATCATGGCTCAGATTGAACGCTGGCGGCAGGCTTAACACATGCAAGTCGAGCGGTAACGGGAGAAGCTTGCTTCTTGCCGACGAGCGGCGGACGGGTGAGTAACGCGTAGGAATCTGCCTAGTAGAGGGGGACAACATGTGGAAACGCATGCTAATACCGCATACGCCCTATTGGGGAAAGGAGGGGATCTTCGGACCTTCCGCTATTAGATGAGCCTGCGTGAGATTAGCTAGTTGGTGGGGTAAAGGCCTACCAAGGCGACGATCTCTAACTGGTCTGAGAG